>NZ_CP022315.1:2818532-3131703 GCF_002216775.1 Virgibacillus phasianinus
AGGACTTTGATCCAAAAACAAATGCACCTATTGTTACACTGCAATTAAAGGATGCCTCAAAGTTCGCTGAGGTTACCAGTGAAATCAAACAAATGCAGAATCCTGACACGACTTATCAGGATAATCTGCTGGTAATTTGGATGGATTACCAAAAAGGGGATTCCTTTGCTGAAGAATATAAAAAAGAGGAAGAGGAACAAAAGTACATATCAGCCCCTCAGGTAACGCAGACATTGAATACAACAAATGTGCAGATTTCTGGAAACTTCACAGTTGAATCAGCACAGCGGCTTGCGGACATCATCAATTCCGGGTCGTTACCGGTTAATTTAAATGAGAAGTATTCCACATCAGTTGGAGCACAATTTGGTGAACAGGCACTGAACAAAACGGTATTTGCTGGAATTATTGGTGTCGGTATTATCTTTCTGTTCATGATTGTTTATTACCGTTTTCCAGGACTGATTGCTGCTATTAACTTAAGCATCTATATTTACCTGGTGTTGGTAGTATTTGAACTGCTTAACGGGGTATTAACATTACCGGGAATTGCCGCATTAATTCTGGGTGTGGGTATGGCTGTTGATGCCAACGTTATCACCAATGAGCGTATAAAAGAAGAGCTTCGTGAAGGTAAGTCGATTTCTGCTGCCTTTAAAGCAGGGAACAAGAACTCACTTTCCACGATTTTAGATGCCAATATTACGACGATACTTGCCGCGGTTATTCTATTTGCATTTGGTACAAGCTCGGTAAAAGGGTTTGCCACTATGCTAATCATCAGTATTCTGGTAAGTTTTATCACAGCCGTTTACGGTTCAAGAATTTTAATGGGATTATGGATCAAAACCAAATTTTTACGTAACCGCCCAGGCTGGTTTGGGGTAAAACAAAGGGATATTAAGGATATAAAAGATAAAACAGAGCACGAGCCTAAGCTCTTTAACCGGGAGTTAAAACCGGTAAACCACCGGAGAAAATTCTTTATAGCCTCTAGTATTATGGTAATTCTTGGGGCGATTTCACTGGTTCTATTTCAATTGAATCCCGGAATTGACTTTACAAGTGGTTCACGTGTTCAGGTATTGGCAAACGATAGCCTGACCACTGACCAAGTTCAGGATAGTTTGGCCGAATTAAACCTAGAGCCAGAATCCGTAGTGCTAGCCGGGAACAATAAGGAAATCGCAGTGGCAAGATACGATACCGTATTGGATAAAGACCAAATTGCAGAAATAAAGAGCTTTTTCATGGATAAATACGGTAACGCACCGAATGTGAGTGTTGTCTCGCCTATTGTTGGAGAAGAACTCGTTAAAAATGCATTGTATGCAGTAGGCATAGCGATTATCGGAATGATTATTTATGTTGCATTCCGGTTTGAATTCTACTTTGCAATAACAGCTATTATTGCCCTCGTTCATGACGCATTTTTCGTCATTGCAATATTTAGTCTGTTCCACATTGAATTTGATGTAAATATTGTGGCGGCATTATTGACGATAGTTGGTTACTCGATTAATGATACGATTGTAACCTTTGACAGGATTAGAGAGAACTTGATCAAACGTAAGCGTGTTAAATCAGTTAAAGAACTGGCACTTATTGTAAACAGAAGCCTGGTTCAAACATTCACACGCAGTATCAATACATCGCTAACCACGATAATTGCTGTATTGGCATTTTTATTTCTTGGTGCAGAGTCTATCAGTGGATTTGCTATTGCCCTTACAGTAGGACTAATTGCAGGTACTTACTCATCCCTATTCCTTGCATCCCAGCTTTGGTTAGTTTGGAGAGGTAAAATGATTAAGAAAAAACCTGTTGTATTTGCCAAAAAGAAAAAAACAGAAGGTCCACAAGTGTAAAGGACGTATTTGACAAAACCCTTGTTGTTCAATACAGCAAGGGTTTTTTTCACACTTTAAGAAAGTATAAATCTTTATGGGTATAAAGTATAAAAAAATCTAAGGCTTTCGCCATTAGTTCTTGGCGACAAGCCAAGATTTTCTAAAAGTATAAGGGACGAATGAGGCTTTGACATATTATTTATTTGACAGTTGATATAAATTGCGACGTAACAGTAAGCTAACTATTTCTTATGATTAAACCAACCTAAAACTGGGTAATTTATACATATACTGTAGGAGGTGTAGGTCATGAGAGGTCAAACATATGTAATATTTGCTATTATTTTTGTTATTATTGTAGCTATCTTTGCCGTTATCAATGTTGATTCGGTCGAGGTAAATTACTTATTTGGGTCAGGTGAAGCCCCGCTGATCTTTGTTATTCTATTTTCCGTGTTAATGGGTGGTGTCATCACAGCAGCAGTTGGTGTTATTAAAGTGTTCCGTCTTCAACGTGAAAATAAAACATTAAGAAAAGAAAATAAGCAATTGAATAACCAAAAAGACACAGATGATCGCCTGCAACCGGAGTTAGAGCAGGGAGAGATAGAAACAATTGACACTCCCGAGCAGACAGATCAGCAGCAAAGTAATAAATAATTCCAATTGCGACCCTTGGCTCTCTTTTGTATAATAGGAAGGTCAGGGGTGAATATATGTTAAAGAGTAAAGCAATCTGGAATTTTTCAAATGAAGAAGCGGAAACAATAGCATGGTCGGGTGATTCAACGGATTTGTCCCCTGTTATCAAGGAATTACTAGTACAACGCGGAATAACGACTGCGAAAGATGCAAGTGAATTTTTATCTCCTGATCTGGCCAATCTGCTTATGCCGGAAGATCTTCTTGGCATGGATGTGGCAACTGATCGTGTACATAAAGCAATTAAACAAAATGAAAAGATTCTGGTTTATGGTGACTATGATGCGGATGGTGTTACTTCCACAACACTCTTAATGTCGGCGTTACTGGAAATTGGTGCGGACTGTGACTATTATATACCCAATCGGTTTACAGAAGGTTATGGACCAAATGAACATGCATTTTCCTATGCACACGAACAAGGGGTCAAATTAATTATTACTGTCGATTGTGGAATTGCATCTGTTTCTGAAGCGAAATTTGCTGAATCAATTGGGCTTGATTTAATCATTACGGATCATCATGAACCACAGGAAGAATTACCTGGAGCATTAGCAATCCTTCATCCGAAATGTGCCCCGACATATTCTTTTAAGGAACTTGCAGGAGTCGGTGTCGCATTTAAATTTGCTCAAGGGTTGCTTGGATATTTTCCAGATCATTTACTTGACCTGGTTGCTGTTGGGACAATTGCTGATTTAGTCCCGTTAGTAAATGAAAATAGGATCCTTGCATATTATGGGTTGCAAAAGTTAACTGATACCAAGAGACCTGGACTTAGAGCATTAAAAAACCAATGTAGGATTGAAGGAAATGTTTCAGAAGAAGATGTTGGGTTTCAAATTGCACCACGGTTAAATGCAGTTGGCAGGCTGAAGGATGCTGGGCTGGCAGTTGAACTGCTGATGACAGAAGCTGAAGATGAGGCAGCGTACTTGGCCGAAGCCGTGCAGGACCTGAACAAGGAACGTCAACAATTAGTAAATGAGATTGTGGCGGAAGCTGAAGTATTAGTAGATGATACAAAGGATTCCGGTGTGACCATTGTTGCTAAAGAAGGATGGAATGAAGGTGTACTCGGAATTGTAGCCTCAAAACTTGTCAAAAAGTATGATCGACCAGCAATTGTTCTCGCAATCCATTCTGAAAAAGGCAGTGCAAAAGGATCTGCCCGAAGTATACCGGCATTTGATCTGTTCAAAAATTGTATGCAGGTAAGGGATTACTTTACGCATTTTGGCGGCCATTCGCAAGCGGCAGGCATGACGTTACCGATAGAGAACATTGCCTTACTGCGTGATACACTGACGGAAATGATTTACTCTCAGCTGACCGATGAGGAATTCAAGCAGGAAATAACTGTCAGCAAAACACTGTCAATTAAAGAAATAAATGAAGAGCTGGTAAATGAGATTAGTCAATTAGCACCGTTTGGAATGGCAAATCCTAAGCCAGTATTTCATCTCAAACAATTTCCATCAACTGTGCGCCAAATAGGAGCAAAGTTAAACCATTTAAAAGTGCAGTTTAAACAAGAATCTTTGTCAATCGATGGGATTGGCTTTGGGCTCGGAGATTGTTTTCCTTTTATTTCGGAAAAGAACCCACTTTCAGTAGTTGGGGAAATAGGCATAAACGAATGGAATGGAAATAGGAAGGCGCAAATTGTGATTCAAGATTTACAAATTGATGAACAGCAGCTTTTTGATCATAGGGGAAAAAAGCAACTAGATATTTTGCCATTTCTAAATAATTCGGAACATTACCTAGCAATCGGCAACAATGTTCAAGCTCGTGTTAAACAGGTACCAATAAAATTGGATGTTTTATCGTACACAAAGCCTCCTGAAACAATGGATACAGTGGATACTGTTTTTCTATTTGACTTACCGGACGAACTTGAAAACTTAGAGTGGATTATTCGAAAGGCAAATCCAATTAATATTCATGTATGCTTTTATTTGGAAGACAGTCATTATTTAAAAGCATTTCCCTCCAGAGAAGATTTCAAGCAGTTCTATGCATTAATCCTAAAGCGTGGGTATTTTGATATAAAGAAAGACCTTTTTGTTTTAATGAAAAGCCAAAATTGGACAGAAGAAAGAATCCGGTTTATGTTAAATGTGTTTTTTGAGTTGAATTTTGTTATTATAGAGAATGGACTTGCTAAACCAAATAGAAGTGCTGCAAAAAAAGATTTGCAGGAATCAAGGTTATATCAACAACGAATTAAACGCAGTGAAATAGAAAAGAAACTTTATTATTCAAATTATGATGATTTAAATCAATGGTTTCACCGTTTAACAAATGATGTAGATATTTCCAAGGAGGAGCTTACCTATGGAATATAAGAAATATATAAAAATAGTAGAAGACTGGCCAAAAGAAGGCGTTCAGTTTAAAGACATAACACCACTAATGGATAATGGTGCTGCTTTTAAATCAGCGGTCGATGAAATTGTGGATTTTGCTAAAGAAAAGGCAATTGATATTATTGTCGGACCAGAGGCACGCGGGTTTATAATTGGTTGTCCGGTTTCTTATGCATTAGAAATTGGATTTGCACCTGTACGAAAAGAAGGAAAGCTGCCACGCGAAGTAATTAAAGTGGATTACGGATTGGAATATGGCAAAAACGTTTTAACCCTTCATAAGGACGCCATTAAACCCGGGCAACGAGTATTAATCACGGACGATTTACTTGCAACTGGAGGCACAATTGAAGCTACAATTAAATTAGTAGAAGAACTGGGCGGGATTGTGGTTGGTTGTGCATTTCTAATCGAGCTTACTTATTTGGATGGACGCAGTAAGCTGGATGGTTATGACGTACTCACCCTAATGCGTTATTAGAAAATCTTGGCTTATCGCCAAGAACTAATGGCGAAAGCCTTAGATTTTTTTTTACTTAAGTCCTTTAAGTTTTTATACTTTCCTTAAGTATTAGAAAAACTCGGTATTTGCTTGTATGGCGAATGCCGAGATTTTCTAATATATTGGGTTGCTATCTGAAGCATATTAGTAGATTATAGGTATATAGTAAATGTGCAAGTACACTATTAATGTATATTGCTTTACATTTTTACAATTATTTTCGATACTAGGAAGAAATATATATGGTATGATTATTCTCTACATTGAATTTAGGTGATCTCATGGCAAAAGATGATATTTTAACAAGTGAAGATGTTATTGATAGAGCCCGCGAATACCTTTCCGAGGATGATGCAGCTTTTGTTCGACGTGCATATGAATTTGCTGAGCGTGCTCATTCGGATCAATTCCGGAAATCTGGTGAGCCATACATTATCCATCCCGTGCAGGTAGCAGGTATACTGGCTGAACTGGAAATGGACTCAGAAACAATCGCAGGTGGATTTCTGCATGATGTTGTAGAAGACACGACCGTTACCTTAGAGGACCTAGAGGAAAATTTCAATCATGAAGTAGCAATGCTGGTCGATGGCGTAACAAAGCTTGGAAAAATTAAATATAAGTCGAAAGAGGCTATCCAGGCAGAAAACCATCGAAAAATGTTCGTTGCGATGGCGAAAGATATTCGTGTTATTTTAATAAAACTAGCAGACCGATTGCATAATATGCGGACATTAAAACATCTCGCACCGGAAAAACAGCGAAGAATTTCCAATGAGACACTTGAAATCTTTGCACCGTTAGCACATAGATTAGGTATTTCAACCATAAAGTGGGAACTCGAAGACACCGCACTAAGATACCTTAATCCGCAGCAGTATTACCGTATTGTTCAGTTAATGAAACAAAAAAGGGATCAGCGTGAATCCTATATTAAAGATGTAATGGATGAAGTGAACAAGCAGGTAAAAGAAGTAAACATTGACGCCGATATTTCCGGCAGGCCTAAGCATTTATACAGTATTTACAAAAAAATGATGAAACAGAACAAACAATTCACTGAAATTTATGATTTACTTGCAGTTCGCATTATTGTGGATAGTATTAAGGATTGCTACGCGGTACTTGGTATTATTCATACATGTTGGAAACCAATGCCTGGAAGGTTTAAGGATTATATAGCTATGCCAAAGCCTAATCTGTACCAGTCTTTGCATACCACTGTAATCGGCCCTAAGGGGGATCCGCTTGAAGTTCAAATACGGACAAAAGAGATGCACGAGATTTCTGAATACGGAATTGCTGCGCACTGGGCATATAAAGAAGGGCGACAACTTAATAAGGATAAGAAAACCTTCGAAGAAAAACTTACTTGGTTCCGTGAAATTCTGGACTGGCAAAACGAGACGCATGATGCTGAAGAATTCATGGAGTCATTAAAAGTCGATTTATTTTCCGATATGGTATATGTTTTTACACCAAAAGGCGATGTAATTGAGCTTCCATCCGGATCAGTTCCGCTTGATTTCGCCTATCGAATTCATACGGAAATTGGAAATAAAACGATAGGTGCAAAAATTAACGGCAAGATGGAACCCCTTGATTATAAACTGAAGAACGGTGACATTATTGATGTAATGACGTCAAAACATTCTTATGGACCGTCCCATGACTGGTTAAAGGTAACGCAAACCTCACAGGCTAAAAATAAAATCAAACAGTTTTTTAAGAAACAGCGGCGTGAAGAAAATATTACAAAAGGTAAAGAGTTAGTCGATAAAGAAATTCGTTCTTTGGGTATTGAACCGAAGGAAGCTCTAACTCAGGATAATCTGCAGCGTGTTTATGAAAAATTTAATTTTACGAATGAAGAGGATATGTATGCGGCCGTCGGCTATCAAGGAATTACAGCAGCGTTAATAGCCACAAGACTGACAGATAAAATTCGTCAATCAAAATTAAAAGAACAAGATCTTGCCCAAACATTGGAAGATGTGAAAACGGATGTTAAGGCCAACAAGACGCATAAACGTGATTCTGGTGTCAAGGTTGAAGGTGTTGATAACCTATTGGTTCGCCTGTCAAAATGCTGTAATCCTGTTCCGGGTGATGATATTGTTGGTTATATTACAAAAGGCCGCGGTGTATCTGTTCACAGGTCTGACTGCCCTAATGTGCAAACAGAGGATGCAAAGCAGCGCATACTCCATGTGGAATGGGAAACAAACCAAAGTGATAAAAAGCAGTACCATGTGGATCTTGAAATTTCTGGATATGATCGTCGTGGATTATTAAATGAGGTTTTGCAGGCTGTAAATGAAACAAAGACAAATATTACCCAAGTAACTGGGCGTTCCGATCGAAACAAAATGGCAATTATTCATATTACAATACTCATTCATGACACAAACCATTTACGAAAAATAGTAGAGCGAATTAAACAAATAAAAGAAGTATACACCGTAACCAGAACAGTTCAGTAAAAAAAGCGGAGGCGCCTGTTCAGAAGCGGACGGATAAGCAAAGGACCGAAGAACGCGGGGGGTTAAGCGTTCGAAGTGTCCATTGCTTGTGACGGCAGCTTCTAGAAGCCGCAGCTGAAAAAGAAATGCGGAGGCGACTGTTTAGGGCAAGCGAAGGAGGGACGCCATGAGGGCAATCATTCAGCGGGCCAAAAATGCCAGTGTAACGGTTAATGATAATGTTTCAGGGAAGATTGACGATGGCTTAGTTATGCTGTTGGGTGTTACGCATGATGATACAATAGAGGACGCCAAATATATTGTTAATAAAGCAGTTAATCTGCGTATTTTTGAGGATGCAAATCAAAAAATGAACTTATCACTTAAAGATGTAAATGGGGGAGTATTATCGATTTCCCAGTTCACGCTTTATGCTAACACGCAAAAAGGAAGACGGCCAAGTTTTGTTGATGCAGCAAAGCCGGAGCATGCAAATGAACTGTACCTGGCTGCCAATCGGTTAATGGCGGATCAGGGTATTCCTGTTGAGACAGGAATATTTGGAGAAATGATGAATGTACAGCTGACGAATGTTGGACCGGCTACATTTATATTGGATAGTAATGATAAATAAAAAGGAAAGCCACCCTGGAAAAGGTGGCTTTCCTTTTTTTCAATAGATCAGCAGGTAAAAACGAAAGTCTGTCCGCTACGGCGTTCGGAAGCGGACGCTTACGCTTTTCTTATTTATTCGCGAAATACTTCAGTAATCCATTGATCATACCTTGAACAAGTTTTTTTTGATATGCATCTGTTTGGAGAAGCTTTTCTTTTTCCGGGTTTGACAGGAAACCAAGTTCCACTAAGACAGCAGGTTTAAAGTTTTGCCTGATTACAGCAAAGTCGCCAAATGCTACACCTCGGTCATCTGCATTGGTTTCTTTAATCAACCCCTGCTGAATGTATGTTGCTAATTTTTTGTTTTGACCGTGGTAATAGTAGGTACCGATTCCGGTTACATTCGGGAGAGCAGGAGTACTATTGTAATGAATACTGATAAATGCATCCGTTCCTGCAACATTTGAATAACTTGCCCGGCTTCCAAGTGAAATAAACTCGTCTTGTGATCTAGTTAATATTACATTTGCACCTAATATTGTTAATTCCTGTTTCAACTCCATCGTTGTCTTATATGTGTAATCTTTTTCGAAAGTACCGCTTGCACCAATTGCCCCAACATCACGTCCGCCGTGACCCGCATCAATAACAATGGTTTTATTTTCAATTCCTGTTGAGGCGGATTCCGCTGCATCCTTAATAAACCTCTTATTTAAATATCCCTTTAAATCATCATGTTTCACTTCATACCATTCATCCGTTTCGCTTAAAACATCAAAGGTCATTCCTTTGTCAGCGAAACCGACGATTTCATATTCGGTTGAAGGACCGCTTCTTAAATGTGTGTGTTTATAAGGTATGGTTAGCGTCTGCACGCTAGGTTGTTGGTTCTTCTTTTTCGCTTGTTTGTCAGGTGCCTTTTCCTCTTGGATTGAAATATATTCTGATGTTACCCATCCCTTAGTTGAATCCAACTGAATTTGCACCCAGTCTCCCTGTTCGTTCACAATCGGATAAGTTTCATTTGCGTGAACTTCCGTTATTTCTTCAAAGTTCTGGCCGGGTCCACTTCTAACATTCAGAATATCTGTGTGAATTACCGCTTTTTTTGCATGAACTGGATTTGTCATAGCAGTCAGAATCAGTAGGATGCCAAGGCAAATACCGAGCATTTTCAACGTTCGCAAATCATTTTCCTCCTAAAAATCAAACAAATATGTATCATGTCTTATTTTAATAGAAATAATGTATTTAGGCAAAGATAGTTATTGTAATAGGAGGTAGAAATAATGCGCGTGAATGACATGCAATGGAAAACATCAAATAGCAAGGATCTGCAGGATATTAATCTGCATCGGTTTATGGAAATACATGAACATGCAAACCCTATGGAAATAGCGATGGAATTAGGTATCTCCATCGGTGAGGTAAAACAGTTAAAGAAAAGAATTAATCGTGCTTGACATTATAGCAGGTAACGATTATGATTATAATCATTCTATAATGAATCGACATTAAATTTAAATCAATTATACCCATTTGAAGGAAAAAGTAATTAAGTTCGATATGAACAGAGAGAAAATGCCACTGGGCTGCGAGCATTTTCACATAATCCCTTAATGAAAGACATTCTTTAGGATCTTAATCGAACAAAGTAGGTTAAGACGTTTTGCAGGCGTTAACTGTGAAGAGTGGATGCTGATGACGCATCAACTAGGGTGGCAACGCGGGTGAACTCTCGTCCCTTTTTTATATTAGGGATGGGAGTTTTTTGTATTGTTAAAAGGAGGAACAGTGTATGAATATTAAAGCACCACGTGGTACGGTGGATATTTTACCGGAACAAGCTAAAAATTGGCAATATGTTGAACGAGTGATAAAAAACGTGTGTGACAGATTTCATTTTAATGAGATCCGTACTCCATTATTTGAACACACCGAACTATTTCAACGAGGTGTAGGAGACTCTACGGACATTGTCCAAAAGGAAATGTACACATTTGAAGATCGTGGTGGCAGGAGCCTTACATTAAGACCGGAAGGAACAGCCTCCGTTGTTCGTGCATTCGTTGAAAACAAACTATTTGGTTCAGCAATTCAACCAGTAAAGCTTTATTACTTTGGACAGATGTTCCGTTATGAACGTCCACAGAAAGGGCGGATGCGCCAGTTAAATCAGTTTGGCGTAGAAGCAATGGGAAGTGCAGATCCTGCAGTGGATGCAGAAGTTATCGATTTGGCAATGACAGTTTACAAAGAACTTGGCCTAACGTCATTGAAGCTTGTTATCAATAGCTTAGGTGATAGTGAAAGCCGTAAAAATTATCGGGAAGCCTTAATTGAACATTTTTCACCACATAAAGAGGAATTGTGCAAAGATTGTCAAACACGATTGACACAGAATCCATTGCGTATATTGGATTGTAAGAAAGACCGCGATCACCCATCAATGAAATCTGCACCATCCATGCTGGAGTTTTTAAATGAGGAATCCAGAACTTATTTTGAAAAAGTCAAAACCTACCTTGATCAGATGGATATTCCATACACAGTGGATAAAAATCTGGTTCGCGGGTTAGATTATTATAACCATACGGCATTTGAGATTATGAGTGAAGCTGCGGGATTTGGCTCGATTACTACTTTGGCTGGAGGCGGCAGGTACAACGGTCTTGTGGAAGACCTAGGTGGACCAAACACACCGGGAATTGGTTTCGGAATGGGAATTGAGAGACTATTGATGGCACTTGAAGCGGAAAATATAACATTGCCGGTTGAACAGCAACTGGATAGCTTTATTGTTGCTTTTGGTGAAAAAGCCGAGATGGAGTCTGTTCGTCTTGTCCACTTATTACGTGAAAATGGCGTTCAAGTAGATCGTGATTATCAGGGACGTAAAATGAAGGGTCAGTTTAAGGCTGCCGATCGTGTTCATGCCAAATTTGTTCTTATTTTGGGTGACGAAGAAGTAGATAATCAGGTGATTAATGTCAAGCATATGCAAACTGGTGATCAAACCGAAGTAGCTATTTCAGATATTATATCTTATATGCAAACTGTAACAAAGGAAATGGGAGGTATTTCATAATGGCAAGTGAAGCAAGACGTTTAGCAGGCTCATTGCGAACCGATCATATAGACGAGGAAGTGGTTCTTAAAGGCTGGGTGCAAAAAAGACGCGATTTAGGTGGTTTAATTTTCATTGATTTACGCGATAAATCCGGGATTGTTCAAATAGTATTTAACCCAGATGTCTCAAAAGAAGCACTGAGAACCGCTGAATCTGTCCGTAGTGAATATGTTGTGGAAGTCAGAGGTCAGGTGGTGAAACGGGAAGGAAGTACCGTTAATAACTTAATTAAAACAGGGGAAATTGAAGTACTGGTAAGCGATCTTGAAATAATAAACAAATCCAAGAATCCTCCATTTCTAATTCAGGATGAAACAGATGTATCTGAGGACTTGCGTTTAAAATACCGTTATTTGGATTTACGAAGAAGTACAGTGCAAGAGACATTTAAATTAAGACACCGTACGACTCAGGTTATCCGTAATTTCTTAAATGATAACGACTTTCTTGAAATGGAGACACCTATTTTAACAAAAAGCACGCCAGAAGGCGCCCGGGATTATTTAGTTCCCAGTCGGGTCCATGCCGGTGAATTCTATGCATTGCCGCAATCACCGCAATTATTTAAACAATTAATCATGGTTTCAGGATTCGAAAAATACTTCCAAATTGCACGGTGTTTCCGTGATGAAGATTTACGTGCTGACCGACAGCCAGAGTTCACGCAGGTTGATATTGAAACATCCTTTATGACCAGCGATGAAATTATGGACATGACAGAAAACATGATGCAAAAAGTGATGAAAGAAGTAAAAGAAATAGAATTAACGCTGCCATTACCACGAATGAAATACCAGGAGGCAATGGACCGTTACGGGTCAGATAAGCCGGATACTCGTTTTGCCCTGGAACTTATTCATATATCTGATAGTGTCAAAGACTCATCCTTTAAGGTGTTCCAAAGCGCTGTAGAAAACGGGGGGAAAGTAGCATTACTAAATGTTAAGAATCAAGCAGCTAATTATTCACGAAAAGATATTGATAAACTTACGGACTTTGTAAAGGTTTATGGTGCTAAAGGTCTTGCTTGGTTAAAAGTAGAAGGTGATGAGCTCAAAGGACCAATTTCCAAGTTTTTATCCGAGGAAGAAGTTGTCGCAATCAAAAATAAGGCAGATGCAAGTGATGGTGATTTACTTCTGTTCGTCGCTGACAAATCATCCGTTGTATATGACAGTCTTGGAGCGTTGCGTCAAAAGTTGGCAAAGGAGCTGAATTTAATTGATGAAAACAAGTTCAATTTCCTATGGGTAACAGACTGGCCGTTGCTTGAGTATGATGAAGATACAGAAAGATACAGCGCGGCACACCATCCATTTACAATGCCAATGGACGAGGATGTCAGCAAATTATCAACCGATCCCGGCAATGTACGTGCAAAAGCATATGATCTAGTCTTAAATGGGTATGAGCTTGGTGGAGGATCGTTGCGTATATATCAACGAGAGCAGCAGGACAAAATGTTTGCAGCACTTGGATTTACACCCGAAGAAGCAGAAGAACAATTTGGCTTTCTTCTGGAAGCTTTGGAATACGGGGCTCCGCCGCATGGTGGTATCGCACTTGGCCTGGATAGAGTGATTATGCTGCTGGCTGGCAGATCTAATATGCGTGATACAATCCTATTTCCAAAGACAGCATCTGCAGCGGATTTATTAACAGATGCACCTAGTGAAGTTGCTGCTAAACAATTGGATGAGTTATCTATTCAATTAAATAAGAAAAATGACCAAAAAAGTTAATTGTAAGTAAATTGTCATGGTTGTAATGTAATTTTCATAATTGTCAATATTGCTAAAATACAATGACTGTGATATGATGAACTTACAGTAAAAGTTGAAAGTATTTAATCCTGATGTGTTTGTCTGAGAAACGTTTTGACCGAACATTTTTATACTTGGGAGCCCGATCGTTTCTGTGTTGCGTGCAAGCCTTTACCGTACTTAGAGAGGAAGCATAAGAGGTATAGAACAAGGCACCCACCTGCCGAGAGCGGGATCAAAACAAAAAAGCCAGACGGCACAATCGGGATTAAATACGTACATAATAA
Organism: Virgibacillus phasianinus; assembly: GCF_002216775.1. Taxonomy (GTDB): domain Bacteria; phylum Bacillota; class Bacilli; order Bacillales; family Amphibacillaceae; genus Virgibacillus_F; species Virgibacillus_F phasianinus. The sequence continues at coordinate 2,832,219 of NZ_CP022315.1, forward strand.
AGCTGCCACATCACGAGAAAACGTGACGTGGCAGCTTTTTTTACAAGATAAGAATGTATAAAATATGTTAGCGCGAGTCCCAGAAGCTGTCGTTATCAGGAATGGATACTACGAACGCAAACTCATGCGTTCTATGGCCCCTTGCTTATTATCCGCCTCTGAACGGGGCTCTTTCGCTTTTCTAATTTGAATTGCCGTTTGCTACTTGTTGCAGGTTTCCGTTTTTATCCATGCGAAACGCTGGGGTTTTAACTGGACTCTGATCGTCTAATACCGTCATTTTTCGTGCGCGTTCCATTATTTGTATGAAGACCTGATAGTCTTCCTGCACAGTGTTTAATTGCTTTTCAGTAACAGACAATTTCTTTTCCAGTTCATTTAATTGCCCTTTTAGACTTTGATTCTCTTTTTCTAGGCGTTCCATGGAAGCCTTTGATTGATTGGATGATTGATTTTCTTTTTTTACTTGTTTTAAGTAACCAATCACCATATCCATTGAAATATTATACTCAGTTGGCTGAGCAGGAACCTGCTCTACACTATGTTGTTTAACTGCTTGCTCTGTCTTATTCACTATTTGTTTTTGCGATTGAACGGCTACAGCCACTGCTCTCTTTTTCTCTTTACGTTGTCTTTTTGCAAGATCGATAGCATGGTCATATTTATTTCGTACCTCAGCGTTCCATCTAAATCCACACGCTGCAGAGGTCCGGTTTAAATGATCACCAACTTCCTCAAATGCATTTAATTGCGTGCTTCCTTCACGTATATGACGCAGAACAGTTTCCGCTAATAGTAAATCATCTTCATGAGACCATGCGTCCTGTCTAACTTTAACCACAAAGTTCAGCTCCTTTTACTACGGCAACTAGATTTAATTATTGCTCATCGTTATTTGTTACTAGTTTGACCGGTTACAAAAGGAATTATACCTATCTCACTTGCTATTATTTTTATCCCGTTTAATTTTTTCATATACTTGTTTCATAGCCTGCTCAAATTTACCTGTATCTTTTGGTTTATAGTATTCTCTTTTTCGTAAGGTCTCTGGAAGATATTCCTGATTGACCCAATTGGCTTCATAGTTATGAGGGTATTTATATTCAACGCCCCTGCCAAGACTTTTTGCACCACTATAATGGGAATCTTTTAAATGGATGGGGATGTCACCGCTTTTACCATTTCGAATATCTGACAAGGCCGCATCAAGCGCTTTGTATGCCGTATTTGATTTTGGCGATAGACAAAGTTCAACAATTGCGACGGATAACGGGATACGTGCTTCTGGGAACCCCAAACGTTCTGCAGCCTGCACTGCTGAAACAGCGCGGGGGCCTGCCTGGGGATTGGCAACACCGATATCTTCGTACGCACAAACGATCATTCTTCTGGCTATGCTTTCTAGATCACCCGCTTCAATTAATCTACCTAAATAATGCAATGCCGCATTGACATCACTTCCACGGATGGATTTTTGAAATGCTGATAAAACATCATAGTGGGCATCCCCGTTTTTATCATGTGAAAAACTCTTTTTTTGCATACATTCTTCAGCTATGGTCAGTGTTATATGGACAACATTTTGGTCATCCTTCGGGGATGAAAATACTGCAAGTTCCAATCCATTTAACGCAGAACGTAAATCACCATTTGCTGCATGGGAAAAGTGTTCAAAGGCTTCATCGGTGAGATTTACCTGGTATGATCCCAATCCTTTTGTTTCATCCACAATGGCTCTTTCCAAGGCAACTTTGATGTCTGTTGGCGTTAGAGCAAGTAATTCAAACAGGTGGCATCTGCTGCGTATTGCCGGATTAATAGAATGATACGGGTTGCTTGTTGTACAACCAATTAACGTAATTAAGTCACTTTCCAAATATGGTAAGAGAAAGTCCTGTTTAGCCTTATCCAAACGATGGACCTCATCCAGAACTAAGACAATTTGACCGGTCATCTTTGCTTCTTCAATGACAATCTCCATATCTTTCTTTTTATCTACTACTGCATTAAGCATTTTTACTGGGATCCCAAGACTTTTACCTAAAGCAACCGCCATGGAGGTTTTACCAGTTCCCGGTGGTCCATATAGAATCATGGATGCCAGTCGCTCTGCTTGAATCATCCGGTTTACTATTTTACCTTCTCCGATAATATGGGTTTGCCCAATTATTTCATTTATGTGTGTCGGTCTCATGCGATATGCCAATGGTTTTTGTTTCATTATTACCATTCCTTTGTATAAAATTTGCCTTAAATGCAACATGTGCACTATTCATGCTATAATATCATGTGTCAATAACTAATTCTTGTAATATGACACTAGAATAATTTAATTTCTATCTATAAAAGTAGTACAATACCAATAGAGGTGTAAAGCATGAAGATTTCAACAAAAGGACGATATGGTCTAACCATTATGATTGAGCTTGCTAAAAATTATGGCAAGGGACCAGTATCACTCAAATCAATCGCACGTGAAAAAGATTTATCTGAACATTATCTAGAGCAATTAGCCTCTCCGCTAAGAAATGCAAGTTTAGTGAAAAGTGTCCGCGGAGCATACGGTGGCTATATGCTGGCAAATGAACCTAAAAAAATAACTGCAGGTGATATTATTCGGGTATTGGAAGGACCGATAACTCCCGTTGAAGGCATTGAAGATGAAGATGTAGCCAAGCAGGCATTATGGTTGCGGGTTCGTGATGCCGTTAAGGATGTACTGGATACGACCACATTGGAAGATCTGCTTCATCACGATAATGATCACCATCAGGAATCATATATGTTTTATATATAGGTAGACTCAGGGAAGGAAATGTTTATCATGAATCACATTTATTTGGATCATGCAGCGACAGCACCGATGGCAACAGAAGTGATCGAAGCTATGGTCCCGATTTATTCCGAAGTGTTTGGCAATCCATCAAGTGTCCATGCATTCGGGAGAAAAGCGAGGCAATTAATGGACCAAGCGAGACAGGTCTTTGCTGGGAGCATCCATGCCGAAGAGAAGGAAATTGTTATAACAAGCGGCGGGACTGAAGCAGATAACCTCGCGCTAATTGGGACAGCACTTGCGAACAAACAAAAAGGAAACCACATTATTACAACCGTTCAAGAACATCATGCGGTACTTCACGCAGCGGAACATTTAGAAGAAAACGGTTTTAACGTGACGTACTTACCGGTGTATGAAGATGGAAAAATGGCTGTTAACGATTTAAAACAGGCATTAACCGATCACACCATAGTAGTTTCAATTATGTCTGTTAATAATGAAACGGGAATTATTCAGCCCATTCATGATATCGGTGAACTCTTAAAAAATCATCAGGCCTATTTCCATACGGATGCTGTCCAGGCATACAGTCAACTGCCAATTGATGTTAAAGAGGACCATATTGATTTATTAACGGTTAGCTCACATAAAATTAATGGACCAAAAGGCATTGGTTTTTTATATGTCAATAAAAATGTATCGCTTCATACATTACAGTTTGGCGGTGAACAGGAACGTAAAAGGCGGCCCGGAACGGAAAATGTGGTCAGCGCTGTTGGCTTTCAACATGCAGTTCAGCTCGCGATGAATCAAAGGGAAAACCGAGTTGAAACATACAAAGAATATAAAAAGTTATTTATTGAAACATTGGAACAAGCCGCCGTAAATGTTGAGCTTAATGGTAACCAGTCAGAAGCAATTCCTTCTATTATCAACATTAGTTTTCCAGGTACAAATGTTGAACAACTACTTACTAACTTTGACCTGACCGGAATAGCGGCTTCAAGTGGCAGTGCGTGTACTGCAGGATCGGTTGAACCGTCACATGTACTAAGTGCAATGTACGGTGCTGGCAATGAACGAACAACGAATTCTATACGGTTCAGCTTTGGTCTGCATAACAAAAAGGAAGATATAATGGAGGCGGCGGAAAGAATTGCTTCTATTGTTAAGCGGTTAGCAGCTTCCTAAACAGGTGGTGAAATAATGGGAAATAATAATAAAGACACACGCGTAGTCGTTGGGATGAGCGGGGGAGTTGATTCATCCGTAGCAGCCCTTTTGCTCAAGGAACAGGGCTATGACGTTGTAGGAATTTTTATGAAAAACTGGGATGACACGGATGAAAATGGTTTTTGTACTGCTACTGAGGACTTTGAGGATGTTGTTCGGGTGTGCAATCAAATTGGAATTCCTTATTATGCAGTTAATTTTGAAAAACAATATTGGGACAAAGTGTTTACCTATTTTTTAGATGAATATAAAGCTGGGAGAACACCGAACCCGGACGTGATGTGCAATAAAGAAATTAAATTTAAAGCGTTCCTAGATCACGCGCTGTCACTTGGGGCAGATTATTTAGCAACGGGGCATTACGCACAAATAAGACAGCGTGAGGGCGAATTTGAAATGCTTCGCGGGGTGGATGACAACAAGGATCAGACCTATTTTCTAAATCAGCTTACACCTGACGTGCTGGAAAAGGTAATGTTTCCTTTAGGTCATCTTCCGAAAAAAGAAGTTAGAAAAATAGCTGCTGAGCAAGGTTTAGCAACGGCTGCCAAGAAAGATAGTACTGGTATCTGTTTTATCGGGGAACGTAACTTTAAAGAATTTCTAAGTGAATATTTACCAGCGCAGCCAGGCAAAATGAAAACACTTCATAACGAGGAAAAAGGTAATCACGAAGGCCTCATGTACTACACAATTGGCCAACGCCAGGGACTTGGTATTGGCGGGTCTGGTGATGCCTGGTTTGTAGTAGGTAAAAACTTAACAGATAATGTTTTGTATGTAGAACAAGGATCAACGAATGAACATTTGTATTCAGATAGTTTAATCGCAACAGATCTGAATTGGATAACCACAAAAGATCTGGGCAAAACGTTTACGTGTACTGCCAAATTCCGTTATCGTCAAAAGGATAGTAAGGTAACTGTGACGATTTTAGATGACGGAAGTGCCCATGTTAGGTTTCATGAAAGACAACGTTCCATTACACCAGGACAGGCTGTCGTTTTTTATGACGGGGAGATATGCCTAGGTGGGGGAACAATCGACCAGGTTATCAAAAATGATCAGCGGATAAGTTATGTCGGTTAACTAGTAAAAACAGGAAGGATCCCTTTGTCGCTGATAAGTGGCTCTGGATCCTTTTCCTTACACGATAATAGAAATGTGTGGTGTTGAAAATGGATAAAATGCAGCAGGCAGTTGCATATATGCAAGAACAAAAATTAGAGGAATCAGCGAAACTTTTTACGGAAATTATTGAAGAAAATCCCGAAGATCCAGTAGGTTATATTAATTTTGGCAACTTACTGATCCATCTACATGAGTTAGCACGGGCGCAACGTTTTTTTGAAAAAGCAATTGAGTTGGATGAGCATGCTGCAACAGCATATTATGGGCTTGGCAATGTGTTTTTGGAAGAGTCGGTTTATGGGAAAGCACAACAAAATTTCCAGAAAGCAATTGAACTTGGTCTGGAAGAAGGAGACGTATACTATATGCTAGGTATCGCTTTACAAAACCAGGAACAAATGAAACTTGCAATTCCATACCTCCTGCGTGCCACTGAACTAGAGCCTGATGATGAAGAAATTGCCTTTCAATATGCAATGTCACTGGCCCAAAGTGATCATTTAGATGAAGCTAAAGATGCTTTCGAACAGGTTTTAAAGCTAAATGAAGCGCATAGTGATGCACATTATAATTTAGGAGTAATCGCCTTATATAATGAGCAAATGGATGAGGCAATGGATCATTTTGAAACAGCATTGACTATTCAACCAGACCATGCCCTTGCGGCTAATGGGAAAGAGCAAACAAAGAAATTACGTGAACTAAACAAAGAGTAAGATAGCGGGGTTGTTTTGATGGCAAATGTTGAGCAAATGGGTGAACCTGATATCCAAAAGTATATAAAAGGCGAGCTACTGTATACTATTTTTCACAATGATGCGGAGCATTTTTCGATTGCAAAAATCAAAGTACTTGATACGAATGAAGAATTGCATGACAAAGAAATTGTGGTGAAAGGGTATTTTTCCAATCTGCAGGAGACAAAGGATTATATATTTTATGGACAAATGGAGCGGCATAATAAGTTCGGACTTCAATATCAGGTGACATCATATGAATCAAACATACCAGAAACAACTGATGGACTAATTGCGTATCTATCGAGTGATTTATTTTATGGAATTGGTAAGAAGACTGCCTCAAAAATAATTAATCATTTGGGTGAGAATGCTATTTCACAAATATTAACCAATCCGGATGTGTTAACAGGTGTTCAAGGATTGAAAGCAGATAATGCGGAGCACCTCGTGAAAACATTGCAAGAAAACGAGGGCTTCGAGCATGTGGTAGTTCATTTGGGTAAATTTGGAATTGGATTGAAACTTGCCCAGAAAATCTATCAGGTTTATAAAGATGAATCAATTGATGTGCTAAACAAGGATCCTTACCAATATGTGTTTGATGTAGAAGGATTCGGATTCCAAAAAGCCGATGAAATTGCCAATGTAAACGGGTTATCCCTGACACATCCAAATCGAATAGGTGCCGGTTGCATTTTTGTTTTGCAAAAAAGTGTACAGGAAGGACATGTGTATTTACCTGCAGAAGAGTGTATCGTCAAGGTCATTCAATTGCTTGGAAGAGCAAGTGCTGAGCTTGATGAAGATACAATCAAAAACCGTCTGGATGGCCTGAATACAGAAAAGAAAATAATTGTTCAAGAAGGAAAAGTATATTTGCCCTCCTTGTATTATGCGGAGGATGGCTTTGCTTCACAAGTCAAGCGACTAATAACAAAACCTGTTGAACATGATACCCCGCTGGCAGAGATGATGAAAATTATTGGGGATATTGAAGAAGCGGAAACACTAAGCTATGGAAAAGAACAGTTCCATGCGATTAATCAGGCTTTGCATGCTAAGCTAATGATTGTAACAGGTGGGCCGGGAACAGGTAAAACCACAGTAATAAAAGGAATTGTGGATGCGTACTCCGCTATTCATCGTGTTTCGATCGACCCAAAAGATTATGAGAAAAAATCTGAATATCCTTTTGTTTTCACTGCACCTACTGGTCGGGCAGCAAAACGATTAACAGAATCTACTGGACTGCCGGCAGTGACGATTCACCGGTTATTAGGCTGGGACGGTAATAATGGGTTCGATAAAGATCAAAACGAACCACTGTCAGGTAAATTCCTGATTGTTGATGAATTCTCAATGGTAGATATCTGGCTTGCGAATAGTTTATTTAAAGCGATTCCGGATGATATGCAGGTTCTCTTGGTTGGTGATGAGGATCAATTGCCCTCTGTTGGACCAGGCCAGGTACTTACTGACTTATTAGCAAGCGACTCCATCCCATTTGTAAGTCTGAATGAAGTGTACAGACAAAAAGAAGGGTCCAAGATCATTCAATTGGCACATACCATAAAAAACGATGAATGTACCAATCAGACACTTAGAAATGATAAGGATTTTAGCTTTTTAACCTGTAATCAATTTCAAATGGTTGATGTAATCACAAAGATATTTGCTAGTGCCGAAAAAAAGGGGATTAATTTAAAAGATATTCAAGTGCTGGCACCAATGTACCGTACGGAAGCAGGCATCACGGTTATAAACAAAACATTGCAGGAAATAGTAAATCCTAAGACAAAACGAAGGCGTGAAGTGAAAGTGTACGACACAGTCTTTCGCGTTGGAGATAAGGTGCTGCAATTGGTAAACCAGCCGGAAGATGGTGTTTCGAATGGTGATATCGGGGAAATTGTTGCCATCTTTTTTGAAGATGAAAACAAAGAAAATGTGGAACAAATCGTTGTAACATTTGAAGGCAAAGAAGTGGTCTATGAAAGGAAGGATTATACAAACATTATGCACGCCTATTGTATTTCCATTCATAAATCACAGGGGAGTGAGTTTCCTATCGTGGTCATGCCGGTAGTTTCTACCTACCGCAGGATGTTACGCAAGAATTTATTATACACGGCTATAACAAGGAGCAAGCAATCATTGATCATTTGCGGCGAGAAACAAGCGTTTTTACAGGGTGTAAATACCATGGATACAAACAAGCGGTATACGGATTTAATCAAGCAATTGCGTGATCGGTTACCATCTGATCAGGACAATGAAGCGGCTGAAGAGAATATGGAGGACGAGATCACTCCTTATGATTTTATGTAGGAAGAGGTATATTATAGATGGAATTGGGCAAGCATAACGTAATAATGGATATATAGAAGGAGTTAATGTGCGTTATGGAATGCCCGAACTGTAATCGGAAAGATATCGGAAAAATTGGATCTCAGCAATATTACTGCTGGAATTGTTTTATTGAAATATCAGTAGTTAATGATGAGGTAATCATTCATCAAATAGAGTCAGATGGATCACTCAGTTCATTAAATGATCTGTTCACAGATGAAGAACGGAAACTTCAGGGCTGAAAATTAGTTTTAAAATGGAACTATATGTTTAAAACTAAGGAGCGCTGTTATGATTAAAGAAAAAAATCCGTTACATATTCTATACTGGCTCATCATTGCGATTTTAACCTTTCTATTAATTTATCTTTTTGTAAAACTGTTCCCCTTTTATGGAACTGTTTTTTCCTTTTTGTGGAGTATTTTCTTTCCATTTCTCTTCTCTCTTTTTATTGCATATTTATTGTATCCGATAGTACGTAAAATTCATTCCTACAATGTTCCAAAAGGGATAGCTATACTTATCATATATGTCATTTTCTTTGGCGGACTAATTGTTGGTGTTAATCGGATTTATCCATTACTTCTCAAGCAGCTAACAGAGTTAAGTGCACAGATTCCAGCATTTATTGAAACATACAGGAGCTGGATATACCAAATATACGAGTCAACATCCTTTTTGCCTGAAACAGTGCACGATAAGTTTGATACTTTGTTCCAGCAAATCGAAACAGGTATGGGTAACATGGTTTCAGGACTGGTTATCTCCATTACCAAGATCCTTGATTTTATAGTGGTAATTACGGTCATTCCGGTACTCGTTTTTTATTTTTTGAAAGATACGAAGCGGATTAAAAGATGGTTGAAAAAGTGGATTCCGATGAAATATCATGATCGGGCACATAAAATCCTTTACTCAATTGATAAGAGCTTGGGTAACTATATCCGCGGCCAATTGCTGGTAAGCCTATTTGTTAGTATTGCAACTTTTATTTGTTTCTATTTTCTCCATTTAAAATATGCGCTGGTTTTAGCGATTATCATGGGTTTTACCAATTTTATTCCTTATTTTGGTCCAATAATCGGTGCGCTGCCGGCAATTGCTATAGCACTCACCGTATCCAACAAGCTGGTAATCTTTGTATTAATAACGGTATTTGCTATTCAATTAATTGAGAGTAATTTACTGTCCCCTTACATTGTAGGCAGAAGCATTCATATTCATCCGATAGCAATTATTTTTGCACTGCTTATTGGAGGCAAGGTAGGTGGGGTGATAGGATTATTACTTGCAGTCCCCTTACTTACCATTATCAATGAGATTGTCAAGCAATTTAGATCAGAGAATCAGAACGAAAGGTACGAATAGTTGACATATTGACAGATATTCCTTATAATATCGCATAATTAGTAATATGAAAAAATGTTGAAGGTTCTAAGTACATGATGCTCTGTTTAAAAGAGAGGGATTTTCATTAGGCTGAGAAAAATCCCATCCCATGACTCATGGAAAGCTAAACTGGAATATGGTTAATACCCATCGGTTTCAAACCGTTACCATGGTCAAGTGATGAATAACAGATTCAGTTGTTCATAATTAGGGTGGTACCGCGATAAAATCTCGTCCCTGCAGATATTGCAGAGAGGAGTTTTTTTTATTTCCGAAATTATTAGGAGGAAAAAATCATGAAACAATTAACATCTGCTCAGGTAAGACAAATGTTTATTGACTTTTTTAAAGAAAAAGGGCATCGTGTTGAACCAAGTGCATCACTCGTGCCAATTGAAGACCCAACACTACTTTGGATTAATAGTGGGGTAGCTACATTGAAAAAGTATTTTGACGGGCGTGTCATACCAGAAAATCCGCGATTGGTAAATGCCCAAAAATCAATTAGAACGAATGACATAGAAAACGTTGGTTTCACTGCACGGCATCATACGTTTTTTGAAATGCTTGGCAACTTCTCAATAGGTGAGTACTTTAAAGAAGAAGCCATTAAGTGGGCATGGGAGTTTCTAACAAGTGATAAATGGATTGGCTTTGAAGCTGAACGTTTGGCTGTTACAGTTCATCCTGAAGATGATGAGGCGTATGATATTTGGCTTAAGGATATTCAAATACCAAAAGAACGGATTATCCGTTTAGAAGAAAACTTTTGGGATATCGGAGAGGGACCAAGTGGACCGAATACGGAGATCTTTTTTGATCGCGGTGAAAAATATGGGAGCGATTCAAGTGATCCGGAACTATATCCAGGGGGAGAAAATGAACGTTATTTGGAAATTTGGAACTTGGTCTTTTCCCAATTTAATCATAACCCGGATGACACATACACACCTCTGCCTAAGAAGAATATTGATACAGGTATGGGATTGGAACGGATGGTTTGCGTTATTCAGGATACACCGACAAATTTTGAAACAGATTTGTTCATGCCACTTATCAAAAAGGTAGAGGAATTTGCAAATACCACGTATGGTAAGGATGATAAATCAGATACTGCTTTTAAGGTAATAGCTGATCATATCCGGACGGTTACATTTGCAATAGGTGATAATGCAATACCATCTAATGAGGGGCGTGGCTATGTGCTGCGCAGGTTGCTGCGCCGTGCGGTCCGCTTCGCAAAACAGATCGGTATCGAAGAACCATTTATGTATAAACTGGTCCCGATCGTAGGGGACATTATGAAGGATTTCTATCCGGAGGTACTGACGTCACAGGAACATATTAAAAATGTGGTCAAATCGGAAGAGGAACGCTTTCATGAGACACTCCAGGATGGACTTGAGATACTAACTGCCATTATCAAAGAAGAAAGCAGCAAAGGAAGCAAAGTTTTCCCTGGTAAAGAGGTATTCCGATTGTATGATACCTACGGTTTTCCGAAAGAATTAACGGAAGAGTATGTAGATGAGGAAGGTTTTACAATCGATGAACAAGGGTTTGAGGAAGAAATGCAGAATCAAAGAAACCGTGCACGTAATGCGAGACAAAAGATGGACTCCATGCAGGTTCAGGACGAGATCCTCAGCAAGGTGGATCAAGCCAGCGAGTTTATTGGTTATGATCATTTAGAGGTTCAGACTAATATAACGCAAATGATTAACGGAAAAGAATTTGTTGATACCCTGCAAGTTGGCGATGATGCTTATGTATTTTTACAAGAAACTCCATTCTATGCTGAAAGTGGTGGACAGGTTGCTGATAATGGATGGATTTATACTGAAACTGCTTCGATGTATGTAAGGGATGTGCAAAAAGCGCCAAAAGGTCAAAATATCCATCATGTAATCGTTGAAGACGGTATTTTTAGAATAGGGCAGCAAGTATCAGCTGTTGTTGATCGTGATTCCAGAAACGCTACTATTAAAAATCACACAGCTACTCACTTATTGCACCAGGTTTTAAAAGATGTTCTGGGTAATCACGTTAACCAGGCGGGTTCACTTGTCAGTCCAGAAAGATTACGGTTTGACTTTTCCCATTTTGGCTCAATTACAAATGAGGAAATAAAGCAAATAGAAACAAAGGTAAATGAAAAAATCTGGTCATCCATTCCGGTTGTAATTGAAAGCAAGGAAATCGCAGAAGCTAAAAAAATGGGTGCGATGGCATTGTTCGGTGAAAAATATGGCGATATTGTCCGTGTTGTACAAGTAAGTGATTATAGTATCGAACTATGCGGTGGGTGCCATGTCGGAAATACGGCCGAAATTGGTTTGTTTAAAATTATAGGGGAATCAGGTATCGGTGCAGGAACACGGCGTATCGAGGCTGTTTCCAGTAAACACGCATATTACTTCGTTAACGAAAAAATGAATACTTTAAAACTGGCTGGTCAATTATTAAAGACTAACCAGGAAACTGTTCCAGAAAAAATCGAGTCAGTGTTCAAGGATTTGAAAGCTGCCCTGAAAGAAAACGAATCATTAAATGCTAAACTTTCTAACCTTGAAGCAACATCGATATTGGATAAAGTAGAAAAGATTAATGACATACCACTTCTTGCAGAAAAGGTGAATGTGAAAGATATGAACCAGCTCCGCGGAATGGTAGATGATTTAAAACAGAAGCTTGGTACAGGGCTGATCTTATTAGCTACTGAAAACGACGGTAAAGTTCAATTGGCTGCCGGTGTTTCAAAAGATTTAATTGAAAAAGGGATGCATGCAGGCAATTTAATAAAAGAAGCTGCCAAAATATGCGGCGGCGGTGGTGGAGGCCGTCCTGACATGGCGCAAGCTGGCGGTAAAGACCCGGCTAAAATAAATGAGGCGTTGATATATGCTAGTAATTATGTGAAAGAAACCGTGGAAAACTAGCATAAAGGTATTTATCATAGTAAAAAAAGATATAATATTAAGTACAAACATGTTAAACTGATGTGAGAAGCCAAAACTTGGAATGAGGTGTCACTATGAGCTCTATTGATAAGACGATGAAATTTAATTTCTCGGAAGAACCATTTGATCAGGATATAAAAGAAATCCTGTTTACCGTACATTATGCCCTTAAAGAAAAAGGGTATAATCCGATTAATCAAATTGTGGGTTATTTACTTTCTGGTGACCCTGCGTATATCCCAAGACATAATGATGCGCGAAACTTAATTCGTAAGCTTGAAAGAGACGAATTAATAGAAGAATTAGTCAAGTTTTATTTAGAACACCAAGAGGAATAGGATATGAAAATAATAGGATTGGATGTTGGTTCTAAAACGATAGGTGTTGCTGTCAGTGATGCTCTGGGATGGACTGCCCAAGGTGTTACGACCATCAAATGGAAAGAAAATGACAGGAAATCTGCCGATAAGGAACTGAAAGCTATTATTGATGAATATGAAGCAGAAGAAGTTGTTGTTGGGTTACCGAAAAACATGAATGGAAGTATAGGCGAACGTGGAAAAGCATGTATCGCCTATGCTAAGCATGTGGAAAAGGTACACCATATCAAGACATCGTTATGGGATGAACGTCTTACAACCGTAGCTGCTGAGCGTGTTCTGCTTGAAGCAGATATGAGCAGAAAGAAAAGAAAAAAGGTAATTGACAAAATGGCGGCTGTGATGATTCTACAAGGTTATCTTGATAAAAAATAATAAAGGAGTGACGGAATGGCATTAGATGATAAAGAACGTATTGTAATACCGGATGAAAACGGTGAGGAACATTTATTTGAAGTATTGTTCACTTTTGATGCAGACGAAACAAAACAATCTTATATTGCGGTTGTTCCTGTTGAACAAAAAGATGATGAAGAAGTAGAGGTTTATGCTTTTCGTTATGAAGAAAAAGATTCAGATGACAATGATTTGTCGCTATTCCCAATTGAATCCGATGAGGAATGGGAAATGGTTGAAGAAATGTTAAATACGCTTGCAGATGAGGAAATGGATCAGTAAGGTTTCACGTACCTAAGCATAAAAAACTGGTGTCTAACTGGACATCAGTTTTTTTATTGAAAATCATATAAATGAAAGTCTGTCTATCTCCAGCGCCCAGAAGCTGTCGTCATAAGCAATGGACACTACGAACGCTAAACCCAAGGTCCCTTGCTTATGCGTCCGCTTCTAAACGGGCGCTTCCGCTTTTCTTGTATGTATAATTCGTCATGATTATACAAATTCTACTTTAAATCATAGATATTGTGGCTGTTTTTTAGTATAATATAGCGGATGAGAGGAGTTAGTTTATGTTCAAGAAGAAAGAACCAGGCAGTTATACGGACAACCTGATTACTCGGAGTGAAGATGCGAAAACTGTCCGTAAGATTGTAACGATTGTAATCATATCATTAATTTTGATTCTTCTAGTAGGTGGGATTTCTGGTTATATGTATGTGAAATCGGCACTTCAGCCAGTAAACCCTGATAGTGACAAGGAGATCAAAGTTGAAATCCCGATGGGGTCTTCTACATCTGACATTGCCTCTATTCTTGAGAAAGACGGAATTATTAAAGATGCACGAGTGTTTCGCTTTTACATAAAGTTTAAAAACGAATCAAACTTTCAGGCTGGAAACTATACATTTACACCATCTATGACGTTAGACGAGATTATTGAGTCACTTAAAACTGGGAAGGTTCTAGAGGAACCGAAGTATAGTGTTACCATTCCTGAAGGTAAAACCATTGATCAAATGGCAAAAATTTATTCCAAAAAATTACCATTCAGTAAAGAGGAGTTTTTAAACAAAGTAAATAATGTAGACTATGTGGAGTCATTAATAAATAAACATCCGTCAATCCTGTCTAAGGAAATTTTAAATCCGGATATCCGCACACCTTTGGAAGGATACTTATTTGCTGCAACGTATAAATTCTATGATAAAAAGCCAAGCGTTGAAGCTGTTGTTCAGAAAATGCTCAGTAAGACAGAAAAGGTTGTTACTCCTTATTTAGATGACATTTCCGCGCAGGATTTAACAGTTCATAAAGCGTTAACCATGGCTTCATTATTGGAAAACGAAGCCAAAACGTTTGAACAACGAAAAAAGATCGCTGGTGTATTTTACAATAGAATCGATAAAGGCATGCCATTGCAGACAGACCCGACAGTATTGTATGCGCTTGGAGGACATAAGGAAAAAGTATTATTAAAAGACTTAGAAGTAGAGTCACCATATAACACGTATAATGTTAAAAAGCTGCCTATTGGTCCTATTTCAAACTTTGCCGAGAACTCCTTGAAAGCAGCAGTAAACCCGGAGGAATCGAAAAATCTCTATTTTCTGCATGACAGTAAAGGAAACATTCATTATTCAAAAACATATGAAAAACATCTGAAATTAAAAGAACAATATATTAAATAAGTTGAAAAAAAGGAAGCAAACCTAGCCGCTTTAGCTAGACATATTAAAAGCAAAAGCGTCAGTTAGGCAGCGAATGATAAAACCGGTATAAATTTGGAAGTGTGGTGAAACGCCACATTTCCGTTTTTTTGCAATTTCACCATGTAACGTTTAATGATTTGAAGTGATTTCGCTATTAAGTAAGATGAATACATTGTTTTCCAAAGTCTGTAAATTTGGATGAATAAGGAGAAATTGTCGTGAATGACAAAGAATTGAATCAGTATTTACAAGGAACAATTCCAATAAATGAAAAATGGATTACCGAGTTGGAAAGATATGCAAAGGAAAACCGTGTACCAATTATGGAGCCGGTCAGCATGAATTTCTTACAACAAATCATTCGAATTCACCAGCCGGCCCGTATTTTAGAAATTGGCACAGCTATTGGATATTCTGCACTGCGCATGCTTCAGGCAAATCCGGGAGCCCTTATTACAACGATTGAGCGTGATGAAAGTCGTTTCACCTATGCAGTAAATGAAATTAAAGCCCTGAACAAACACGAACAGATTAATGTGATATTTGGCGATGCTCTTGAAGTCGCGGAAGAAATAACGAATCAAGGTCCTTTTGATTTACTATTTATTGATGCAGCAAAGGGTCAATATAAACGCTTCTTTGAATTATATAGCCCCTCCATTCGAAAAAGTGGAATAGTTATTTCTGATAATGTATTATTCAAGGGGTATGTTGCGAACCCTAGTGAAGATAATCCACGGTTTTCAAAAATTGCCGGTAAAATTAATACCTATAATCAATGGTTAATAAACAACGAGAGTTTCCATACATCGATTGTTCCAATCGGGGATGGAATTGCCATCAGCATTAAAAAATAGGCGAAAAGGAGTGCACAGGGAACATGAAAGACAAACCAGTAGTTATTGGTGTAGCTGGCGGTAGCGGAAGTGGTAAAACTACAGTTACACAGTCAATTTGCAAACGGTTTTCAGATAAAACAATCCTTGTAATCGAACAGGATTATTATTATAAAGATCAAAGTGATTTACCATTTGAAGAGCGGTTAAATACAAATTATGATCACCCCCTGGCGTTTGATAATGATTTGTTAATTGAACATATAAAGGATTTGATGAATCAGAAATCAATTGAAAAACCAATCTATGACTATAAAATTCATAATCGCTCACGGGATTCCATTTTTGTCGAACCGAAAGAAGTAATCATCTTAGAAGGAATATTGATCCTGGAAGATCCCAGACTGGTGGATATGATGGATATTAAAGTGTTTGTTGATACAGATGCAGATATACGGATAATCAGAAGAATGATGCGCGACATTAAAGAACGCGGCCGATCACTTGATTCGGTAATTGATCAGTATGTAAACAATGTGCGGCCTATGCACTTACAATTCGTTGAGCCAACAAAACGCTACGCAGATATTATCATACCTGAAGGTGGACAAAATCATGTCGCTATTGATATAATGGCTACCAAAATTGAAAACATCTTAGCAAAAAATCAAAACTCATAATGGAAAGTATTGAAAATTTAAATAAAATCTGCCATAGTTATGATTAGACATATTTACATGACCGAGCGCACATTTTGTGCTGCTCATTTTTATACTACTTGAAAGAAGTATAAATAAAATAGGAGTTGCTGTGTGTTCTTAATGACGGCAAGTTCTATCCGAATATGTTAGTTCTTATTGTAGATAAAAAAAGGAGTGTTTTTTAATGGCTGTAGAGAAAAGCTATTATATGACTGAAGAGGGGAAATCAAAACTAGAGAAGGAATTGCACCACTTAAAAACGGAACGCAGACAAGAGGTAGTTGAACGGATTAAAGTAGCACGTGATTTTGGAGACCTATCTGAAAACTCTGAATATGACGCGGCGAAGGATGATCAAGCTTTTGTCGAATCACGCATTTCACAGGTGGAAAAAATGATCCGCAATGCGGTGATTATAGAAAATGATACAGATAACCCCGATATTGTATCGTTAGGTAAATCGGTTACATTTCAGGAATTGCCAAGCGGTGATGAAGAAACATACACAATTGTCGGCAGTGCTGAAGCAGATCCGTTCGAAGGAAAGATTTCAAATGATTCACCAATGGCAAAAAGTTTACTTGGTCACCAAAAAGGAACTGAAGTAACAGTAGTTACACCAGGTGGCGATATTCAAGTGAAGATTGTTAGTGTTGATTGACAATATATGAAATAACAAAACGGGATACACGTTATCTCGTTTTTTCTATTTACCTTGTGAGAATGTATCGTTTCATAAAAATCAATCTTGAAAGTTGGTTCCTACTATTCATTCTTGGAAGCAAATATAGAATTATATAGAAAATATGATATTATAATATCATGTTGCTAAAGGGAGGGACATAAGATGGGTCAATCTGAGAAGAATTCAAGATTAGGTAAATTTGAAAAAAGAAGAAAGAATACGAAATCTATTTCTATTCTACTAATTTTGGGTGGGATTTTAATAATTGTTTTGTTGGGTATTTTTCTATTTGGTGGAGGCGGTAATGAGGAAGCCGAAAAACCTGCTACCAATTCAACGAGTGAAGATAATTCAGAACAAAGCAAGGATGATTCTGCCAACAATGGAGCAAGTGAATCTACAAAAGACGAAACAGATGAATCTACTACCGATGATTCAAAAAGTGATGATGGTACAAGTTCAAATGATTCATCAAGTGATAAATCCGATGATAAAAATGGGAATGACGAACAAAATTCTACAGATGAAGATTCCAAAACAAATGACCAGAATAAAGAATCGGTGGAAAGCTCTGATCCAAATGTAAAAGAAGCATATACCGCTGATTGGGAACCAATTGCTACCAAGCAGGAGGGACCTCACACAACACAATTTGATACCGAGAGTCAGGATTGGAAGGAAATGAAAGAAGCCATACGGTTGGCTACAGGTATCGAGGGAGAAATGATTACCTGGATGATTGAGAATGGCGGCGGGCAAAAAGTTATTGGTACTGTTTCACCTCACAATCAGCCAGATAAAACTTATCAAGTAAACCTTAGCTGGATTGAAAATCAAGGCTGGAAACCAACCGTCGTTAAAATAATTAAAGATAATCCATATGATTGATAGGGAATAAAGCGGAGGTATTAGGAATGACAATCGGAATAATCGGAGCCATGGATGAGGAAGTAGCTTTATTAATAGAAAATATGACAAATAAAAAAGAGCAAACAGTTGCGAATTGTTTGTTTGTGTCAGGGGTTATTGCAGGTAAAGATGTAGTGTTATTAAAATCGGGAATTGGAAAAGTGAATGCTGCAATGGCTACTACCATTTTACATGAGAGGTTTAACCCCGATTATGTAATAAATACAGGATCTGCTGGGGGATTTGATGAAAATCTTGAAATTGGGGATATCGTTGTTTCCTCCCAGGTCGTACATCATGATGTAGATGTAACCGCCTTTGATTATGCATATGGACAAGTTCCAGGTATGCCGGCTATGTTTGCTGCAGATTCACAACTCGCAGCACTAGCAACGAATGCAGTTAAATCACTGGCTATTTCATCCAAAGAAGGAATTATTGCAACAGCAGACACTTTTATGGCAAATCCGGGCCATGTAAAGCGTATTAAAGAAAAGTTTCCTGCAATGATTGCTGCTGAAATGGAAGCGGCGGCTGTTGCTCAGGTATGCCATCAATATAATAAACCGTTTGTCGTGATTCGCGCACTTTCCGATATTGCTGGGAAAGAATCAACCGTATCATTTGATGCATTTATTGATACAGCAGCGAAAAATGCAGCGACTTTAATAATCAAGATGATAAAAGAACTTTAACTTTTCATCATATAAAATCCCTCCATTTCATGGTACGATCCATGATGGAGGGATTTTAAATGTATAAATGAATGTGTGATTGTGCCTGATTAACCTTTCCTTCTCTTTGGATTTTCTTGTTTAAAGTACTCATGAAACACCTTCATCAACGCTCGTTTTTCAATTCGTGACACATAACTTCTGGATATATTTAACTTTTTTGCTATTTCGCGTTGTGTCATTTCTTGATAATTGTTTAAACCATAGCGAAATATAATTACTTCCCTTTCTCTTTCGTCTAGGATTGAAAAGTATTTCTTCATTTTGTCAAGTTCCATATGTAATTGAATGTACTCAATTACATCCTCCGACTCCGCCTCTAGAATGTCGATTAGGCTTATTTCATTCCCTTCTTTATCTTGCCCAATGGGATCATGTAAAGAAACATCCTTCTTAACTTTCTTCAAGGCCCTTAAGTGCATAAGAATTTCATTTTCGATACAACGAGCTGCATAGGTAGCTAATTTAGTTCCTTTATCTGGTGAAAAGCTCTCAATTCCCTTAATTAGCCCGATTGTTCCGATTGAAATTAAATCCTCCATATCCTCACCGGTATTTTCAAACTTTTTTACGATGTGTGCAACTAGCCGAAGATTATGTTCGATAAGTTTGTTCCTTGCATTCTCATCCCCATTCTGCATTTCTTTTATATATTTGGCTTCTTCATCAGGTGGAAGGGGTTGAGGAAAGGCGTGGTTTTTTACGTAAGATACAAAAAAGAGGGTTTCTTTTATTAGTAAGGCAAGAACGCTTAAAATACTCGACAAATTATACACCTCCTGAAGTTTCCGCTAGGCATTGGCCCATAATTCATCTATATGACCAAGAAGGTGTATTTGTGTATGTCCTAATTAATTACATTAAAAAAAGTGACCCCGCATGTATCAAGGTCACGTTTCACCATTGTTTTGTTTTTTTCTTTTTTTAATCGTTTCTTCAAGCTCATCTGTACGCTCATATATTACAGGTTTAACCCCATTCCGGTGTGCTGCACGGGAAATCATATGCCCTGATACAGGTGCGGTTAATAAAGTGAATACAATGGCCAGCAGAAGTTTACCGCTAACTATAGATTCAGATGCATATAAAAATAGAAACGCACCAATCAATATTCCTGCAATCCCCAAAGTTGAAGCTTTAGTAGCTGCATGCAGCCTAGTATAAATATCGGGAAATCGGACAATCCCTATCGCACTGGATAGAAGAAAGAATGTCCCCGATAAAATAAAAAAGGAGGTAAGGAAAAATAGGATGATTCTACTCCATGTCTCGATCAATGATAACACCCTTTTCAAGAAATTTTGCAATTGCCAGCGTACCAATAAATAAAAGAATTCCGATTAGCAGAATAACATCATTAAAATTGGTAGAAGCGAGAACGATGGCCAACAGTGCAGCAAGTCCCATTAACCCCATGCCAATTGTATCGAGTGCAACGGCACGATCAGCATTTGAAGGACCGACGATAATACGATATAAGAGTAAAACAAGAGAAATAGAAATTCCAACTACCGATATTTTTGTTGCGATATCCAAGATTTGTTTCGAGAGTTCCAAAAGTTCATTCATCGTGTAACCTCCATTATTGCTTTTTCAAAGGAATCTTTGATTTCAGCAATCGATTCATCAATATCATCTATATCCATCGCATGTATATAAAGATGTGTATTGTCCTCCGATATAGCAATTGTTAGTGTTCCAGGAGTTAGTGTAATTAAATTTGCCAGTAAAGTAATTTCCCAATTACTTCTCAATTCTGTAGGCAATGCAAAAATGCCAGGTTCAATATCAAGCTTGGGTTTGTAGACCAATTTAATAATATCCAGGTTTGCGGTAATTAATTCTTTGATAAACAATAAAATAAGTTTAATTATTTTAAAGAATCGTTTTAAGTAAAATTCATCTGGAACAAACCGGTTAAGTAATAATAACAGGATTATTCCAAGTATAAAGCCACCAATAAAGCTAGGGAACGTATATGTTTCTTTTAAGAACATCCACATTACAGCAATGATCACATTGATAACAATCTGAAATGTCATAATCAATTACTCCTTTAATACGGCATCAATATATACCTCTGGATCGAGTAAGTACGTTGAGATACCTTCGATTGTTGGATAAAAGAACTCTGCACCGATACCCAAAATGACAGAAAAAGTTAATAAGAAAATAATTGGGCCGATTAATCCTTTTGTTGATTTTTTCTCCGTTTCATACTTTGAATTTTTCTCGCCCCAGAAACCTTTGATAAAAATTTTCATAACGGAATACAAAATTAGTAAACTGGATGCTAATGCAATGATCGTAATGGCAATTTCACCGTTAGCTAATGTCCCTTTCAACAGTAGAAGTTTTGCAATAAAACCACTAAATGGGGGAATACCAGCAAGAATGAACGCTGAAACAAATAATAACCAGCCAAGCACGGGATAGTAGTGGATGAGCCCGCCCATTTTTCGTAAATCTGATGTTCCGGCTACATATGCGACTACCCCAACTATGAGAAATAACACGGCCTTGATTATCATATCATGTACAAGGTAATAGACGGCACCACTTACGGCATCCTGTTCAAATACACCAATTCCCATGATGATAAAGCCAATAGCTGGGATGATATTATAGGCTATAATAAGTTTGACATTATTTGTTGAAAAGGCACCTAATATCCCAAATATCATTGAAAGACCTGCTATCCAGATAAACATTTGATGGGTCATATCGAGCTTGTAAATAAATATCAGTGAAAAAACACGGATGATTGAATAAATCCCAACTTTCGTCAAAAGCGCCCCAAATAAAGCTGAAATTACAGGATTTGGAACAATGTATGACTTTGGCATCCAATAGAATAATGGAAACAATGCTGCTTTTGTTGCGAAAACGAAAAAGAACAAAAGACCAATTGTTGTTAGTATTCCTTTTTGATCGACTTCCTGAACACGTTCAGCAATGTGGGCCATGTTAACTGTTCCGACAACACCATATAAAAATGCCACAGCGGTTACAAACAGCATGGAAGAGAAGAGATTAATCAGTACATACTTGATAGACTCCCGCAGCTGCACCTTGTCCCCACCTAAAACGATTAACGCATAAGAAGCCATTAATAATACCTCAAAGAATACGAACAGGTTGAATAAATCTCCGGTGAGAAAAGCTCCGGATACACCTGTTATTAAAAAGAACATAAACGAGTAAAAATAATGTTGTTCCTGTTTTAAAGTTACCGAATGTGGTGCGAAAAAAGCACATGCTACGGTGATAATGTTTGTTGTTAATACAAGAATGATGGCCAGTGGATCCGCTACTAAAATGATTCCGTATGGCGCTGGCCAGTTACCTGTCTCTAATATTATCGGACCATGATTAATAACCTGCCAGGCTATGTATGCAACAACCAATAAACTGGAAATAGAAAAAATCTTTGTTAATGCACGTAATAGTTTTACTTTTGTTGGAAAAAAGGCTAGGATTATTCCAGCGAATAATGGAATGATTATTGGCAATACTGCTAAATTACTCATTTTTGTTACCCCTTAATTGATCCATGTTATCTGTTCCGTTATCATTTGCAGCCCTGTAGGCTAATACTAATAAAAGGCTTGTAATACCAAAGCTAATTACAATCGATGTCAGAATTAAGGCTTGTGGCAGTGGGTCTGTATAATTTGATACATCTTCATTTAAAATAGGGGATTTACCGCCTTTTAGCCCCCCCATAGTTAAAATAAACAAATGGGCCCCATGTGACAGAAGTCCTGTACCAATAATAATTCGTATTAATTGTTTTTGAAGGAGGTTATAAATCGCTGTTGCAAATAATAATCCCGCAAGAATACAGGTGACAATTTCCATTTACTCCGCCTCCTTTTTCCGCTTGATTTTTATAAGGCCAAAGATGGCAAGTGCTGCAATTCCCAAAACAGTAATTTCAAACATCGTATCCAGGCCACGCATATCCACTAAAATAACGTTAACAACATTATCGCCGCCTCCAAGCTTGTGCGAAGTTTTAAGGAAGTATTCTGCGATAGAGTCAAACCAGTTACTGGTATGTGCAGAAATGCCAATCAGTGTCATCATCGCGCCAAATGCAACAGAGATAACTGCATTGATTAATTTTGATTTACCCGATTCTTTTCTAACTTGCATCTTTGGTAAGTGGAAAAAGCACAGTAAGAATAAAGCTACAGTTACCGTTTCAATAATTAATTGAGTTAACGCTAAGTCAGGTGCCCGGTAAATAACAAACAGAATGGAAATCCCATATCCAACAACACCTAGAACAAGTATTGCAGCAACATTATGTTTCGCAAATATAGTCGCAAGTGCTGCAACCATCATGACCACAACAACAGAAATTTCGATTGGAGTTATATCCGCCAGGTTGTCAAAGCCAATCGTAAATCCACCCGTTAACAACATGAAGGTAAAGGTAACAATTGCTGTTGTGCCTAGGATTAGCGCTACATAAAGTCTTAATGAGCCGTTCATGTAAAAGTTTGTAACCTGATTGGAATATACATCCAGCTTATCTACAATCACATCGTAGGTTTTATTTAGACTTAATTTTCCTGGCAGGATACGATAAACAGCATTCCATTTTTTTCGTGTTAGTACCAGCAGTGTTCCAAGAACAACTACTATCAGGGACATAATAAACGCAGGTTTTTTCCACCCATGCCAGTATACAATATGGGGATGGAATGCTTCGCCACTGATTGCTTCGGCGGTATGCGCTAAAAATGAGCCGTTTACAAGGTTAGGGAACAATCCAATGATAATAACCAGTCCCACCAAAATAATCGGAGAAAGCAACATGCCAATTGGTGCCTCATGCGGCTTCTTAGGTAGTTGCTTTTCCTTTTTTCGGCCAGAAAATACACCAAAAAAGAAATACATGGAGTAAACAAATGTGAAAATACTGCCGAAAACGGCTAACACAGGAATAATGTCGATTAGAAAACTAGCAAACGAGCCTACATTTTCATTTAATCCGAGACTGGACTGGAAAAACAATTCCTTGCTATAAAATCCGTTTAAGAATGGGAACGGAACCCCAGCCATTGAAAATGTTCCAAAAAAGGCAAGTGTTGCTGTGATAGGCATAAAGGTGAGTAAGCCACCTAATTTCCGAATATCCCGGGTTCCGGTTTCATGATCAACGATTCCCGCGACCATAAACAGGCTGCCTTTGAATGTGGCGTGATTCAATATATGGAACACAGCTGCGAACACTGCTACCTTTGTTCCAAAACCAAGCATAGCCATAATCATACCCAGCTGACTGATTGTAGAAAATGCGAGTATTGCTTTTAGATCGGTCTGTTTAACAGCCATATAGGAGCCCCAGCACAGGGTAACGATTCCCGCAATACTGACAATAATAAAAAACCATTCATAGTCTGCTAAGATTGGTGAAAATCGTGCAACAAGAAACAATCCGGCTTTAACCATTGTTGCCGAATGAAGGTAAGCACTTACCGGAGTTGGAGCCTCCATTGCATCAGGCAACCATATATGAAATGGAAATTGGGCAGACTTTGTAAACGCACCAAGTAAAATAAACACCAATATTAATGGAAGATAAGGACTGTTCAAAATAACAGATTTTTGTTCAATCATAGCCTGAATACTTGTTGTATCAGTGATAACTGATAATAAAATAAATCCTCCGAACATACTTAATCCGCCAAAAATGGTAATTAGCATTGATTTCAGTGCGCCATAGCGGGAACGTTCATTAAAATGCCAATAACCAATCAGCAAAAAGGAAGATATAGAAGTTAACTCCCAAAAAGTGTACATGACAAAAACATTATCTGATAAAACAACACCAAGCATACCAGCCATAAACAGTATTAAATAGACATAGAAATGGCCTAACTGCTCCGTTTTATCAAGATAATAGATGGAATAAAGAACAACTAATGCACCAATTCCGCTGATTAACAAAACAAAAAGGAGACTTAATCCATCTAAATAAAAATCAAAATTTATTGATAGGGAAGGTATCCATTGATATGTTTGTCTTACGGGTGAAAAGTTTGTACCAATAAACTGAATAAAGTATAAGAAGATTATGAGTGGAATAAAAAAGACAAATATTCCTGTATGTATCTTATGTTTAACTTTGCTTAAGAACGGAATTAAGCAGGCAATTAGAAGTGGTAATAGTACTGCGAAAATCATCTAATTGGATTCCTCCTTGATATGTTATGTAGTTTAGTATCGAAAAAAGGTACTATAAAGGTAATTATATATTGAATTGCATATTGATGATAGTGGAGTTTATGATTTTACAATCATTGTTAATATAGCAATCCTTACCTGATAGCTTATCATAACTGTTATGCTGGCAAAATAAAAAACCCTTATCATTCATAAAAATGACAAGAGTTTTTGGGTCGTACATCCATAACCATATATAGTTTTAGCCGGATTGTTTCATTTTATGGGTTAGACTTCGTTTTTGAATTTCTTTTTCGATTAAATAAATAAAATCAGGGCTGAGCTTTAATTCATGTGCTTTTTGGTATGATTCTAGTAACAATTCGTCAGATAAGTGGTTCATGAATAAAGCCCCCTTTAAAATGTTAATTCTTAATGTGTTAATGTAAGTTTAATTTACCATGAAAAGCCTTGTTGGACAAGGCGCAAGTTATCTACATTAGCCTGTAGATAACTTGTGAATAAACAAAAAAATATTGTCGTATTGCCTGATTTAAAGGTGTTTTTAATGTGAACAAAGTTATCCACAATGAAAAAAATAGGAGAAATTGTCGAACGGTTTTTGCTTATTTCTTTAGTTATTCCGCTTGTGGCGGGTTGTTTCTGGATTAGACAATTTTCGCTAGTACTTTATATATGTGTTAAGTTATTATAGGATTAGTAATAAATAACATTATACGAATAAAGGTTATTTACAAATGGAAAAAGTAGAACTAGGATTGACTATACTAATGAGGTGGAAACGTGTTAAAGAATTTTTTGCCAAATGAACATGTGAAAAGTGTTTTCGATATCCATCCCGCAGCACTTAAACAAAGAGGGATAAAGGGAATTATCACCGATCTTGATAACACTTTGGTAGCATGGGATGTTAAGAATGCAACCCCGGAAATTATTAACTGGTTTAAACAAATGAAAGATCACGATATTACAATTATGATTATTTCTAATAATAAGCAGGAGCGCGTTAAGATCTTTGCGGAACCACTAGACACGCCTTTTGTGTTTAGTGCGCGGAAACCGCTGAGTCATGCATTTAAGACAGCAGCAAACCAAATGGGATTAAAAAAAGAAAACATTGTAGTCGTAGGAGATCAACTCTTAACAGATGTATTAGGCGGAAATTTCGCAGGCTTTTATACGATATTAGTGCTACCCATTGTACAAACAGATGGAAAGATAACACAGTTTAATCGTAAAATTGAGCGTCGTATTTTAAACTACATGAGAAGAAAAGGTAAGATCACCTGGGAGGAGTAATGATGGAAGATATATATTGTCAAGGCTGTGGTACAGCAATTCAAACAACTAATAAGGATGAAATTGGCTATACACCTGCGTCTGCACTCGAAAAGGATGTTGTCCTGTGTCAGCGGTGTTTTCGACTGAAGCACTATAATGAAATTCAGGATGTTTCGGTGACCGATGATGATTTTTTAAAAATGGTAAGTCAAATTAGGGATGAAAAAGGTTTGGTTGTCCACCTGATAGACATTTTTGATGTCAATGGAAGCATGATTCAAAGCCTGGCTAGGATAATAGGCGACAAACCGATTTTATTGGTAGGTAATAAGGTAGATTTATTACCAAAATCGACGAATAAGAAGAAATTAATAAATTGGTTGAAAAAGTCTGCAAAAGATGCTGGCATCAAGGTCGATGATGTTTTTCTGATCTCATCCATTAAAGGACATGGCATCAATGAATTAACAAGGGAAATGGAAAAAGCAAGAGATGGTCAGGATGTTTATGTTGTTGGAACTACAAATGTTGGCAAGTCCACGTTCATTAATCAGCTAATTCAACAAACTACCGGGGATAAACATGTTATTACCACATCCTATTTTCCTGGAACGACACTTGGATTCATCGAAATTCCACTCGACGATCATTCGGTGCTTATTGATACACCGGGGATAGTAAACAAACAGCAAATGGCCCATTATGTTTCAAAAAATGACTTAAAGACAATTACTCCAACAAAGGAGATTAAGCCAAGAATATTTCAGTTGAATAGTCAACAAACATTATTCTTTGGCGGACTTGGACGAATTGATTTTATTAAAGGGAATAAACAATCCTTCGTTTGTTATTTTTCGAATCATGTATCGATTCACAGAACGAAGCTTGCGAACGCTGATAAACTTTACGAGGACCATGTTGGCGACCTATTATCTCCCCCGGATGAGGAAACACGTGGAATATTACCCGATTTAGTGCAAAGCACATTTCGGATAAAAGAAGAAAAGATGGACATTGTTTTTCCTGGTTTAGGATGGGTTATGGTTCCTGATATTAATACAACTGTTGTTGTCCATAGTCCTAAATCGGTTGCGGTTTCAATTAGACCAGCATTAATTTAGGGAGGGTTGGTAATGGAGTATCGCTTTGGTTTGGTGGGATATCCGATTGAGCATTCGTTATCCCCATGGATTCATAATAAATTTATCCTAAAGGCTGGATTTAAAGGGAACTATGCCTTATACGAAATAAATACAACGGAATCGTTTGCTGACCGCATAAAGGAAATAAAGAATGATATGCTTGATGGGTTCAATGTAACGGTACCGTACAAGCAAACCATTATACCGTACCTTGACGATCTGGATGAAAAAGCAGCTGCAATCGGGGCTGTAAATACCGTGGTATGTAAGGGTGGAAAATGGACAGGTTATAATACGGACGGAGATGGATACCTAAGATCCCTGATCCAGGCCTATCCATCAATAGGACAGGATACTAATAAAAATGTTTTGATTATTGGAGCTGGCGGAGCAGCGCGGGGAATTCTTTATACGCTTGGTCAAAAAGGCTTTAATCATATCGATCTAGCTAATCGAACACTAGATTCGGCCCACAAGTTAAAGGATTTATTTAATCTTGACAATACAAACCTTTTGACGTTGTCCGAGGCTGAGAATGTACTTGATAGTTATGACATTATTATTCAAACAACATCAGTAGGAATGAAACCGGCACAAGAAAAAACCATCGTGAACGTTAATAAACTGACAAAAGAAAATATTGTTAGCGATATTGTCTATCAGCCAGTGACAACTGCCTTCTTAAAAGATGCCGAAAATGCCGGGGCACGCATACACCGCGGCCATTCCATGCTGCTATATCAGGCGCAGTATGCTTTTGAACTGTGGACGAATATTCGAGTTGAGATAAATGAAATGGATCAGGAATTATTTAGACAATTGGAAGGATGATTTGATGTTAACTGGAAAGCAAAAACGATTTCTACGTGCAAGGGCAAATCGGCTGAAGCCGATTTTTCAGGTAGGCAAAATTGGCGTAAATGATAATATGGTTGAGCAAATATCAGAGGCACTTGAGAAGCGTGAGCTGATAAAAGTGAGTATTTTACAAAATTGTATGGAAGAAAAGGATACAGTTGCTTCCGAGCTTGCCGATGGAGCCAGCGCGGAATTGGTTCAAATTATTGGAAACAATATTGTCTTATATAAAGAGTCTCAGGAAAATAAGCAGATTACGCTGCCATAAAGGAGTAAATCATGAGGCATGTAGGTATTTTAGGGGGGACATTCGATCCGCCGCATCTCGGTCATTTAATTATCGCGGAAGAGGTGCGTCATACGCTCAACCTGGAAGAAATTTGGTTTGTGCCTTCACAAGAACCACCGCATAAAGACAAGGCCCGCACTAGTGCAAAACAACGGGTGGACATGGTGCAACATGCAATCGAATGCAATCCTTTTTTTAAATTGAATACAATAGAAGTAAATCGTGTAGGTAAATCATATACTATTGATACACTAACCCTACTTAAAAAAGAGCATCCAGATATTAGTTTCCATTTTATAATTGGTGCTGACATGGTAGAATATCTTCCAAAATGGCATAAAATCAATGAATTAATGAATATGGTTACATTTGTTGGTGTAAAAAGAGTCGGCTTTGAACTAGAACCACCATACCCAATTACACTTGTTGATATCCCTTATATTGAGATTTCTTCAACCATGATACGTGAACGAATAGAAACTAATATTCCGGTTACCTATTTACTACCAGAACCAGTTATCTACTATATAAAGGAGAAGCGATTGTATGAGGAATGACGAAGCAATTGATATTATTAAGCCGGCTTTGACAAAAGCCCGATTCGAACACACTCTGCGGGTTGCGGATACAGCAGCTGAGTTAGCGAATTTATACCATGTATCCACAGAAAAAGTTGAACTTGCAGCAATTTTTCACGATTATGCAAAGTTCAAACCCCTGGATGAGATGAAACAATTTATTCTGGATAGCCAATTACCAAACGATTTATTGGATTACCATCATGAGGTTTGGCATGGTCCTGTTGCATCGGTCATAGTCGCTGAACAATTCGGAATCAAGGATCAAGAAATTAGCGATGCTATTCGATATCACACCACTGGAAAGGCGAACCTAGGGGCGATGGGAATGGTTGTTTTTCTTGCGGATTACATTGAACCAGGTAGATCAATCCCGGGTGTTGATGAAGTTCGTGCTATGGCGCGGGAAGATTTATTTCATGCATGCCTGATGGTGTCACGTAATACGTTACAATTTCTTTTATCTAAAAATACAACGATTTATCCGGATTCCTTTCATGCGTATAACTATTTTTTAAGTCAGCTTAAAAAGGCTTAAGTGTTAAAAAAATAATTGGAGGTTTTAATTAGATGAATAGTAAGGAAATTGTGCAATTAGTAGCGGAAGCTAGTGATGATAAACGAGCAGAGGATATTATTGCTTTAGACATGAAAGAAGTTTCACTAGTAGCGGATTACTTTTTAATCTGTCATGGAAGTAATGAGAGACAGGTTCAGGCAATTGCACGTGCAATAAAAGATGCTGCGGAAGAGCAGGAGATTTCCGTTAAACGGATGGAAGGATATGAACAAGCGAGATGGATCCTGGTTGACATTGGTGATGTTGTTTGCCATGTTTTCCATAAGGATGAACGCTCATACTATAATTTGGAACGTCTGTGGGGGGACGCCACACAAGTATCACTAAGTGTTGGTCAAGAAGGGTAAACGAATGGCTTATCAACAAATGGCAAAATTGTATGACAAACTAATGGATGGCGCACCATATGATAAATGGGCGGAGTTTACAAAAAAGGTATTAAATCAATCAGAAATTCCTGTAAGTCAGATAGTTGACCTGGGCTGTGGGACGGGTCAATTGACTACACGTCTGGCAAAAGAAGGCTACCAGATGATCGGGGTAGACTATTCAGTCGAGATGCTAAGCTACGCTGAACAACGGGCGAGTGAAAAGAATCTAACTGTACAATGGATAAATCAGGATTTACGTGAAATGGACGGTATTACTGACATGGACCTAGTGGTTAGTTATTGTGACGTTATTAATTATATTACATCACCGGATGAGCTGGATACGGTTTTTGGCAACGTAGCGAAAATGCTAAAAGAAACTGGTTTGTTTATTTTTGACGTTCATTCGCTATACCATGTCAAGAATGACCTGATCAATCAAACCTTTGCCACTGTAGATGATGAGCTGTCTTCCATTTGGTTTTGTTCAGAAGGAGAAGAAACTGGGGAAATGTTTCATGATCTGACCTTTTTTGTATCTAACGATCAGGACTCCTATTCGAGATTTGATGAATTTCATCATCAAAAAACATTTCCAATTGATAAATACTGCAGTCTCTTGGAACAAAATGAATTAAAAATAAAAAATATTTATGGCGATTTTTCGGTAACTGATGATGGTTTACAGGAAAATACGGAACGAATCTTCTTTGTTGCAGAAAAAAGATCGGCAAATTAAAATCTTGTTAATCCAAGCTGTCATTTCGACAGCTTTTTTTACACTTTAAGAAAATATAAATCTTTATCGGTATAAAGTATAATAAAATCTAGGGCTTTCGCCACTGATTCTCGGCGATAAGCCTTAGATTTTCAAACGTTGATTAATATTTTATAATTTTATTTTGAAGGTGGGATTTCTTAAAATAAAATTTTGTCGATATTTCATTTTCGGGCAGGATTTAATCGTTTAACGTCGAATTAATTAATATATCACAAGAAATCATTTCCCCGATTTACCTACGCACTTGAATGAACCCCATAGCAAAGGAAGTGGCCCTCATTTGATTAACTTTGCCAAAAAAAATCTATTTTTTATCATGATTGGCTTAGCAGTTGTTCTTTTTTTATTTGTTTTTAATGGTAAACCGGAACAGGAAAAACCTATTGATGTAAAACCTTTAGCAGCTGATGATAAAAATAAATCCCCTGTATCAGCACCAAATCCGGAAACAAATCATGCAAATGCATATGTAGATGTTAAAGGCGAGGTAAAGAATCCTGGGGTTTACGATATGCCCACCGACGCACGCGTGCAGGATGTTATTCGTTCCGCAGGCGGGTTTACGAAACAGGCAAATCAGTCAGTCGTTAACCTGGCGCAGAAAGTACAGGATGAGATGATCATTCTGGTACCAAAGACGGGCGAAGAGTCACCCGAAGCTGGATCTGTTGCACCAACCCCCGCCAAAATAAACCTTAATTATGCCACTCAGGAGGAAATTGAACAATTAAATGGGATAGGACCATCAAAGGCACAGGCCATCATTCAATACCGTGAGGAAAATGGTTTATTTCACTTAATCGAGGATGTGTTAAATGTGCCGGGTATTGGTGAAAAGACACTTGAGAACATGAAAGAAAATATTCAACTCCCCTAATCGTTGACGAAAACAATTTCCAACATGTAAACTTATTGATAAATTAAAGCTGTTTTCTAAAAAGATTGTTGTTTTTTACACAAAATCCATAAACTGCGGTGATATTGCAGCAAACTAACCGAAAACAGCCTAAATTAAAGATGAAGGTGGAATTAGCTTGGAAAGAATATCATGGGATCAATATTTCATGGCTCAAAGCCATTTATTAGCATTAAGAAGTACATGTGAGCGATTAACTGTTGGTGCTACCATTGTACGGGAAAAGCGAATTATCGCTGGAGGATATAATGGCAGTGTTTCCGGAGATTCACATTGTATCGATGAAGGCTGTTATGTGATTGACGGACATTGTGTTCGTACTGTCCATGCTGAAGCAAATGCGATTTTACAATGTGCGAAATTCGGTGTTCCTACAGAAGGCGCTGAAATGTACGTTACCCATTTCCCTTGTCTGCAATGCTGCAAAACCATCATCCAAAGTGGGATCAAAACATTGTATTATGCTGCAGACTATAGAAATGATCCTTATGCAATTGAACTGTTTAAACAATCAGGTGTGCATATCAAAAAGGTAGAGCTTGAGTCCAATGCTGTTGACATAAATTCAAACGAGAAAGCGACGTACGTGGAATTGTTATTAAATAAACTTGAACGTGTAACAAAAGATGATCGGCAACTACAGGAATTTAAAAATGAAGCACAACGTTTATTTCATGTTAATCAGTAACTGGGTGTAGAATATGAAAGGTTACTGGCATATTTTTGCCCTTTCCGTGTTGGTTAGTATCGTAACGGTAATATATAATAACAGAGCATTCATGATTTTATTGGTCATGTGGTTCCTTTATCTTTATATTAGGAAAAAGCTTCGTATCGGTCCAATTGTTCTTGCGCTGCTATTTTACTTTGGTTGTTATTTTTATATTCCCACGATCGATACGGGAATGATTAGCACAACTGCAGAACAGGCTATTAATGGGGAGATTTCAGGCACCATTAATAGTCCTGTCAAAAAATCCTCCAAAAAAATTGAATTTGTTGTTAAGGAAATAGCGTCAGGTGATAAAATCCTGGCGGTGGCATTTATAAATAAGGAGAAGAATTGGGAAAACAAGCTCAAAGATTTAAGATATGGCGCTACATGCAGTATCAAGGGAATCCTGGAATTGCCTAATCACAGCAGAAACCCTGGTCAATTTGATTATCGTTCGTATTTATTCTCGAAAGGAATTACCTATCAACTTACTCTATCTTCCGCTGATAACATTTCCTGCGAAAGCTCCTCATTACTAAGTTCCATTTTTCAAATTCGTACATCTATCCTCAATTTTATTATTTCAAAGACAGATCCTTATACGGCAAAATGGCTGAATGCGCTTGTTTTAGGTGATGACTCACAATTGGATCAGGAAACGATTGAGTTGTTTCAAAGGTGGAGTTTGTCGCATCTGCTAGCAATTTCAGGCTTGCATGTTGGTTTAATTGTTTCGATCATTTATTTTTTATTGATAAAGCTAAGTATCCTGACAAAGGAGAAGGCACAATGGGCGATGATCTGTATACTACCTTTTTATGCACTAATCGCGGGTGGTGAGCCTTCCGTGTGGCGGGCATGCTTAATGGTGATTTTGTTTATCCTATTGCATAAAATAAAGGTTGTTTACAGTTTAACGGACGTTTTGAGTATTATCTTTCTCCTTTTAATAGTGGTTGATAAATACATTGTGTACCATGTTGGATTTCAGCTTTCCTTTTTAGTTACACTAGGTTTGCTTCTATCAGGTAAATGGATTGCTTCCTCTAGCAATTCACCACTGACTATCAGCCTGAAAATCAGCTTTGTTGCTCAAATGATGATCATTCCTCTGCAATTAGCTTACTTTTATACTTTCCAGCCACTCTCCATATTAATGAACGTTATCGTAGTACCGTATTTTTCACTTTTCGTTATTCCAGTCATGTTTTTTATGTTGCTCCTATCTCCCTTTCCAGCGCCACTTTTGCTGTTATTTAATGCAATTTTTGAAACCGTCCATCGTTATTTCATTCACCTTATACAATTTATTGATCAAACCGCTTATTTTCCATATATTTTAGGTAGCATGCCACTCTATGCTGTTATCCTGTATTATGTAGTATTTTTATTATGCATGAATGCAATTCAGCGGGAAAGAAGCCTGCGCGCTATGCAATACGGTTGTCTTATTGTTTTTCTGCTAACATTTATTGCAGTTAAGCCTTATTTATCTCCCTATGGAACAATAACCATGTTGGATATTGGACAGGGAGACAGTTTTATTGTTGAACTTCCGTACCGAAAAGCAGTATTTTTTGTTGACGCCGGTGCAAAGATGTCATTTGAAACGAATCAGGCGACGGATTCCACCTATAAACAAGTGATCAAACCATATTTGTATGCGAATGGAATTGCGGGTGTGGACGCACTATTTCTCACCCACGAAGATGTTGATCATGTAGGTAGTGTTCCTTATATGATTGAAGGACTTAACGTAGAGCGGGTTTTTATCAATGAATTCTACAATATTCCAGGAGAAACTTTACGTAATTGGCAACAAAAGGGTGTCAACTTCAATCGGTTGAAAGCTG
Organism: Virgibacillus phasianinus; assembly: GCF_002216775.1. GTDB lineage: Bacteria > Bacillota > Bacilli > Bacillales > Amphibacillaceae > Virgibacillus_F > Virgibacillus_F phasianinus. The sequence goes on from NZ_CP022315.1 coordinate 2,866,715, forward strand.
GACAAGAGATTGATTTTCAAAATTATCCCATCCATATTTTATCGCCATATCGTGATAAACAGGACACAAATGCAAATTCGCTTGTCTTATACATGAAATTAGGCGGCCTAGGCTGGTTGTTTACCGGAGATATTGATAAGCAAACAGAAATTGAAATAATGAAAAGATATAGTAATGTATCCTTCAACGTTCTTAAGATTGCCCATCATGGAAGTAAATCCTCAACAAGCACTCAGTTTTTAGAGCATTATAAGCCATCTGTTGCTTTGATATCGGTTGGAGAAAAGAACAGCTATGGACATCCAGCAAAGGAGGTGCTGGATACACTTGAAAAGAAGGGAATTACGATCTTTCGGACAGACAGGGATGGCGCTGTACAGTATAAATTTAAAGGAGAGAATGGAACGTTTTTTAAATATTTACCATAACCTACTTAATATAAGAAAGCATTAAAAAAGAGACTGCCGGTGCCCTTGTAGGCGTCAGTCTCTTTTTATAACCTGGTTTGTATGTAGCGCTATAGCTTTGTTTTTATTGTCCAAAAAAGTTAATAAATACACCAATAAAGAAAATTACAACAAAGAAGACAAATGAGTAGACAAATCCTAGGCCAGAATCCACTACATCGTTATTTTTTGACTGGACGTCATTTTCAAATTCGTTCAAAGCTATCCCTCCTATATCATTTATAGTATAAGATAAATACTAAAAAAAATCCATAAGAAATTCTTAAAACCATTTATAGAAAGAGTTTACATCTATACTTTTTGTATTACTGGTTAATCTAAAATTAAATCAAACATCGTTTAGCATTTAGATTCCTAGGGCTAATTGGTAAACGTTTAAATAAATGAGGGAGTCTCCATTAGATTCCCTCTAAAATTCCTTGCTATTCCATCTTTTTCACATTACGATTATGTATATACATAATTGGAGTGAATGAAATGTCTTTTTTTAAAGAAAAACAAAACGTGAAAAAAGGAAACTTTCAACCGGTGTATTTGCTTTATGGTACGGAGGCGTTTTTTATACAGGATATGAAAAAACAGCTTATAGAAGGAATATTACCTGATGGCGATATCGAAAATTTGTCTACATATGATTTGGATGAAATACCAATTCAAGAAGTTATTTCGGATGTGGAAACATATCCCTTGTTTGGAGAACGGAAACTGATCATCGCTAATAACCCATCCTTTTTAAAAACAAAACCAACAATAGTTCCATTTGAACATGATCTTGATGCATTGCAAAGGTACCTGGAAAACCCAGTTGACTACTCCTATATCGTTTTTGTCGCAGAATACGAAAAAATTGATGAACGGAAAAAGGTTACCAAAATGTTGAAGAAAAATGCGTCTGTTGTGTTATGTGAGCCGATTAAAGATTACGAACTGTCAAAGTGGATAAAAACGATCGCTGACGATTATCATATCACGATTGAATCTGCGGCTTACGATGTAATTGAAGGAGAGATTGAGGCAAACCTTCATTTATTACAAAACGAAATGATGAAATTCGCCATGTACGTAGGGGAAGGCGGAAAAGTTACCAAAGAAATAGCGGAAATGCTTGTCTCACATACGCTTCACAATTCATCTCTGCAGCTGGTGGATGCTGTTATAGAACGGAATCTTGGAAAAGCAATCGCTATTTACCGCGACCTTTTAAAAATGAAGGAAGAGCCGATTGCAATGGTCGCATTATTAGCGTATCAATTTCGCACACTGCTTCGGGTTAAACTGTTAAAGCAAAAAGGGTATAGTCAAGCACAAATGCAAAAACAGCTAGGGATTCACCCGTATGTGGTCAAAATTGCCCTGTCACGGGAAAGCAAGTTTACCATTGACCAGTTAGCCTCTTATATCGATAAATTGACAAATGCTGATGCGGATATGAAGCAGGGTAAAATGGAAAAAGATCTTGTTTTTGATTTACTATTATATGATTTGACTAAATAATAAGCACAAGAAACTAAAAAACGATCCTGATTTGGGATCGTTTTGTGTTTGTGTTGGTCATTTAGTTTTATTATTATGCGCTTAGTCCATTAACCATTTTTGATAAGCGTGATTTTTGGCGATTTCCATTATTTTGATGGACAATCCCTTTTTGTACCGCTTTGTCAATTTTTTTATTAGCTTGTTGAAGAGCAGTTTTTGCGTTATCCAAATCTTTTGCCTCAACCAATTTTTCAACACGTTTAACTTGTGAGCGCATATCTGATTTATATGACTGGTTAGCGTCATGTTTTTTCTGATTAACACCTACACGTTTAATTGCAGATTTAATATTAGCCATTATTTCACCTCCTAATAAAAACGATTCATATCAAAGTGAACCATTGATATTTTATCAGAGCATGTCAATGTTTTCAAGTAGCATTGTTAACTCCGCCATAGAAAAATGAACAGGGCAAAATTCCTCTTTCCTGATTCTGTATGATTTTTAACGTAAAGGTTAAGTCTATTAGTGAGAAACTTTACTTATGGATGGAGGTAATGAACTACATGGCAGAATCAAACGAGGACTTTCAAGTGCGGACAGATTTGGCGGTTGAAGCAAAGGATATGTACGTAGAGCAGGAAGATACACAAGTTGATCAAATGAAAGGTATCAATATAACGGAGCGAACGGAAGACGATATCAAGATCTCTTATGTAGAAATAGATGATACCGGTGCCAAAATTATTGATAAGAAACCCGGAACATATGTCACACTTTATGCTGATGGTGTGAAGAAACAGGATACGAAACGACAGGAAAAAGCTGCAGGTATTCTGGCAAAAGAACTAGAGCAGCTACTCAAAAAGAATAAGCTGCCGCTTAATGCAAAATGCTTAATTGTCGGTTTAGGAAATTGGAATGTGACACCTGATGCCCTTGGACCTATGACCGTTGAGAAAATATTAGTGACCAGTCATCTATTTAAACTGGAACATGAATCTGTAGCGGATGGATACCGCTCTGTAGCTGCAGTGACGCCGGGGGTAATGGGGCTGACAGGCATGGAGACAAGCGATATTATATTTGGCATTGTAGAGAAATTTAAACCCGACTTCGTTATCGCAATCGATGCACTAGCGTCAAGATCAATCGAACGTGTAAACGAAACAATTCAGCTTTCTGATGCAGGGATAAACCCTGGTTCTGGAGTCGGAAATAAACGAAAGGAAATCAGTCAGGATACTTTGGGGGTCCCGGTTTTTGCAATTGGCGTGCCAACTGTCGTGGATGCTGCGACAATAACGAGTGATACCATTGACTTTTTATTGAAACATTTTGGCAGGGAATGGCGGGAAAAAGACAGACCCTCTAAATCCCTTGCCCCAGCAAGTATGACATTCGGTGAAAAAAAGTTCACTGAAAAAGACATGCCCGATGAAGAACAAAGAAATACCTTTTTAGGAATAGTCGGAAATCTATCAGAAGAGGAAAAACGATCATTAATTAGAGAAGTGCTAACTCCAATCGGCCATAACTTAATGGTGACTCCAAAAGAAGTGGATGGATTCATGAAAGACATGGCCAGTGTTGTTGCAACTGGTATTAATGCCGCATTACATGAAACAGTTGACGTTACCAATTTTTCCGCATATACAAGATAAAATGAAAGATTATGTTCTAGTTTCTGAAGACAGGTCATAGATTTACATATATATGTCACTGTCTTCAGAAAGGATGGAACAATGAACTTCAATAAAAAACCTGATTCCAAACGCAAACGTTTATTCGTTCCTTTTTATAAAAAAGGTGGATTGTATGTCCTTTGTATCCTATTACTATTTGTTTTGATAGGAGCGTTAACTAGTATTGCTCCTGCTTACCAATTTTCGTCAAAGACACTTTCTGAATGGACGAGTAAGGTAGAAAGTACAACATTCCTTTACTTACTGGGAATGGAAAATCGGGCATTTCAAGAAGCCTTTCCAGAAGGCCAGTCATTTCCTAAACTATCAAACACATTATTTCAACTAACAACAAGTATCAAACCAAATGATGTACGAAGTCTCTTAGGCCGGGAGCTCCCGGGATTTTCCGCGTTTAATAATAAAATAGTTGTGGCTGGTGAAGGAACAAACTATACCAATCTTCCTATTGAATCTTCACCACCATTAAAACAAATTTTAAAAGATAGAGAAGCTGAAGTGAAGGAACCTGAACAAGAGGGTAAGGGGGATAAAAAGAAAAAACCGGCAAAGGTAGAAGAGAATGTTGTCTTTTTATATAACACCCATAATAGAGAATCGTTTTTACCCCTTTTACCAAAAGTTGATGATCCTGATCTAGCTTATCACGATGAGGCCAACATTACGAAAGTAAGTGATAGACTGGCTCAATCACTGGAAGATAACGGCATTGGAGCTATTGTCGATCATACCGATATTACGAAGATATTACAGCAAAAGGGAATGAAATCCTATCAATCTTATGATGTATCACGAAACGTGGTTGAAGAGGCGTTTGCATCACATGAAAAATTGAACTATGTCTTTGATATTCACCGGGATAGTCAACCTAGAGAAGTAACTACAACCACTATCGGGGGAGAAAAATACGCTAGAATAGCAATTGTAGTTGGCGGGGAAAATGCTGACTTTCAAAAAAATCTTGCATTTGCACAAAAATTAAATTCTTTGATGGAGGAAAAATATCCTGGTTTAAATAGAGCGGTAATTGTAAAGGAAGGACCTGGCGTTGATGGTGTTTACAATCAAGACCTGTCAAAAAAATCGTTAATATTTGAAATCGGCGGGGTTGGCAACAACTTAGAAGAATTATACCGATCAGCGGATGCTCTTGCAGAAGTGTTTAGTGACTTTTACTATGATGCTGAAAAAGTGTCAACTAAGGAAAAGGAGGATTAGATCATGAAATCCATCGTCGTGCTGTTATTATTGGTCCTGTTTTTTGTATCAGGAATGCTGTTTGGTGTGGAACATGATCGTGATCAGGCAAAACTCCCAACACCTCAAGTTGAAACTATCGATGGCAATGAAGGTAGTGAACAGCAGGAAGAAATTATCAAAGTCACATCTGAACCAGAAAATGGCGAATACAAACAGGCCCCTGTTTACTTCACTCAAAAGATGGCATCATTTTTTGAAGGAATCGTTAAAGGTTTTTATGAAATCATTGTCCAGTTGCTTTATCAAATTGTTCAGTTATTTTATTAAGTTGTGAAAAGCCGAAATACCCCTTTGCTTTTAGTTAAGAAGTTATGCTAAGAGGTGAGGGGTTATTTAATGATTGATTGTCTAACGCGCAATTGCTATAATCAACCCTAGTATGCGACGTTAAAATTAACTTTTTAAGAATGGCAAAAAATGTAGGAGTGAGCATCACAGATGGTGAAAAAACAACGCAATGTTCGAAACTTTTCGATCATCGCCCATATTGATCATGGTAAATCAACATTGGCGGATCGAATTCTAGAAAAGACAAAAGCATTAACCCAACGTGAAATGAAAGAACAATTCCTGGATGCAATGGATCTTGAACGCGAGCGCGGCATAACGATAAAACTTAATGCGGTCCAATTGGGTTATACAAGTAACGCTGGTGAAGAATATATTTTTAATTTAATCGATACACCAGGCCATGTCGATTTTACATATGAGGTATCGCGAAGCCTGGCAGCATGTGAAGGAGCAATTTTGGTTGTTGATGCTGCACAGGGAATAGAAGCACAAACATTAGCAAATGTTTATCTGGCGCTAGATAATGAATTGGAAATTATTCCTGTAATAAATAAAATTGATTTGCCCAATGCAGACACTGATCGTGTAACCCAGGAGCTAGTGGATGTAATTGGTATTGATCCTGAAGACGTTATTCTAGCATCGGCAAAGGATGGAATCGGAATTGATGAAATTCTTGAGCGGATTTCAGAAGCAATACCGGCGCCAGCAGGAGATGTTAACAATCCGTTGAAAGCACTCATTTTTGATTCGTTGTATGATGCCTATCGCGGTGTCGTTGCTTATATCTGTATAAAAGAAGGCTCCGTCAAGGTCGGCGACAAAATTAAAATGATGGCGACGGAGAAAGAGTTTGAGGTCAATGAGGTTGGAGTATTCTCACCCAAACCACTTAAGAAAAATATGTTAACGGTTGGCGATGTTGGCTACCTGACCGCTTCAATTAAAAATGTGGGAGATAGTCGTGTTGGTGATACAATTACACTCGCTAATAACCAAGCAGAATCCCCTTTGCCAGGTTATCGTAAGTTAAATCCAATGGTTTTCTGTGGATTATTTCCGATCGATTCCAATCAATATAACGATCTTCGTGAAGCTTTGGAGCGCCTTGAGTTAAATGATTCTTCCTTACAATATGATGCGGAGACCTCACAGGCACTTGGGTTCGGATTTCGATGTGGATTCCTTGGGTTACTGCACATGGAAATCATTCAGGAACGAATAGAGCGGGAGTTCAACATAGGGCTTATCACTACGGCTCCTAGTGTTATTTACGAAGTGGAGAAGACTGACGAAGAAATTTTGGAAATAGATAATCCTTCTGAACTTCCGGATCCGCAAACCATTAGTGAAATTCGTGAACCATATGTAAAAGCAACCATTATGGTACCTAATGATTACGTTGGAACAGTTATGGAGCTTTCACAGAAAAAACGCGGGCAATTTGTAGATATGGAGTACTTGGATGATATCCGCGTAAATGTGATGTATCATATTCCATTATCGGAAATAGTTTATGACTTTTTTGATCAGCTGAAATCGCAAACGAAAGGCTATGCCTCGTTTGATTATGAACTTATTGGTTATCGGGCTTCTAACCTTGTGAAAATGGATATATTGCTTAATAATGACTCAATTGATGCATTGTCATTCATTGTTCATCGGGATTTTGCTTATGACCGCGGGAAACAAATTGTCGAGACATTGAAAGATTTAATCCCGAAACAGCAATTTGAGGTGCCTGTGCAAGCCGCAATAGGTAATAAAATTGTTGCCAGGTCAACCATTAAAGCAATGCGAAAAAACGTACTATCCAAATGCTACGGCGGGGATATTACACGAAAACGAAAGTTGCTGGAGAAACAAAAAGAAGGTAAGAAACGCATGAAAATGGTAGGATCAGTGGAAGTTCCACAAGAAGCATTTATGGCTGTATTAAAAATTAATGATGATTGATTGTTGAGGGTGAACTTTGTCGAATGTACAAACAATCGAAAAGTTCGTCCCTTTTCTTTTGTTGCTAACTGATACGAAACGTAAAGGAGTGAGCTAATTGGTACAATCCGTTTATATACACATTCCATTTTGCCAGCAAATCTGTCATTATTGTGATTTTGTAAAGTTTTTTTATAATGAAAAATTAGCTGATGAGTATGTCGAGGCGCTATCAAATGAAATAAGAACGAATGTAAAAGAAAGAAAGCAGCCTGTTAAAACAATCTTTATTGGTGGTGGGACACCCACAGCACTTAATGTAAAGCAGCTTCAATCATTATTAGAAGTGATTGCTGAAAGGTTTGATGTTACAGCCTGTGAAGAGTTTACCATAGAAGCGAATCCAGGTGACTTCGATGCCGATAAAGCAAAACTATTAAAAAGATATGGGGTAAATCGCGTTTCATTAGGGGTTCAAGCTTTCGATAACCAATTATTAGAAGATATTGGCAGACTTCATAAAGTTAAGGATGTATACAATACGGTAAATCTATTGAAAAAACATGGGTTTGATAACATCAGTATTGATTTAATATATGCGCTGCCGAATCAAACCGTGGATGGTTTTGAAAAGTCATTGCAGGAAGCAATTTCATTTGACTTACCGCATTACTCAACTTATTCCCTGCAAATAGAACCTAAAACCGTTTTCTATCAACGCCACAAAAAAGGTAAATTACACCGTCCGCCACAGGAAGATGAAGTCCAAATGTATAAAATATTAAGGGATACCATGAAAGAAAATGGAATCGAACAATATGAAATCAGCAATTTTGCAAAGCCTGGTTACGAAAGCAAACATAATTTAACCTATTGGAATAATGATTACTATTATGGTTTTGGTGCGGGAGCACATGGTTATTTACCGGGTAAACGGACAGGTAACATCAGGCCTCTTCCCGCATATGTGAAACAGGCCCTGAAGGATGGACACCCTATTTTATCCGCGGAAGAAATTGGATTAAAAGAAATGATCGAAGAAGAGATGTTCTTAGGTCTTCGCAAACGTGAGGGTGTAAGCAAGCAACAATTCGAACAAAAATATAGGCTGTCGATAGACGGGTTGTACGGCAAAAAGATTAGCCGACTGGCAGCTAAAGAATGGATTTATAATACAGATGATACTATTTCTTTAACCCCTGAGGGAATCCTGTTTGGGAACAATGTTTTTGCCGAATTTTTATTAGAAGATGATAATTTAAGCCATCTGCGTTGACAAAAAAATAAGTATTTGATAATTTATTAGTAGAATTAGCACTCAGCGAATAAGAGTGCTAACAGAGGTGATCATCATGTTAACGGAAAGACAATTATTGATCTTACAAGTGATAATTGATGATTTCATCCAGACAGCACAACCAGTCGGATCACGTGTTTTGTCTAAAAAAGAAAGTATCTCCTTTAGCTCCGCCACGATACGAAATGTAATGGCTGATCTTGAGGATTTAGGATACTTGCAGAAGACACACTCATCGTCTGGAAGAATACCATCTGAAAAAGGGTATCGGTTTTACGTAGATCATTTAGTGTCTGCGGAAGGGATACCGGACAATATTGATGTCATGAAGCATGTGATCCAAGATGGGGTTTTTGAATTTGAGCAAGTTGTTCAAAAATCCGCCCAAGTGCTATCTGATCTAACAAATTACACATCAATTATTTTAGGGCCGGAGGTATTTGAGACAAAATTAAAACAGCTGCAAATTGTTACGTTATCAGACCATACCGCTGTAGCGATTTTGATTACGAATACGGGGCATGTCGAGCATCGCGCATTCACGCTGCCATTAGAAATGAATGCATCAGACCTTGAGAAAATGGTAAATATTTTAAATGAGCGTTTATATGGTGTACCAATTATTCACCTTCATGAAAAATTGAACACAGAATTTGTTTCACTGATGAAAATGTATGTGAACGATTTTGAACGGTCATACGAGTTTTTGAAGTCAGCATTCTTTAGCGAGCAGCCGGTAAAACTTTATTTTGGCGGGAAAACGAATATGTTAATGCAGCCGGAGTTTAAAGATATTGAAAAGGTTCGTTCTTTTTATTCCATGATGGAAAAAGAAGATGAAATAGCCAATATGTTAAAAGCTTCAACAGAAGGCATAAAAGTTTCGATTGGACATGAAAATAAAGTGGATGCTATCAAGGACTGCAGTTTAATAACAGCGACTTACCACCTTGGCGAGGATCAACTGGGAACAATTGCTTTACTTGGTCCAACCAGGATGGAATACAGAAAAGTCATTACGTTATTGCATGCTCTATCGAATGAAATGACAGATGCGCTTTACATGTGGTATAAAAACAATGAATAGTTAACTTGTCTTAACCCCATACTGAAGCCCTGATGGGATCACTCCCATCGTTTCTTTATGTAATAGTTTATTTCAGTGGGTTTTAATGATATAGTCTTTAATGGCGAATTTTTCTTAGGAGGTGTCAAGCGTTGGAAGAACAAAATAAAAATGATACTGCTACGAAGGAAACTGAAAATATTGAACCGGAGGATATGGAAATTAACGATCCGGAAGAACAACCAGGTTCAGATGAAAGCAATATGGAAACACTAAAAGAAGAAGTGGATCAGATTAAGCAGGAAAAAGAAGAAATGTACCAGAAAATGCTTCGGATTCAAGCTGAATTTGATAATTTTAAAAAACGTACACTTCGTGAAAGAGAAACGGCAAATAAATATAAAGCACAGGATATGGTAAATGAACTTCTTCCCGTGATTGATAATTTTGAACGTGCTCTTCAAGCGAATGTATCTGAAGTCCAGGATGGTTTTGTAGAAGGGATTTCAATGGTATATCGAATGCTTAAAGATGCATTGAAGGCACAAAATGTGGTGGAAATAGAAACAGTGGGAAAAGAATTTGACCCTAATCTGCATCACGCCGTCATGCAAACTGAAGACGATGATAAAGAATCGAATATCGTAGTTGAAGAAATGCAAAAAGGGTATATGCTTAATGATCGTGTAATTCGGCCAGCTATGGTCAAAGTAAATAAATAATAGATTCAGGTAAAGCAGTTAAGGAGGAAAAAGAACAATGGGAAAAATAATCGGTATTGACTTAGGAACTACAAACTCATGTGTATCAGTGATGGAAGGTGGAGAAGCTGTCGTAATCCCTAACCCGGAAGGAAACCGTACTACACCATCTGTTGTAGCATTTAAAAATGGTGAACGTCAGGTAGGGGAAGTTGCTAAAAGACAGGCAATCACAAATCCAAACACTATCCAATCCATTAAGCGCCATATGGGAACTGATTATAGTGTTAAAATTGACGATAAAGAATATACACCACAAGAGGTATCTGCAATTATCTTACAGTATATTAAATCATATGCAGAAGATTACTTAGGTGAAAAGGTTGAAAATGCGGTAATAACTGTCCCAGCATATTTCAATGATGCAGAGCGCCAAGCAACAAAAGATGCTGGTAAAATTGCTGGACTTGAAGTAGAACGGATCATCAATGAACCAACTGCTGCAGCGTTGGCATATGGTATTGATAAAGATGATCAAGATCAAACCATTTTAGTTTATGACCTTGGTGGCGGTACATTTGACGTATCTATTTTGGATATTGGCGATGGCACATTTGAAGTAGTTTCTACTGCAGGGGATAATCGCCTTGGTGGTGACGACTTTGACGAAGTGATCATCAAGCATATGGTAGCGGAATTTAAGAAAGAAAACGGAATTGATCTTTCAAAAGATAAAATGGCTACCCAACGCTTAAAAGATGCTGCTGAAAAAGCTAAGAAAGATCTTTCAGGTGTTGCGCAAACACAAATTTCGTTACCATTTATTACAGCCGGAGATGCGGGTCCATTACACCTTGAAATGAACCTGACTCGTGCTAAATTTGAGGAGCTTTCTTCGGACTTAGTAGAACGTACAATGGTACCAACACGTAAAGCCTTGAAAGACGCTAGTTTATCTTCAAGTGAAATTCACAAAGTGATTCTGGTTGGTGGATCAACTAGAATCCCAGCAGTTCAAGAGGCAATTAAACGTGAAACTGGGAAAGAACCATCAAAAGGTGTTAACCCAGATGAAGTAGTAGCGCTAGGTGCTGCAATTCAAGGTGGCGTATTACAAGGTGATGTAAAAGATGTTGTATTATTAGACGTAACTCCTTTATCATTAGGTATTGAAACAATGGGTAGTGTATTTACCAAATTAATCGAACGAAATACTACTATTCCAACTAGCCATTCACAAGTGTTCTCTACTGCAGCGGATAACCAAACTGCAACAGATATTCATGTATTACAAGGTGAACGGGAAATGGCTGCTGATAATAAGACACTAGGTCGTTTCCAATTAACAGACATTCCACCAGCACCACGTGGAGTACCACAAATCGAAGTATCGTTTGATATTGATGCTAACGGTATTGTAAACGTACGTGCTAAAGATATGGGTACAAACAAAGAGCAATCCATTACAATTAAATCTTCTTCGGGTTTATCTGATGAGGAAGTAGAAAAAATGGTTCAAGAGGCAGAAGAAAATGCGGAAAGTGATAAGCAACGCCGCGAGGAAGTAGAATTGCGCAATGAAGCGGATCAACTTATCTTTACAACAGATAAAACAATCAAAGATTTAGGTGAAAAAGTTTCTGATGAAGAAAAAGAAAAAGCAGAAACAGCTAAAGAAGAATTAAAAACAGCTATTGAAGCGGATAATCTTGAGGATATTAAAGCCAAGAAAGAGGCGCTTCAAGAACAAGTTCAGCAATTGTCAGTTAAACTATATGAGCAAATGCAGCAAGATGCACAAGCAAATGAAGGGCAAGAAGGCAATGCTGGTTCACAAGACAGCGATGTTGAAGATGCTGACTATAAAGAAGTTAATGATGACGATAAAGATAAAAACTAATATGCAGTAACATTAAAAGTCAAAGTCAGGAATTCCTTGGCTTTGGCTTTTTTCTTAAAAGATCAGAAAGTATAGACCAAAATATGTCTAGCTCCAGCACCCAGAAGCTGCCGTCATAAGCAATGGACACTACGAACGCTAAACCCATGCGTTCTACGGCCCCTTGCTTATGCGTCCGCTTCTAAACGGGGCGCCCTGAGCTTTTCTTATTTGCTATATTAACGGAATAAATGATAAGATAAAATTTATGCAATAGTGTCGGGAGAGTGATTTACAGGTGAGTAAGCGTGACTATTATGAGGTACTTGGAGTCGGAAAAGACGCATCCAAGGAAGAAATTAAAAAGGCATACCGAAAGTTAGCTAGAAAATATCATCCGGATGTAAACAAAGAGGCAGATTCCGCAGATAAATTTAAGGAAGCGAAAGAAGCTTACGAAGTATTAAGCAATGAGCAAAAACGAGGTCAATATGATCAATTTGGCCATTCGGGGCCACAAGGTCAAGGGTTCTCCGGCTTTGGCGGCGGAGCACAGGACTTTTCTGGGTTTGGTGACATTTTTGATATGTTCTTTGGCGGGGGTGGACGTCGACGTGATCCAAACGCTCCGCAACAAGGTGCAGATTTACAATATGCAATGACGCTCGATTTTGAGGAAGCGATTTTTGGGAAAGAATCAGATATAACCATACCAAAGGAAGAAACATGTGACACTTGTTCCGGGTCAGGTGCGAAACCTGGTACAAAAGTAAATACATGTACGCACTGTAATGGTTCTGGACAGTTGAATACAGAACAGAATACACCTTTTGGACGTGTAGTAAACAAAAGAGTGTGTCATTACTGTAATGGAACCGGTAAGATTATTCCTGAAAAATGTTCTACTTGTGGTGGAACTGGTAAAGTTAAAAAGAACAAAAAAATTCATATTTCAATCCCGGCTGGAATTGACGAAGGTCAGCAGATTAGGGTTCCTGGAAAAGGGGAAGCAGGTGTTAATGGCGGTCCATCCGGTGACTTGTATGTTGTTATTCAAATACGCCCGCATGAATTTTTCGAACGCGAAGGTGACCATATTTATTGTGAACTTCCAGTTACATTTGCTCAAGCGGCATTAGGTGACGAGATGGAAGTACCTACTGTGCATGGCAAAGTAATGTTGAAAATACCTGCAGGAACACAAACAGGTAAAACCTTCCGCTTGAAAGGAAAAGGTGCACCGAATGTTCGTGGATACGGTCATGGCGATCAGCATATCAAAGTTAAGATTATCACACCTTCAAATTTATCCGACCGTCAGAAAGAATTGATGCGGGAATTTAATGACATTGAAGGCAATAAATCAATCGATGAGCAAGAAGGATCATTTTTTCAACGTTTCAAAAAAGCCTTTAAGGGTGAATAACGGTGTTAGCTGCTAACACCGTATACATATTTTAGGAAATGAGTGGATCTAATTGAGATGGTCGGAAATTTGTGTGCATACGACAAATGAAGCAATTGAACCAATTTCAAACATTCTTCATGAAACGGGTGCGAGCGGTGTAGTAATTGAAGATCCTTTGGATTTAATCACTGAGCGGGAAGACAACTTCGGGGAAATATATGAGCTGAATAAAGATCAATACCCGGAAGAAGGGGTTTACATCAAGGCTTATTTGCCAATCAATAGTTTTCTTGGGGAAACAGTGGATGAAATAAAGCAGTCCATTAATAATTTGTTGCTATACGATATTGACATTGGCAGCAATACGGTTACCCTAAGTGAAGTAAAAGAGGAAGAATGGGCTACCGCATGGAAAAAGTATTATAAACCTGTTAAAATATCAAAAAAAATAACAATTACACCCACCTGGGAAGATTATGTTCCGGTATCACCTGATGAAATAGTTTTAGAATTGGACCCGGGAATGGCGTTTGGTACGGGTACTCACCCTACTACTGTCCTAAGCATTCAAGGGATTGAGAGGTATGTGCAGGAAAATGATGACATAATTGATGTTGGGTGTGGCTCTGGTGTTTTAAGCATTGCCTCAATTCTTCTTGGAGCAAAGGAAGTGTTTGCGTACGACCTGGACGACATTGCCGTAAAGAGTACAGGATTGAATGCAAAACTCAACAAAGTAGACAAGCGGATTCATGTAAAACAGAATAATTTATTGGATAATGTTAACAAACAAGCAGATATAATAGTCTCCAATATACTGGCTGAAATTATTATCCGCTTTATTAAAGAGGCCTGGTATAATCTAAAGGATGATGGATTGTTTATCACCTCGGGAATTATTCAGGCAAAAAAAGATTTGGTAAAAGATCAACTCTTGCAAAACGGTTTCACCATTATTGAGGTCAACGAAATGGAAGATTGGGTTTCGATTGTTGCCAAAAAAGTAGGTGTCTAAAATTGCAGCGTTATTTTGTCCCGGAGGATAATTGGCAGGATGACAGACTTACCATTACAGGTGATGATGCCCATCATATAATACGAGTGATGCGGGGAGAAATTGGCGACGAGTTGATATGTAACCATCCAAGCGGTTTTGCGGTGCTTGGTGAAGTTATGGCTTTGGAACAGCAAGAAGTGGCGGTTTTCATTAAGTCGAAATTGGAAGAAAAAGTTGAACTTCCAGTTTATGTAACAATTGCTCATGGCCTGCCCAAAGGGGATAAACTGGAGTATGTTTTGCAGAAAGGGACGGAGCTGGGTGCTTCAGCCTTTATTCCCTTTAAAGCAGACCGCTCGATTGTCAAATGGGATGGAAAAAAAGCCTCGAAAAAAATGGCACGCTTTGCTAAAATCGTTAAAGAAGCAAGTGAGCAAAGTCACAGGAATCGTATTCCACAAGTTTCATCTATCATGGGTATAGAGGAACTAATCGCGGAAACAATGGACTATGACGTGAAAATTTTTGCATACGAGGAAGAGGCAAAAACAGATCAATTTGTCTCATTTTCCAAGATTGTATCAAAGTTAAGAATGAATCAACAGATAGTGGTTTGTATAGGACCAGAAGGCGGGTTTTCGGATAAAGAAGTCACACTGTTAAAGAAGAACGACTTTCATTCCGTCCGTCTCGGACCAAGAATACTACGAACGGAAACCGCACCGCTCTATGTATTAGCAAGTATATCGTATCAATTAGAAGAATTGGGGTGCTAGAATGCCAACAGTAGCCTTTCATACATTGGGTTGTAAAGTAAATCATTATGAAACAGAAGGTATTTGGAACATGTTTAAAGCTCAGGATTATGAGCGCGTTGATTTTGATCATCAGGCGGACGTCTATGTGATTAACACGTGTACCGTTACGAATACCGGAGATAAAAAGAGCAGACAAACGATTCGTCGCGCCGTCAGGAAAAATCCAGAAGCAGTCGTTTGTGTTACGGGTTGTTATGCACAAACATCTCCAGGAGAAATCATGGAAATTCCCGGAGTTGACGTTGTTGTTGGAACTCAAAATCGCAAGAAAATGATTGGATATATTGAAGAGCATTTGGAAACTCGCGAACCGGTTAATGGTGTAGAAAACATTATGAAAAACCGGGTATTTGAAGAAATGGACGTTCCTGAATTCACGGACAGAACCCGTGCTTCATTAAAAATTCAGGAAGGCTGCAATAACTTTTGTACATTTTGTATAATCCCTTGGTCACGTGGATTATTGCGCTCAAGGGATCCAAAAGATGTTGTGATTCAAGCACAACGTCTGGTTGATGCCGGATATAAAGAGATTGTGTTAACAGGGATTCATACAGCTGGTTACGGTGAAGATATGCAGGATTATAACTTTGCTAAATTACTTCAAAAGCTTGAAACGGAGGTAGTTGGTCTAAAACGAATCCGTATATCTTCTATTGAAGCAAGTCAGATTACAGATGAAGTTATCGATGTACTTGATAAGTCCGAGAAAATCGTTCGACATCTGCATGTTCCATTGCAATCAGGTTCTGATTCTGTGCTTGACCGTATGCGCCGTAAATATTCCAGCGACTATTATTATGAAAAGGTTGAGAAAATCAAACAGGCTTTACCGGGATTGGCAATAACATCAGATGTAATCGTTGGCTTCCCTGGTGAAACGGATGCTGAATTTATGGAAACCTATAATTTTATTAAAAAAGTAGGATATTCGGAACTGCATGTTTTTCCATATTCGCAACGAACAGGTACTGCTGCTGCTAAAATGAAGGATCAAATTGACAATGAAACGAAGGAAAAGCGCGTTCATCAGATGATTGATTTATCCAATCAATTGGCAAAAGAATATGCCTCTGATTATGAAAATGAAGTCGTCGAGGTAATCCCGGAAGAACGTACACAGGATGGGGAGAATCCAAACATGCTGATGGGTTACTCAGATAATTACCTTAAAGTAAGATTTGAGGGTTCAGATGATATGATTGGAAAGATTGTACGTGTTAAAATTACAAAAGCAGGTTATCCTTATAATGACGCAACATTCGTGCGTGTAATGGATTTTGATGCCACTTCCAAAATTGGATAAACTATTTTAAACCCGGCGATTGCTGCCGGGTAATTTTGTGAATAAATTACTGACACAATAGATTTTTATCGTTAATAATGCTATGATAGGCAAAGAGGTACGAACAACCTAATCAGAGAGGACGTTTAGTCATGACAAGGAACCTTGCTAAATACATTGATCATACGCAATTAAAGCCAGATACCACTGAAGAAAAAATAAACAGCATTATTCAAGAAGCGAAGGAATATGAATTTGCTTCTGTATGTGTGAACCCGTATTGGGTTAATCACTGTTTTAATGAATTAAAAGACACTAGCGTAAAAGTTTGTACTGTTATAGGGTTTCCGTTAGGGGCAACAACTACTGATACGAAAGTATTTGAAACAAAGAATGCCATTGAAAACGGGGCAACAGAGGTAGATATGGTAATAAATATTGGAGCATTGAAATCAAGAAATGATTCATTCGTTGAACAGGACATTCGCGAGGTGGTTATAGCCGCAAAAGGGCGTGCATTAACAAAGGTGATCATTGAAACCTCATTATTAACAAAAGAGGAAAAAATTCGTGCATGTAAACTTGTTAAATCTGCCGGTGCTGATTTTGTAAAAACATCAACTGGATTCTCTGGTGGAGGAGCCACAGTAGAGGACGTTACATTAATGCGTAAAACGGTCGGGCCGGATATGGGTGTGAAAGCATCCGGCGGCGTTCGTAATCTTGAAACTACAGAGGCAATTATTGATGCTGGTGCAACACGGATCGGGGCTAGTGCAGGAATTGATATTCTTGCAGGAAATCAAGGCTCCACCGACTATTAAGCGCTAGATTATAAAAAAGCATTTGAAAAACCAGTTGACCAGTTTGTGACAATATATTATAATTATTGTGGGCAAATTGTTATGTAGAATTTGTCTGTATAATCCTGTTTTATGCTTCGGAGGGAGGGAAATTAGTATGTCAAATACAACTCGCGTTCGTAAAAACGAGTCTATAGAGGATGCTCTTCGTCGCTTTAAACGCAGTGTATCAAAAAGTGGTACATTACAAGAATATCGTAAGCGTGAACACTATGAAAAACCTAGTGTTAAACGTAAAAAGAAATCAGAAGCTGCTAGAAAGCGTAAATTCTAAAGAAGGTGCAATAGCATGACATTACTAGATCAGTTAAATGCAGATATGAAACAAGCGATGCGAGATAAAGATAAAGATAAGCTTGGTGTCATTCGTATGGTTAAGGCATCTTTGCAAAACGAATTGATTAAGCAAAGTAAAGATGTACTGTCCGAGGATGATGAATTAACTGTATTGTCTAGAGAATTAAAGCAAAGGAAAGATTCCCTTCAAGAATTTAAAGCTGCTGGACGTGATGATCTTGTATCTAAACTTGATGTAGAAATCAATGTTTTACAAGCATATATGCCAAAACAGTTATCCGAACAAGAACTAGAAGAGATTGTTAAGCGGACAATTCAAGAAGTAAATGCAACATCAAAAAAAGAGATGGGTAAAGTTATGAGTGCTGTTATGCCAAAGGTTAAAGGTAAAGCCGATGGTTCAAGTATTAATAAACTTGTACAAAAGCACTTAAATAACTAGATGCATCGCCATAAATATGAATGATACAACCCTTGCCGGCATAATAGCTGACAAGGGTTTTTAACTTTTTAAAAGGTTGTTCTAAGCAGGAATCAACGGTCCGGGGTTCAAGTAGACCACTGAAAAAGGTAAATATAGTAAAAGGCAGTGGGACGGAATTGAAAATTGTTAACATAAAGGTGGCTGATTGTGATACGATCAATGTATATGTTGGGCATAGCAGTAAACATGGGGTAAATTTATACTTTAATGAAACCAAATACATCGTCATATCGTATTACATACTAGCTGAAGGGGGTGATTTACTTTTGCTGTACAATAAACTCATTACATATCTACTTTTAGTATGCCTCATGTTTATAGGATCATTATTTTATGGTAACAGTCTGATATCTGCCGAATCGTCAAATGAAGGGGATTTAGTATACATCATTCCAATTGAGGATACAGTCGAACAAGGGTTAAAAGCATTTCTGACCCGTGCAACGGAAAAAGCCGAAGAAGAGGGCGCTGATCAAATCATTTTCGAGATTGATACCCCCGGAGGGCGTGTCGATGCAGCAGGTCAAATTGCAGAACTCATACAAAATTTAGAAACACCTAATATTGCCTTTGTTGTAAATAAAGCGCTATCAGCCGGATCATATATTGCCTTAAATATGGACGCCATTTATATGAAGCCACACGCCACAATGGGGGCTAGCGGTGTCATTAACCAGGATGGAACCGCGGCGGATAAAAAAGCCCAGTCTGCATGGCTGGCAGCCATGAAAAGTGCAGCGGAATCACAGGGAAAAGATCCAAAGTTCGCGGCAGCAATGGCTGATCCGGAAATTGATTTACCGGAACTAGGAGCTCCAAAAGGTGAATACTTAACTCTAGGTCCCAAATCGGCTGTGAAAATCGATTATGCGGCAGGGATAGTGAAAGATCGCGCCGAACTTTTAAATGCTCTTGGTTTAGAAAATGCCACCATTATTGAAATGGAACCAACATTATCTGAGAAACTGGCCAGGTTTTTAACAAATCCAATAGTTATTCCGATTTTACTAACAATAGCAAGCCTTGGATTAATTATAGAGATTTTTTCACCAGGATTTGGTATACCAGGTATTATAGGAATATTATCATTAGTGTTGTTTTTCTATGGTCATATTGTTGCTGGTCTTGCCGGAATGGAAGCCATCGTTCTATTAATATTAGGTATTATTTTAATAATAGCTGAGTTTTTCGTGCCAGGTGGAATAGTTGGAATACTAGGTATTGGTTGTGTGGTAGCATCTTTATTTATTTCAGGTCAGGATATTGGACATATGTCCATGAGTATTGGAATAGCATTTCTTATATCCTTTATTGCTGCCGTCATTTTATTTCGGACAATCGGAATGGAAAAAGGTGTTTTCCGGCACATTATTTTGAAGGACAAAACATCCACGGAGCTTGGGTATGTATCTACAGTCAATCGCCTAGAGCTAATTGGACTGGAAGGTATCTCTATAACACCGCTAAGACCCTCAGGTACAGCAAGTTTTGATAACGAGCAATTAGATGTGGTTTCTGAAGGGCGTTTTATTCAACGTGAGCAGCCGATTAAAATAGTTAAGGTTGAAGGTTCGCGTATTGTTGTAAGAGAAATTTAAGAGAAAATTGGAGGAATGAAAATGGACTTAGCACAATTTATGCCGTTAATTATTATTGGTATTATTTTAATAGTACTCGTTGTATTGTTTACCTTTATTCCAGTTATGCTTTGGATTAGCGCTTTAGCTGCAGGTGTGAAGGTTGGGATTTTTACTTTAGTTGGAATGCGTTTACGACGAGTAGTTCCATCGCGTGTTATTAATCCGCTTATTAAAGCATACAAAGCAGGACTTGATTTAACAACGAATCAACTTGAGAGTCATTATCTTGCTGGAGGTAATGTGGATAGGGTTGTTGATGCACTAATTGCCGCTCATCGGGCAAATATTGAACTGCAATTCGAACGTGGTGCTGCGATTGATCTTGCAGGAAGAGACGTACTGGAAGCAGTTCAAATGAGTGTTAATCCAAAAGTAATTGATACACCTTTCATTGCGGGTATTGCAATGGATGGAATTGAAGTGAAAGCAAAGGCACGTATCACCGTTCGCGCTAATATCGACAGACTGGTTGGTGGTGCTGGTGAGGATACCGTTATTGCACGTGTTGGCGAAGGGATTGTAAGTACAATAGGTAGTTCGAACACACATGCAAAAGTATTGGAAAATCCAGACAGCATCTCGCGTACTGTATTGGACAGAGGGTTAGATGCGGGTACAGCATTTGAAATCCTGTCAATTGATATAGAGGATATTAATATTGGTAAGAACATTGGGGCTATCCTGCAAACTGATCAGGCAGAGGCTGATAAAAGTATTGCGCAGGCTAAAGCAGAAGAAAGACGTGCAATGGCAGTTGCACAAGAACAGGAAATGCT
Source organism: Virgibacillus phasianinus (assembly GCF_002216775.1). Classification (GTDB taxonomy): domain Bacteria; phylum Bacillota; class Bacilli; order Bacillales; family Amphibacillaceae; genus Virgibacillus_F; species Virgibacillus_F phasianinus. The sequence goes on from NZ_CP022315.1 coordinate 2,887,362, forward strand.
TGCACGGGTACAAGAAATGCGTGCTTCAGTTGTTGAAGCGGAGGCAGATGTACCTAGAGCATTGGCTGAAGCATTACGCTCAGGAAACCTTGGTGTCATGGATTATATGAACTATAAAAATATTGATGCGGATACAGATATGCGTGATACAATTGGCAAACTTTCAGAAGACAACGATGACAATGAAAAATAATACCTGTCAACTGTCTGCAGGAGGGGTATAATGGACGTTTTATTTGAAACACTTTTTGGAAATCTTGTGGTCATATTGGCTATTATTGGTGGTATTGCTAAATTTATAAAAGATCGAAACAAAAAAGATGTGAAAAAGCCATATTCAACGCCAAAACCGTCCCCGATACCATCGGGCGGCGGATATCAGCAGACAAATTACGAGGAAATAAAGGAAAGCACAATATCAGTTCCGTCTATGCAGGAGCGAATGGATTCAAATAAACACCGGGCTGTTAGGAATGGAGAACACGATGCTTTAGCGAAAAGCACACTTCGAAAACCGTCTGCCGGATCCAATCGAAGAAGTCATATGAGAAAACAAATAACCAGTAACCTGTCAAGACAAGGTTTGGTCAATGGTGTAATCATGTACGAAGTACTGGGACCACCACGCGCCACAAAACCATATAAAAGTGTGATTGCAGAACGCAGAAAATGATAAGGAGCCTTCCTGGGAAATTCAATATCCCAGGAAGGCTTTTTTATGTTCTTATTTAAAGCATCCATTCATAAATATGTAGGGGAGAGGAGGTTGCACCTTTGACAAAAAAACATCAACGATTCCTACCTTGGGTTATGAACCAATTTGCTCTTCCTTCTGATATAGTTTCCGACTTACCACGAATGACTGTATTAGGTCAACTTCATGTGTATATAGAGAATCATCAAGGATTAGTCGTCTATTCAGAAACCGAACTGACTGTAAAAACACACACTGGCATGATTAGAATTCAAGGAACTGATTTTGTGTTGAAAATGATGCTGCCGCAGGAACTATTACTAGAAGGAAAAATTAACGATGTATCATATATTACCAGCTAAAAGGAGGTAGCAATGAAACAAATTCAAGGATCTTTCCTAACAGGATATGTAACTATTTTAGTTGAAGGAAACAACCCAGAGTTATTTTTACAGTATTGTGCAGATCAGGAGATATTGGTATGGAATATTACAAAGGTGTCATCCACAAGTTGTGAGGCAAGTATTCGACTAGGGGATGTTCATCAGGTCGATGAATTAATTCATGAAGGGCTGACGATTACCGTTACCCATCAATATGGGTTGCCAGTAATGATAAAGAAACTTATCGGCAGAAAGGAATTTCTTTTTAGTATTGGAATTTGTCTATTATTAATTTTGTATTTATCCAATATTATTTGGGACATTAAAATAAACGGCGTACCAAAAGACATAGAGAAAAAAATCACAAAACAATTAAACACATATGGGGTCCATACAGGCGCCTTGGGTTTTTCAATCGGATCCCCAAGTGAAATTCAGCAAAAATTACTTCATGATATTCCGGAACTCCTTTGGGTAGGTGTTGAAAAAAAGGGGACAACCTTTCAAATTGAGGTAGTTGAAAAAACAATTGTCGAGAAGAAAGAGATTAATGGTCCCAGTAATCTGGTTGCCGCCAAAGAAGGTGTGGTCAGCTATGTTTATATTTCAAAGGGTATGCCTAACGTGAAAGTAAATGATTATGTAGAGGCCGGTGATTTACTGGTGTCAGGTAATATTAGTGAAGATAAAGAGAAACCCGTCTTAGTAGAGGCAGATGGTGAAGTTGTTGCTAAGACATGGTATGAGGTTTCAGTGACAATTCCTTTAAAAGCGGAATATCAGGAACTTACTGGTGAAAAAGAAAAGAAATTATACATGGAATTAGGTGATGTACAAGTTCCTTTTTGGGGATTTGGTTCAAGCGAATTTGAACATGTCCAAACAGATATAAACCGAACGCCATTACATTTTTTTAAATGGGAGCTTCCAATAAATATTATTGAATCCATTCAACACGAAAAAACTTATCGCAAAGAACAACGATCCAAAAAAGAAGCGATTAAGGTTGGCAAGGAACAGGCAAAGAATGAATTACTCCTGCGTCTCGATAAAAATGCGAAGGTAATTTCTGAAAAAGTTTTGCATGAAAGTACTGGTAATGGTAAAGTAAAATTAATCTTATATTTGACGATTGAAGAAAATATTGCCAAATCCGTACCTATAAATCAAGGAGATTGATTATGCCAACAAATTTAAATACAATTGATTTACAATTAACAAATCCGAATGAAGCATTATCATTATTTGGAACAAACGATAGAAATTTAAAACAAATTGAAGATAAGCTTCAGGTATCTATTGTAACAAGGGGTGAAAAGGTCAGTGTCTCTGGAACAGATGATGCGAATGCGCTAGCACAAGATGTTTTACTATCGTTACTTAATGTTATAAGAAAAGGGTTGTCCATTGCGGAGCGTGACGTTGTATATGCAATTGAGCTTGCCAAAGCGGGAAAGATCAACCAGTTTGAAACTTTATTTGAGGATGAGATCACAAAAAATGTAAAAGGAAAGCCAATTCGCGTCAAGACTTTAGGTCAAAAAAATTATATTGCTGCTATCAAAGCAAATGATCTGGTTTTTGGGATTGGTCCGGCGGGTACAGGTAAAACTTATCTAGCCGTCGTAATGGCTGTACATGCACTGAAAAATGGCATGGTAAAGCGAATTATCTTAACCCGTCCAGCAGTAGAGGCCGGGGAGAGTCTCGGATTTTTACCTGGGGATCTCAAGGAAAAAGTTGATCCATATTTACGCCCATTATATGATGCACTGCATGACGTTCTTGGTGCGGAACATACACTGCGGTTAATTGAACGAGAAACAATAGAAATTGCTCCTCTTGCATATATGCGTGGCCGTACACTGGATGATGCATTTGTTATTTTAGATGAGGCGCAAAATACGACACCAGAACAAATGAAAATGTTTTTAACCAGGCTTGGGTTCGGTTCCAAAATGGTTGTAACAGGTGATGTAACGCAGGTGGATTTACCAAAAGGAGTAAATTCGGGACTCCGCACAGCAGATCAGTTATTGGCGGCCGTAAAAGGAATTAATTTTATACACTTAACACAAACAGATGTTGTCAGACACCCATTGGTACAACGTATTATTGATGCATACGAAAAGACCAATAAAGAATAAGCTCTCCGTTTCAATATTTATAGTTAATCGTTCTAAAAATGCTTATCTTTACTTGAAGTATAAAATAAGCCCTGCTAACCATAATAATGGGGGCTTATTTCTACTATCTGAGGGGATTTGATGGTGATGCGCAACTTCATAAAGTCATTAAAAGCCATTAAAACAAAATGGATACCTATTATTACGCCCATGCTAATTCTCGGGGTATTATTTTTCCTCATGACCATAAACAATGTCCATACTAAAACGTACGATATTGAGCGATTTGCGAGTGCGAAAGAAACGATTCGCTCACCAATCACCATTGAGAATGAGCAGGAAACTGAAGCAAGGACCAGAGAAACTGTTCAGGCAGTGGATGATCATTATAATATATCAAAAGAAATTAATAAGGAACAGATTGATTACATAAATGAAATCTTTGATGCTATAGAAAAAATGGAGGATGAGAAGCCTGGGGGAGTACAGGAAGCAGAACAGGATGAAGGGACTATTATTTTAAGCAGTCAGGAAAAGGTACAGCATCTTAAACAAATCCTCTCACCTGAAATAGTAGACGCAATAGATGATGGTGTATTGCTGCGACTTGTAGAAGCATCTACCAGGGAACGTGAGAAAGGGAAAAAAATATTTATTGAATCTGTACAAGGGGTATTATCAAATGGTGTTCGGATGGAAAATGTCCATAGTGCAACAAATAAAGTTAAACAAGCACTGACATATTCTAAATTGGATACGGATGTAAGACAGGCACTGATTAGATTGAGCGAATTTGCCGTGGCTGAAAATTCTTTTTATGATGTTGAAAAAACACTGAACGCCCGGAAGGAAGCGGCAAATAATGTTGATCCAGTCATCATTCGGGCAGGGGAAATCATTGTTCGTGAAGGTCAAACCATTACCAATGAACTATACGAAGAATTAAAATTAGTTGGCCTTTTGAACAACGAAGGCAATATATATCCGGTCATTGGACTTGCGTTATTAATTTTATTAATAATTGGTGTAATCACCTTTGAGATGCTCCAATTAAAGAATGAAACAAATCCTGAAAACGGGAAAATTGCCTCGATATTGGTGATAAGTTTTATTGTAGTGCTGATGATGAAGGTTGTCAGTTTTTATGCAACACAGGTTAATCAATTGTTTTTTGTTGTTCCTGTTGCTACTGGTGTTCTGCTAATCAAACAATTGATACACGAACGCTTTGCAATCGTTCTTTCAGGTCTATATGCGATTCTGGGCTGTATTATTTTTAATGGAGAAATTCCGGGATCGTTAAATATGGAAGCTGGTGTCTATTTCTTTTTCTCGCAGCTTGCTGGAATTATTTTTTTAATGAACATTAAAGATCGCCAAGCTATTCTTAAAGCTGGAGTTGGTATGAGTATTGTGAATATATTAGCTGTACTATTATTTTTATTTCTATCCTTTGAGAAATATACCTTAAGTGATTTATTTGTACAAACAAGTCTTGGTTTCGCTTCAGCAATACTTTCTGTTGTGTTTACTATTGGATTGCTTCCATTTTTTGAAACTGGTTTAGGTATTTTGTCGGATAGTAAGTTATTAGCTCTTTCCAGCCCAAATCAGCCGCTTTTAAGAAAAATACTGACAGAATCGCCTGGAACCTATCATCATTCTGTTATGGTAGCTAATTTAAGCGAGACAGCATGTGATGCTATAGGTGCTAATGGCCTGCTAGCAAGAGTGGGGGCGTACTACCATGATATCGGCAAGACTGAGCGGCCGCAGTATTTTATTGAGAATCAATTATCAACCAGGAACCCGCACGATATGATGAAACCAAAACAAAGTGCTGAAATAATTATCCGCCATCCGTATGATGGTGCAGAAACATTAAAAAAACATAAATTTCCAAAAGAAATTATTGACATAGCAAAAGAGCATCATGGTACAACACTTCTTAAATATTTTTATTACAAGGAAAAAGAAACAAACAAACGAATAAGTGAAGAAGTGTTCCGTTACCCTGGACCGAAGCCACAAACAAAGGAAGCCGCAATCGTATGTATCTGTGATTCAGTGGAAGCGGCAGTCCGCTCTTTACAGGAACCAACTGAAGAAAAGATAGAGGAAATCGTATCGTCCATTATCAATGATCGATTAATGGATGGGCAATTAAACGATGCACCGTTAACCCTGCATGAGCTAAAAGAGATTCATAAAACGGTATGCGAAGCGTTGAAAGGAATTTTTCATTCCAGAATTTCATATCCAACAAAGGAGGCTAAATAGGATGTACATTGATTTCCACGATAAAACAAATAAGGTGACAAGTGATTACATTGATATGCTGCAGCGATTGCTAATTCTTGCGGCGGAAAGGGAAGGAATAACCCAGGAGGCAGAGGTGTCTGTCAGTTTTGTAACGAATAAAGAAATTCAAGAGCTTAATCGTAATTACCGGGGGAAGGATAATCCAACTGACGTTATATCATTTGCTCTTCAGGAAACAATGGAAGATGAATTAAACATAATAGGGGAAGACATGCCATTAATACTTGGTGACATAGTTATATCCATTGAGCGCACGATTGAGCAGGCTGAAGATTATAATCATACGTTTGAACGTGAATTAGGATTTTTAACGGTCCATGGTTTTCTGCATCTGCTGGGGTATGATCATATGAATGAAGACGACAAAAAAGAAATGTTTCAAAAACAAGAGGAAATATTAAATGCGTTTGAACTTAAAAGATAAGAATCGAAAAAAGTCTGTTGGCTTTTCTTATGCCTGGAACGGTATTGTGGAAATGTGCAAAAGCGAACGCAATTTTCGTTTGCATTTACTTGCAACGTTCCTAGTTGTGATCGCGGGCATATTGTTGTGTCTTTCCAAGATTGAATGGATGATTCTAATCGTGGTAATCGGAATGGTACTTGTAGCCGAGACAACGAATACCGCGGTAGAAAAGCTTATTGATTTTTTACGGCCTGATATTCATCCCATGGCCAAGATAATTAAGGATATTGCAGCGGGCTCGGTATTAATAGCTGCTATCATGGCATTTATTATTGGGTGTATATTATTTATTCCAAAACTATATCACATCTTTATTTGAAGACTTGTTCTAGTAAAAGGGCAAGTTTTTTATGTCTAAATTTGCGACATGCTATTTTCTTTTCAGTTGTTTTGTCGAATGCGTGAAAGTCGATAGTTTTTATAGTATTATAAATGTACACAAAGAAAAATAGGCTTCGGAGGTAAACATGAACAATTCATTTAAATCAGGATTTGTTGCAATTATTGGCCGTCCAAATGTTGGTAAGTCAACATTTATGAATCGAGTAATCGGACAGAAAATAGCCATTATGAGCGATAAACCACAAACAACCAGAAATAAAATACAAGGTGTGCTGACAGACAAAGAATCACAACTCGTATTTATTGATACACCAGGAATTCATAAACCGAAACATCGTCTCGGCGACTTTATGGTTAAGATAGCCGAGAACACACTCAATGAGGTGGATGCTATTCTGTTTATGATTAATGCAAAGGAAGGGTATGGAAAAGGGGATCAATACATTTTAGACCGGCTTCAGGAAGTTAAGCGACCAGTATACTTAATCATTAATAAAATAGACTTAATACATCCTGATGAGTTGTTTCCATTAATTGAAAACTATAAAGATAAATATAAATTTGAAGAGGTTATTCCGATTTCAGCATTACAGGGGAACAATGTAACGCATTTATTGGATGTGTTAAAAGAAAAACTGCCGGAAGGCCCCAGGTATTATCCTGAGGATCAAGTGACAGACCATCCCGAACGATTTATTATTGGTGAATTAATACGAGAAAAGGTTCTACAACTAACACATGAGGAAATACCTCATTCGATTGCAGTGGTTATTGAGAATATTGAAAAGCGGGAATCTAACGCGATATTCATTCAAGCAACAGTTATTACCGAACGGAAAACACAAAAGGGAATTTTGATTGGCAAACAGGGAAATATGTTGAAAAACATTGGTAAAAATGCCCGGAAAGACATTGAATCTTTACTTGGAACTAAAGTATATCTGGAACTGTGGGTCAAGGTACAGAAGGACTGGCGGAACAAACAATCACAGCTTAAAGAGTATGGATTTCGCAGTGATGAATATTAAACATGGTAAAATTTATATCTCATGCTTTATGAATGTTTGGTCAAACTAAGAGTAGTACTTAATCAAACATATTAAAAGAAAGGTGGGGTTTCTTGTGATCGACTTAACCTGGAGATTATTTAGTCATACAGGAAACATTGAAACCTATTTATTATGGAAAGAGCTGGAAAATGATTCAAGTATAAAGACCTCCGAGAAAAATGAAGATAAAGTGAATGATGAGCTAAATACGAAAATGTAATAGATAGGTTCAGGCAAAAGGTATTTTAGAAAGTAAAGGTGAGACTTGTGTGCTTGAGAAAATAGAGGGTATTGTTATCAAAACACAGGATTATGGTGAAACACATAAGATTATAACCATTTTCAGTAAAAAAATAGGCAAGTTCTCTGCGCTGGCCAGAGGTGCGAAGAAAACGAAAAGCAGAATGGCTGCGGTAACGCAGCCATTCATCCATGGGGAATTTTTTGTATATATAAATAAAGGATTAAGTACAATCCAGCAGGGAGAAGTTATACACTCAAATCGGGCCATCCGTGAAGATATCATCAAGACAGCATTTACCGCCTATATTGTTGAACTGACGGATAAGCTAATGGAATCAGGTGAACCTGATTACTTTATTTATGATCAACTAATGCAGACAATTTCCTGGATTTCGGAACATGAATTTGCTGAAATTCCAATCATGATGTATGAGCTTAAATTGTATAAAAAAGGCGGATTCGTACCTACAGTAGACAAATGTGTCAATTGTAATCGATACGTGGATCTGCGAAGTTTTTCTATAGCAGAAGGTGGTTTGTTATGCAGTCAGTGTACATCAATTGATCCAAGCGCGATTTCTTTGCCCCAATCAGTTGCAAAACTCTTACGTATATTCCTTGAAGTAGGGATTGAACAGGTTGGCACGATAAAGATGAAAGAACGTAATATACAATTGCTAAGGAATTTATTAGATGCGTATTATGACCAATATGGTGGTTATTTCCTAAAATCGAAAAGATTCTTAAAGCAAATGGATCAGCTCAAATAGTATGGTTGACAAACAATAGGGGAATAGCTTATTATTTGTACATATTAATTTACGTTATGCTATGAAGGAGAAAAGTACCGTTTGAATTCCGTCAGAAAAGCGAGCCTGGGATAGTGAAAGCTGGGTGATAGGACAATCGGGAAAGGAGCTCCTAAGCTTATCAATTAAAGTGGCTCTTCTGACGGAGAGCAAATAGGGTGGAACCGCGGATATAAAGTCCGTCCCTATGTCTAGATTATTAGGCATAGGGACGGACTTTTTTGTACTATCTGCAAATAAAAATTGTAAGGCAGGAAAGGGAGATTAACATGAACATTCAACAGATGATTTTGACGTTGCAGTCGTATTGGTCGAGTCAAAATTGTATATTAATGCAGGCATATGATGTCGAAAAAGGTGCTGGAACCATGTCACCAATGACGCTGCTCCGAAGTTTAGGACCTGAGCCGTGGAACGTCGCCTATGTTGAACCATCAAGAAGGCCGGCGGACGGGCGGTATGGCAAGAACCCAAATCGCCTGTATCAGCACCATCAGTTTCAGGTAATTATGAAACCTTCTCCAGATAATATTCAGGAATTGTATTTAGATTCGTTAAAAGCACTTGGGATAGACCCGTTGGAACATGATATACGTTTTGTGGAAGACAACTGGGAAAACCCAACTTTAGGTGCAGCAGGCTTAGGCTGGGAAGTTTGGCTGGATGGCATGGAAATAACCCAGTTTACTTATTTTCAGCAAATTGGCGGATTGGAAGCTAATCCCGTTACTGTTGAATTGACTTATGGTTTAGAACGGCTGGCATCCTATATTCAAAACAAAGACAATGTGTTTGAACTGGAATGGACTGCAGGTGTTACCGTTCATGATATCTTTTTCCAGCCAGAATATGAACATTCTACCTATACATTTGAGGAATCAAATACAGATATGTTATTTAATTTGTTTGCAATGTATGAAAAGGAAGCAAAAACAGTCATGGAAAAAGGTCTGGTTTTCCCCGCATATGACTATGTATTGAAATGTTCCCATACATTTAATCTGCTGGATGCCAAGGGAGTAATCTCCGTAACTGAACGGACGGGCTATATCGCAAGAATCAGAAATCTCGCAAGGAAGATTGCAAAAACATATGTGAAAGAACGTGAAAAGCTTGGTTTCCCGATGCTTGAAAAGGAGGAAAGGTAAATGACGAAGGATGCATTATTTGAAATTGGATTAGAAGAATTACCCGCAAGATTTATTGATGATGCGGAAGCCCAATTAAAATATAAAACAGAACAATGGCTGCACGAGCTGCGGCTTTCCTATCAAGCTGTAGAATCATTTTCAACTCCCAGGCGTTTAGCTGTCCTTATTAAAGGATTAGATGAATCACAAAAAACGATTGAGGAAGAAGCAAAGGGGCCTGCATTAAAAATTGCCCAGGATGAAAACGGGAATTGGACAAAAGCAGCAATTGGCTTTACCAAGGGACAAGGAAAGTCAATTGATGATATTTATACAAAAGATATAAATGGCACTACATATATCTTCGTGCAAAAGCGGATTGAAGGAAAGACCACTTATGATTTACTTACATCCTTTGGTACCATTATTGAATCTATTCAGTTTCAAAAAAACATGCGCTGGGCAGAGCAATCAATGCGTTACGCACGTCCAATTCGCTGGCTTTTGGCTCTTTATGGTGAAAAGGTAGTGCCATTTGAGGTAGCGCAGGTGAAAACAGGAAATCAAACTTTTGGTCATCGTTTCCTAGGTAGCTCGATTACAATTCAGAGAGCAGATGCATATCAAAATGAATTAAAAAACAGTTTTGTGATTGCTGATTCCAAAGAACGTGAAGATATGATTTTATCGCAAATTAATGCATTGGAAGCGGAAAAGGGATTTAACGTCATTGTTGATGATGAGCTGCTGCAAGAAGTTCGAAACCTTGTGGAATACCCAACAGTATTTGCTGGGTCGTTTGAAAACTCATTTTTACAGCTACCAAAGGAAGTATTGATTACTTCGATGAAGGTACACCAACGATATTTTCCCGTTGAATCATCGGCAGGTGAATTATTAGCCACATTTATTGGGGTACGGAATGGAATTAAGGATCATATCGAACAAGTAGTTAAAGGGAACGAAAAGGTTATTCATGCACGCCTTTCTGATGCGGAGTTTTTCTTTGAAGAGGATAAGAAACATTCAATTGACTTTTATCAGGATAAACTAAAACGTGTTGTCTTCCAGGAAAAGCTCGGAACGATTACTGATAAGGTTAACAGGGTCGTTGCTATTTCTTCACAAATAGCTGAATTATTACAAGTAGACCGCGATGAAAAAAAACGTTCTATTCGTACTGCAGAAGTGTGTAAGTTTGATTTAGCAACAAATATGGTAAATGAGTTTACAAATCTGCAGGGTGTGATTGGTGAGAAATATGCACTATACAACAAGGAGAATGCTAAGGTAGCAACTGCAATACGCGAACATTATTTGCCGCTGCATTCGGATGATCCAATTCCAAATACAGTAGAAGGAGCAATTGTTAGTGTTGCGGATAAGCTTGATACCATCGTTGGGTGCATTTCAATCGGTCTTATTCCAACGGGTTCACAGGATCCCTATGGCTTGCGTCGTCAGGCGGTTGGCATATTGAGAATCCTTGATGAAAAGAAATGGAATATTGCGCTTGAAGATTTATTAAACATTACAAGGGATATCTATCGAACGCTTGAAATTGAACAAAATGAAGAAACTGTCATTACGAAAGACATTACAGACTTTTTCCGTCTCCGGGCAAACCACGTGATGAAATTGAATAATGTTGAAGCGGATATTATTGATGCAGTAATTAAGCAGCGAATAGGTGTGTTTCACTATACAATTGAAAAGGCTAAAGTACTCGCCGCTAAAAGAAATGATGATACATTCAAAAGTGTAAATGAATCGTTGATCCGGGTTCTGAATTTATCCAAAAAGGGCACGAGGGAAACGGATATTGATCAAGCGTATTTTGGAACGGAATCCGAAGCATCCCTATATCGTCATTATCAGGAAATTACACCGAAGTTTATGGAGGCGAACCAAAACTATGATGCAGTGGAAGCGATGAACTATCTAGCAACATTGGCTACACCAATTCATGATTTTTTTGAAAATAATATGGTGATGACGGATGACATGCAAATTCGTACTAATCGTATGACATTATTGAAAAAAATTTCCGATTTAGTTAATCAGTACGCAGACCTTACCATGATAGAGTGGAAACAACAGTTTTAAATTAGCCTAAAGATGTACCACTTTTGTTTATACCATAAATAGTCTATAATATTTAGAAATAGTATGACACAATAGGTCTAGGTGGTGAGGAAAGTGGATTTATCTAGCAGGCAGGAAAAAATAATCGAGATTGTGAAAGAAAACGGTCCAATTACGGGTGAGAACATCGCCCAGAATTTAGATTTAACAAGAGCAACTTTAAGGCCTGATTTAGCCATATTGACGATGGCGGGCTTTCTAGATGCCCGTCCTCGTGTAGGTTATTTTTTCACTGGTAAAACAGGATCCGAATTGTTAACAGAAAAGGTAAAAAAGTTTAAAGTACGTGAATTTCAATCTATTCCAATCGTAGTAAATGAGAGTGCTTCAGTGTATGATGCGATTTCAACTATGTTTTTAGAAGATGTCGGGACATTATTTGTAGTGGATAAAAATACGTGTTTGACAGGCGTATTATCACGTAAGGATTTATTGCGTGCCAGTATTGGTAATCAGGATTTAACGAATGTTCCTGTACATATAATCATGACACGAATGCCTAACATAACAATCTGTAAAAAAGATGATTTACTTATTGATGCAGCCAATAAATTAATTAATAAGCAGATTGACGGGATTCCTGTAGTGAAAGAATCTGAATTTGGAAATGAAATTGTTGGACGGATTACCAAAACCACAATCACAAAAGCTTTTGTTGAATTGATTAAAGATGACAATTTTTAGGGGGAGGGAAATAGAATGGGGAAAAAACCACTCGTATACGTTCTATCAGACTCAGTAGGAGAAACCGCCGAATTAGTTATTAAGGCTGGGCTAAGTCAGTTCAACGGTGGAGAATATAAAATCGAACGTATACCATATGTAGAAGATAAAGTAATTATTGATGAAACATTACAATTAGCAAAAGAAAAGGATGCAATTATCGGATTTACTCTTGTTGATCCGGAATTACGTAAATACTTAAATACAGAGGCAAAAAAAATAAAAATTGAAGCAATTGATATTATGGGGCCAATGATGAAATCAATGGAACGTGTATTTGAAACATCACCACGTCTGGAGGCTGGATTAGTCCATCAATTGGATGAAGATTATTTTAAACGGGTCGAAGCAATTGAATTCGCTGTAAAATATGATGATGGACGTGATCCAAGAGGAATTTCCCGGGCAGATATTATCCTGATTGGTGTTTCCAGAACTTCAAAGACACCATTATCACAATATTTGGCGCACAAGCGCTTGAAAGTAGCCAATGTTCCATTAGTCCCAGAAGTGGAACCGCCAGAGGAATTATTTGAGGTGAACCGGGAAAAATGCATAGGACTAAAAATTACCGCTGATAAGCTAAACGAAATCAGGAAAGAAAGGCTGAAAGCACTTGGTCTTGGAGATAAAGCAACCTATGCGAATATGGATAGAATTAACCAGGAGCTTGCCTTCTTCAATAAAATAGTTGGTAAAATTGGTTGTGAAACGATAGATGTTTCGAATAAAGCTGTGGAGGAAACAGCAAATAGTATTATGCAAATGATTAAGAAATAGAAGACGAACAGTCCTTAACCTAATTGGGTCTGGCTTCCTATTAAACCGCCGCGTCCCGGTGATACAGTTGTTCAGGTATCACCGGGTAACAGGCAATTTAGGAGGTTTGACCTTTTGTTTCACTTTAAGAAATTATAATCTTTATCAGTATAAGATATGCAAAAGTCTAGGCCCTTCGCCATTAGTTTTTGGCGATAAGCCAAGATTTTCTAATGAGAAAAGATGCGTCTGTTTTATATAGAATTATCTAACATAAATTTTAATACTAGTAATATAGTGAAATATGATTTATAATAAATATTTGTGTTAAATAACTTTTCATATATGTTTTATTAATCATGTGCTGACCTGAAAAAATATTTACATTCAGGAAGGATTTCATTCAGTTGTGTAGAATTAATAGTGCATGGTGTTTCGCTTTTTTAGCACTTTAAGAAAGTATCAATCTTTATCAGTATAAAGTATAAAAAAATCTAAGGCTTTCGCCATTAGTTCTTGGCGACAAGCCAAGATTTTCTAATTTTATTCTAAATAAAGGAGGTTTAGTAATAACTCCATGAGGAATAATAGTGTGAAACGGTGTAAATTCGGATAAACCGTGATGAAAGGTATACACAATTTTTTATTAATCATAATTGTTAATTTAAAGCTCCTTCTAAGTCAGAATCAAGATAGAAGGAAATTTTTTTTCGGTTTTAGAAAAATCTTGTCGAATTTTGCAGGGTTTTGGTCATGGTATCTAGAATATAAAACATGGTGGTAAATATGCCAAATCAAATTCCAGAGGAAACAATAGAAGAAGTCAGAAAAGCAAATGATATTGTTGACGTTATTGGCGAATATGTTCAGCTTAAAAAACAAGGGAAAAACTATTTCGGGTTATGTCCTTTTCACGGCGAAAAAACCCCTTCATTTTCAGTCACACAGGAAAAACAAATTTTTCATTGCTTTGGCTGTGGAAAAGGCGGAAATGTAGTGACATTTATTATGGAAATGGAGAAATTTTCATTTTTTGAAGCAATGGAGCATTTGGCTTCACGTAGTGGCATAACCTTACCAGAAACCGTTAAAGCTGAAGGAGGATCGCTTTCAGAAGAAAATCAAAGCATCCTGACAGCATACGAATGGTTGACAAAACTGTACCATCACTTACTTCGATTTACTAAGGATGGTAAAGAAGGGTTCAACTATTTTAAACAGCGGGGAATTTCGGAAGAAACAATTGATTTGTTCCAGTTAGGATTTGCGCCAAATGATACTAGTTTTACTGCCGAGTTCCTAAAGAAAAAAGGATTTCACGAGCAAGTACTTGTGAAAGCAGGTTTATTATCGCTTCAGAATGACAATAACATAACAGACAGGTTTCGGGGCCGTGTGATGTTTCCAATTCGGAATCATCTCGGCAAAACGATCGCTTTTGGTGGCAGAATCATATCTAATGGTGAACCAAAATACCTGAACAGTTCAGAGAGTGAATTGTTCCAAAAAGGTAAGCTATTATATAACTTCGATTTGGCAAAGAAACATATCCGAAATGCGGGCGAGGCTGTATTATTTGAAGGATATATGGATGTCATATCTGCCTTTCAGGCTGGTGTGAAAAACGCAATAGCTACTCTGGGTACATCCCTGACACTAAATCAGGCAAAGCTGTTAAAACGTTATGTTGATACAGTAACTATTTGTTATGACGGGGATAACGCCGGTATTGAAGCAACTTTCAAGGCTTCATCAATTCTTAAGGAAACGGGATGTAAGGTGAAAGTTGCCAGATTGAAGGATGGTATGGATCCAGATGACTATATCAACGCGTATGGTACGGAATCATTTCAAAATGATGTGATAAAAGCAAGTGAAACGTATATATCTTTTTATATGCGATATATTAAAAGAAGTTATAACTTAAGTCTTGAAGATGATCGTTTTAACTATATCGATACCATTCTTAAAGAGCTGGCAATGATTGATAATTCAATTGAACGGGAATATTACTTAGGAGAGCTAAGTAAAGAATTCGATATTTCGGTTGACTCCCTAAAAGAAGAAATGCGCTTTTATCGTAAAGATAAGGTACAGAATAAGGATAAGAGTGAAGGTAACAGATATACTAATAACACAAATAACCATTATCAAACGAAAAAGTTACTGCCAGCATTTCTGAATGCGGAGAAACAGCTAATTGCATATATGTTGAAAGATAGAGCGATTACTGATAAAGTGCAGGAGGAAATAGGTGCGGCATTCAATATCGATGCGCATAAAATTATTGCAACACATCTATATGCATTTTATGAAGAAGACCATCCTGCTGACGTTAGTAATTTTATTGAGAAACTAACGGATCAGGATATTAAAAATCTGGTTATTGAAATTGCAATGATTCACACGGATGAAAATATCAGTGATAAAGAAATTAATGACTATCTTAGAATCATTCGTGCTGAGACTAATGATATTGCTACTATTAAAACATTAAAGCAAGAACAAAAGCTTGCTGAACAACAACAGGATTCGGTGAAATCGTTGGAAATTGGGATGCGAATTATTGCAATTCAGAAGCAGCTGAAAAATTCAAAGTGATATAAATGGAGTATGGAAGGAGGGGGACTCATGGCCGAAAATATGCCTTCACAAACAAAGAATAATGAAAATGAATTAACCCTTGAACAAACGAAGGATCAATTGCTTGAAATGGGTAAAAAACGCGGCACATTGGCATATGAAGAAGTCGCTGATCGCTTATCTCATTTTGAGATCGAGTCAGATCAAATGGACGAATTTTATGAGTACCTGGGCGAACAAGGTGTAGAAGTAATCGGTGAATCCGAAGATGATCCGAATATGCAACAAATTTCAAAGGAAGAAACCTTCGATCTGAACGATTTGAGTGTTCCGCTTGGAATCAAAATAAATGATCCCGTCCGGATGTATTTAAAAGAAATAGGTCGTGTTGACCTATTATCTGCTTCAGATGAAATTGATCTTGCAACACGTATTGAAAAAGGTGATGAGGAAGCTAAACGCCGTCTTGCGGAAGCTAACTTACGCTTGGTTGTAAGTATTGCCAAACGATATGTTGGACGAGGTATGTTGTTTTTAGACCTTATTCAGGAAGGTAACATGGGCCTTATTAAAGCTGTAGAGAAGTTTGATTATCGCAAGGGCTTTAAGTTCAGTACCTATGCAACATGGTGGATACGTCAGGCAATTACCCGTGCTATTGCAGACCAGGCAAGAACAATTCGGATTCCAGTACACATGGTTGAAACGATTAATAAGTTAATCAGGGTTCAACGTCAATTACTTCAGGATTTGGGCCGAGAGCCAACACCAGAAGAAATTGGTGAGGAAATGGAATTAACACCTGACAAGGTCCGGGGAATCCTCAAAATTGCCCAGGAGCCAGTATCACTTGAAACACCTATTGGTGAAGAAGATGACTCTCATTTAGGTGATTTCATTGAAGATCAAGAGGCAATATCACCCTCTGATCACGCTGCATATGAGCTGCTGAAAGAACAACTTGAAGATGTACTTGATACGTTAACTGACCGTGAAGAAAATGTTTTACGACTAAGGTTTGGACTTGATGACGGAAGGACAAGGACGTTAGAAGAGGTAGGAAAAGTATTCGGTGTAACGAGAGAACGAATCCGTCAAATCGAAGCAAAAGCGCTCCGTAAACTTCGCCATCCTAGTAGAAGTAAAAGGTTGAAGGATTTTCTCGAATAAATTTGGTATCAGTCATTGACACGGGTTCGTGATCAATGGCTGTTCATCTTGTTTTTTAACTATCTTTAACTATCTTTAGCAATACATAGGAAGTACAACTATGGTTTAAAATAGGCATAAATGGAGAAGCATCCTTTATCGTCTAGTAAAATTGGTATATTATTATTTTTCTATAATTAGTCACACTTTTGCCCTTTAAACTAAATCGTTTTTAAAGTAAACTATATATAGTTATGTTTAAGTTACATTAAGAGATTACATAAGGAGGAAACGCAATGAAGAAAAACCCAGTTATCCCCTTCGCACTTATTGCAGTAATAGGGATTTTATTGGTGATCGTAATATCAGTTGTTGGCCTTGATCAACAGGCAACGATTGAAAAGGCAGAAGAAGGTGGCGGAGAAAAGCAGGAAAAAGCGGAAGCATCAACCGATGATCCAGCAGCAATTTTCCAAAATAATTGTATCTCCTGTCATGGTGCTGACTTAACGGGTGGAGTAGGACCGGATTTAACAAAAGTAGGCGCAAGATATAATAAAAAAGAAATTAAAAATATTATTTTAAATGGTAAAGGTTCTGTAATGCCTGCAGGATTGGTAAAAGAACCGCAAGCGGAGGCCTTAGCAGAATGGCTTTCAAAAAAGAAATAATAAATAAATAAGATAATAATTAACCAACCAGAAAGCTTTCTGATCTATGCAGAAAGCTTTCTTTTCGATTAAAAGGAAGGTGAACTATGATTCAACCTATAACTATTTCAGACCGATTAAAGCGAGTGGCCTCCTATTTACCAGCAGGATCGCATTTTGCTGATATTGGGTCAGATCATGCATACCTCCCATGTTTTGTTTGTCAACATGACGAAAAAGCAAAAGCTATAGCTGGGGAGGTAGTTGAAGGTCCATATAAAAGCGCAAGAGCTACTGTTAAAGTCTACCAATTACATGATGTCATTGATGTTCGGCTCGGTGATGGATTGTCAATTATTGAAAAGGATGAAGTGAAACAAATTGTTATTGCGGGGATGGGTGGTAAGCTTATAACATCGATATTGCAGCAAGGAAATGATAAGCTTGAAAGTGTTGAGCGGTTAATTATACAGCCAAATGTTGATGCAAAGGCTGTTCGTAATTGGACCTATCACCATGGTTATAAAATTGTCCAAGAGGAAATAGTAGAAGAAAATGGTCATTTTTATGAAATTATTGTTGCTGATAAAGGGGAAACAAATCGAAAGTTATCTGAACAAGAGATTATGTTTGGACCACTGTTATTGGCAAATAAATCATCCGCCTTCTATCATAAATGGAAGAGTGAACAAAGAAAAATACAATTTGTCATGAATCAGTTAGAACTGGCCAGTGTACCACAAACTGAAAAATTAGCTAGGTTTAATAATGAACTATCCTGGGTTAAGGAGGTTTTGCAAGATGAAGGAGATAATTACAAATCGTGATGTATTTCATGAAATGGAGAAGTGGACCCCACGTGATCTTGCCTATGATTGGGATAATGTAGGGCTGCAGCTCGGATCATTTACAAGGGAAGTTAAAAAGGTGATGATTACCTTGGATGTGCTAGATACTGTAGTAGATGAAGCTATAGAGAATGAAGTGGATCTAATTATTGCACATCATCCATTATTATTTAAATCGGTAAAACAAATAAATACTGATGAAGTCAAAGGAAAGATAATCGAAAAATTAATAAAACACGATATAACTGTTTATGCAGCACATACCAATCTTGATATTGCAAATGGCGGGGTTAACGACATGCTTTGTGATGCAATTGGTATGAAACAAACAGACTTATTAATGGAAGCAAAAAGTGAAAGACTTTATAAATTGGCTGTTTACGTCCCAAGCACACACGTGGATATTGTAAGAGAAGCACTTGGTGACAGTGGAGCTGGTTATATTGGTAACTATAGTCATTGTACTTTTCAGACGGCTGGAACAGGTGCGTTTAAACCTTTAGAGGGTACAGACCCATTTATCGGTAAAAAAGGTGATGTAGCAAAGGTAGATGAAGCAAAATTAGAAACAATTGTTACAGAACAGGGTTTATCAGATGTATTGCAGCAAATGAAAAATGCTCATCCCTATGAAGAGGCTGCATATGACATTTTCCCTTTACGTAATGAAGGAGAAAAATTGGGGATTGGACGAATTGGTGAACTGGATGAGGAAATGACGTTACAAATGTTGAGTGAACATATAAAACAAGCATTGGAAGTCCCGCGCGTCCGTGTAACAGGAGATTTACAACAAAAAGTTAAACGAGTTGCCGTACTTGGAGGGAGTGGGGCAGATTATATTGATGAGGTAAAGGAGAAAGGTGCGGATGTTTACCTAACAGGTGACATGTCTTTTCACCATGCCCAAGATGCTTGGCAAATGGGGCTGTCCATTATAGATCCAGGGCATCATGTCGAAAAAGTTATGAAACAATCCACGAAACGGTATTTGGAAAATATATTTACCAAGAAGCTTGAGGTGATAGTATCAAAGACCAATACAGAGCCCTTTCAATTTATATAAAGAATGTCGATTTATAATGCATGGATAAGGAATGTGTTTTATAATGAAACTAAGGAAATTTAGCGAAATTTAGGGCAGTAGTAGTTGCTCAGTGAATGAATTTTGCATTCACGGGGTTTTAAAAAGTGTGCTTGAAGCACCTAAAGGAGTATTTAAATGGAAAAGATTAATTTTAAAAAGTTTGCGTTTCATACTTTTATGATAGATGTTGTCGATAAACTGCAATTTAGTGAGCCAACCGATATTCAGGCGAAAGTTATACCGGCAATCCTAAGCGGAAAAAGTGTCATTGGACAATCTCATACAGGTTCAGGGAAAACACACGCGTATTTATTACCGCTTGTTAATAAAATAGAGGAGGACAAGCAATCTGTTCAATTCGTTATTACAGCACCAACACGTGAATTAGCTATGCAAATTCATGATGAGGTAAAAAAAATTATTCATTTCGCCGGGAAAGAACAGAAATGGACTTCAAAGCTCCTTGTTGGTGGTACGGATAAGCAGAAAATGACCGAGAAACTAAAAAAGCCACCGCATATTGTCGTAGGGACGCCTGGGCGTATATTAGATTTAGTAAAAGAAGAGGCTATTTCTATTTATTCCGCCACATCCTTCGTTATTGACGAAGCAGATTTGATGCTGGATCTCGGATTCATTAATGAAGTAGACCAATTGTTAGTGAGGTCGAATAAAGAGGTACAATTGCTTGTGTTTTCAGCGACAATTCCACAGCGACTGGAACACTTTTTTAGAAAATATTTAGAAAACCCTTTACATGTGAAAATAGATGATCAACTATCACCGGAAACCATGGAACATTGGTTAATTGATATGAAACATCGGGAAGCTGCTGATGTGATCGCAAATATTTCTAAAGTAATTAATCCTTATCTGGCAATTATTTTTACGAATGGCAAGGAAAAAGCGAACGAATTAGCAGAAAGTTTATTGGCAAAAGGTATAGAGACAGGATTAATACATGGAGGTCTCTCGCCCCGTGAACGAAAACGTGCGTTGAAAGATATCCAAAATTTACGTTATCAATATATTGTCGCAACTGATTTAGCATCTAGAGGGATTGATATTAAGGGTGTAAGTCATGTAATCAATGCACAACTTCCAAAAGAGGAAGATTTTTATGTCCATCGGGTGGGTCGAACTGCTCGTGCCGGCATGGAGGGGACGGCTATTAGTCTTTACGATGATAGTGACATTAAAATCATTCGTAAATTAGAACAAAAGGGATTGGATTTCACATTTTTTGATGTTAAAAATGATGAATGGATTGAGATGAAATCCTGGAATGAACGGAATTTACGTTTAAAAACAGAAGCTGATGTAGATAGAGAGGCTTGGAAGCGTGTTAAGAAATCAAAAAAGGTAAAACCTGGCTATAAGAAAAAAATGAAAAAACAACAAGAATCGATTAAAAAAAGATTAAATAAAAGTCCAAAGTATAAAAAGAAATAAAAAAAACGGGGTGTTTGATATGGTGAAAATTGGATCGCATGTTTCAATGAGTGGAAAAAAAATGCTGTTAGGATCGAGTGAAGAAGCGGTTTCATATGGGGCAAATGTATTTATGATTTATACTGGTGCACCTCAAAATACGAGAAGAAAAGCGATTGAAGAACTAAACATTGAGGCGGGCACAGCTCATATGAAAGAAAATGGTATAGAGGAAATTGTTGTTCATGCACCATATATTATTAATATTGGCAACACAACAAAACCAGCAACGTTTCAACTTGGTGTTGACTTCCTTCGCAGTGAGATTGAGCGGACCGAGGCGCTAGGCGCAAAACAAATTGTGCTGCACCCTGGCTCCCATGTTGGTGCTGGTGCGGACGAAGGAATTCAAAAGATTGTGGAAGGCTTAAATGAAGTGCTTGATAAGGATCAGAACGTCCAGATCGCGCTTGAAACAATGGCTGGAAAAGGGACAGAAATTGGGCGTACTTTCGATGAACTGGCCAAGATTTTTGATGGTGTGCAGTTAAACGAAAAGCTGTCAGTTTGCATGGATACCTGTCACATTCATGATGCGGGGTATGATGTTGTAACTGATTTCGATGGTGTCCTTAATCAATTTGATAAAATAATTGGCTTGGACCGTTTAAAAGTAATACACGTCAACGATAGTAAAAACGTTCGTGAAGCACATAAGGACCGACATGAAAATATAGGATTTGGGTATCTAGGATTTGAAGCACTTCATAAGGTTGTCCATCATCCACAATTGCACGAATTACCCAAGATACTTGAAACACCATACGTTGGAGAAGATAAGAAAAATAAAAAGCCCCCATACAAATTTGAAATTAGTATGCTGAAAGACGGCACATTTGATGAGGAATTAAAAGAAAAGATTATTAAGCAATAAGAATCGAATGGAAGCACGCATATATTTTGCGTGCTTCCTTTTTTTAAGAAGAAAATATAAAAGAAAACCTGTCTAGTGTGAGCGCACTGAACTTATTAAAATAATGATTGAATCCCATATGAGGCTGGGACAAAACCCAGTAAATAAAAAAGCGTGGCACTCACCGTTCAGGTGACATACCACGCTTTTTTTATATAATCGTTTATTTTTACTAAACAAAAAGAATCCCCTTTGATAGAATTAAAGTAACCACACAATAATTATCGGAGGGATTCTTATGTTTAAAAATTATAACATAAATCAAGTGGTGTTGCCTTTAGATTTAGAAATAAAATTGGACAAAAATGATATTGCCTATGCAGTAAATGATGTTGTAACACAGATTCCGGAGGAAGCATTCGCTGCCTTTTCCCGTGAAACTGGATGTCCAGCCTATCACCCACAAATGATGATGAAAATTATCTTATGTGCCTACACGCAGTCGGTTTTTTCTGGAAGAAAAATGGAAGGGTTACTTAAAGATAGTGTGCGTATGATGTGGTTAGCGCAAGGTTATGAACCAAGTTATCGTACAATCAATCGTTTTCGTGTGCATCCAGAGGTGAAAGAACTACTGCGTCAATGTTTTGTGCAATTCCGTTGTCAGCTAGTGGAAGAAAAACAAATTGATGAAGAAGCGATTTTTATTGATGGAACCAAGATTGAAGCGAATGCCAATAAATTTACGTTTGTATGGCGGAAATCGGTTGAAAGGTACAGTGCTAATTTGGTGGAAAAATCCAACCAAATGTATGATGAATTATTGGAGAAAGAAATTCTTCCGGAAATCGAACGGGAAAGCCTGGAGGAACTGTCCACGAAAGAACTCGAAAAAGTAGTGGAGCAGCTGGATGGCAAGGTAGAAGCGTATGACAAGAAAATAGAAGCGAGTGAAGACGTAAGCGCACGTAAAAAACTACGGTCTGACCGTAAAGCACCGAAACAATACCGCAAACAATTCAAGGATTATTTGGCGCGAAAACAGAAATACCAAAAAGACATGGAGATCTTCGGAGAACGCAATAGTTATTCGAAGACGGATCATGATGCCACTTTTATGCGAATGAAAGATGATTATATGAAGAACGGCCAGCTGAAAGCTGGGTATAATGTGCAGGCTGCAACCGAAGGACAATATGTGCTCGCTTATGATGTATTCCCAAATCCGACAGATACTCGCACCTTCATTCCATTTCTGGATAACATAGAAAATAATTACTTTAAGCTGCCAAAGCACATCGTGGCTGACGCAGGATATGGTAGTGAACAAAACTACGAAGATGTCATCGAGAATCGAAAACGCACACCGCTGATTACCTATAACCAGTATCGAAAAGAGAAGAAAAAGAAGCATAAGAATAACGCTTTCCATACAGCCAATTGGGAATATAATAATGAAGACGATACGTTTACCTGTCCAAATGGAAAACAATTAATGTTCAGCCACATGTCCAATCGAACAGATAAATACGGACTAACACGATCGTTTAAAGTTTATGAGTCTGAGGACTGTTCAGGTTGTCCATTGCGTTCCCAATGCACCAAAGCGAAGGAAGGAAATAATCGAAGAATTTATTACAACGAAAAATGGGAACAACAAAAAGAATACATTAAGCAACTGCTTTCGGAAGAGAAAACTGGTGAAATTTACGGCAATCGTAAAATCGATGTGGAGCCAGTCTTTGGATTTCTGAAGGCTAATTTGTGCTTCACTCGTATGTCTGTACGAGGTAAAGAGAAAGTAGAAAGTGAAATAGGATTTGCATTCATGGCGGTAAACTTGAGGAAGTACACCGCCATGAAGACAAAACAACCACTAGATAATCAAGACAATCCAACGAAAAATGGTTCTGATCATCAAAAACCGATGATCAGAACCATTTTTAAGTTATTTTTGGCTAGTTATGTCCCAGCCTCTTCCTTTTTTTAAGAAGAAAATATAAAAGAAAACCTGTCTAGTGTGAGCGCACTGAACTTATTAAAATAATGATTGAATCCCATATGACCGGACCATTTCTCCAAATAATTTTTGCGCTTTCTTCGTTGTTTGCATGTCGGTCATTCTTGCCAGCTCCTTAAAAAAAGCAACGCGATCTGATTCACTGAATGGATCAAACGGATGGTTTTTCACGTAATTCGTTATCTGTTTTGCTTCACTCCTTGTAAGAGAAAAACCATATTGTTTACTGTAGTGAAGTAATTCCTCGGGTGAAATTTGTTTTATTTTTTTAGTGATTAGATCTTTCATTACGTTTGACATGTTTTGGCTCCTTTTTTATCATACTGCTGGTTTAGTGTATGTGGAAATTTATTAATTGTTAACAAGTATGATTTGAAGCATTACCAATAACTTACACCATTATTAACTGCTTAAATCCATAAACTAAGTCACACCTCATTTAAAGAAGGCGAGGGAATATATATGGATCAATTTGATAATGGCCGAAAAGACCCTGATCTTAATGATGAGGCAGAGGATCATGACATCAATAAAGTCAACTTGTATGGGAGTACTCCTGTTCCAACGGATATTGCAAATAACCGCGATGAAGAAACAGCACAAGAATTGACTGCAGATGATTATAATGATCGTGCAGAACAACGTGATGATTCGGACGTCGGATCGCATGTAAATAGTGCGGTGGGTTGGGTTGCACTGATTTTATCAATCGCTTCCTTTTTCTTCATGCCGATTATTCTTGGCGGAGCAGGGATTATTGTTGGCTTTATTGCGAAGAGCAGAGATGCAGATACGCTTGGAAATACCGCTATTATAGCCGGTGCTGCTTCGATTATCATTACACTTTTTGTTCTTCCGTATTTATAGAAAATAGGAGGCTGGCTCTTAAGTCATCCTCCTATTTTTAATCTTTTTGATACACAGGAAAATAATAATAATTGTATGCTTTCAATTGATAAGGTTTAACTTGTGGATTCAACTTTTTGAAGTCTGAAATAATTTTCTCCACATCGAGTGAATTGATTTTATTGTACGTTTCCACAATTGATAGCACCGTTTGACCCGGTAACACCTTCACCTGAACATATTTATCTCCGTCTACTACTTCACCTTTATTTTCCTTATCAATTGTTATAGATCCTGATGTCATATCATTATAAATACTGGCACACAGTAAAATTACTGTTATTAAAATTAGTGATTTTTTGAAAAAATTCATATAACTGCTCCTTTTTATGAAACTAAGTATCCTTATATCCCGTATAATATATTAAGTAGGAGGGGTGTAGATGGATATCTTTTCTTCAGTCTGGATTGGTTTCGTTATTACCTTTTTAGGAACGTTGTTTATTCTTGGAGAAGTCTGGGTAAATATGCGAGGCGTTTTTGGTCTTTTGGGAATCGGATTTATAACCGTGTATTTTTCAGTATACTTAGCTACGGGCTCGTTTATTATTATGCTTATTATTTATTTTGTCGGATTATTACTCATTATTCTGGATGGCAAGGTAGTAAACGACGGTACTTTAGCCACATTAGGTTTGGGATGTATGCTTGCTTCAGTAGCAATAAGTGCTCCATCGCTTGAGGCCGGGCTGTACGCAGTAATTGGTGTATTGGTTGGTGGATTCTCTTCCTTATTGTTTTTAAAGGTATTTAAACATCGGGATTTGTGGACGAAAGTTACCTTAAAAGACCGATTAACAAAAGAAGCAGGGTATAATTCACTGAACAAGGAATATGGAGAACTGCTGTTTCAAAAAGGTATTGCTTTAAATAATTTGCGGCCTGTTGGAACTATTCGAATAAATAATAAAGATTACAGTGCAGTTTCCAATGGCCAATGGATTGTCAAGGATACTCCAGTTGAAGTTGTCGAGGTAGATGGTACAAAAATACTTGTTGAAAAAATTTCATCCGAATAAACTCATGTTTACATACATGGGTTTTTTTTTGAAAAAAATAGCAAGATCAGTTTAATTATGTAGTTTGTAAATTTAATGTTAAGTTTTCCAATAGTTCCTTTACAAAGCAGGTTAATTCATTTAATAATTGATACGTAATACGACAAAATTCAACAAGATTGAAGGGATGGAGTACTCATTGGATATAGATATTCAAAAGCTGATTTTTGAGTTCCTCGGGGGTTTAGGAATTTTTCTACTTGGTATTAAGTTTATGGGAGATGGATTACAAAAAACAGCCGGGGATCGCTTAAGAGACATATTAGACAGATTTACCAGCAATCCATTTCTCGGCGTTTTGGCTGGGATGATCGTTACTATTTTAATTCAAAGCAGTTCGGGGACTACTGTACTGACAGTTGGCCTCGTTAATGCGGGCTTTATGACGTTAAGACAAGCAATTGGCGTCATCATGGGAGCCAACATCGGTACAACGGTTACAGCTTTTATAATTGGTGTTGATCTAGGTGAGTATTCATTACCTATTATTGCCGTTGGTTGTTTCATGATCTTTTTCTTTAATAACCAAAAAATAACCGCAATCGGCCAAACTATTTTTGGTTTTGGTGCATTATTTTTCGGACTTGATCTAATGAGCAGTGGCATGCATCCGCTTCGGTCATTAGATGCCTTTCATGAACTGACTGTTAACATGAGTTCCAACCCGATACTTGGCGTTGTCATCGGTACGTTATTTACCGTAATTGTGCAAAGCTCAAGTGCAACAATTGGAATTTTGCAGGGACTATTTTCAGAAGGTGCAATCGATTTAAAAGCGGCAGTTCCAGTCTTATTTGGTGATAATATTGGGACGACCATTACAGCGGTTCTGGCATCGCTAGGCGCAAGTGTAGCGGCTAGAAGAGCAGCATATACACACGTTATCTTCAATCTGGTAGGAACAACCATTTTCTTAATTTTTCTTGGCTGGTTTACGCAATATGTTGTGTTCCTGCAGGATCAATTAAACTTAAATCCGGAAATGACGCTGGCTTTTGCGCATGGAAGTTTCAACCTTGCTAATACAATTATCCAATTTCCTTTTATAGGAGCACTGGCGTGGATTGTAACGAAAATTATCCCGGGAGAAGATGTTACAATAGAGTATAAGCCAAAGCATTTAGATCCCATCTTTATTCAACAATCTTCCACGCTTGCTTTAGACCAGGCGAAAGCCGAGATAATTCGCATGGGTGAATATGCTGCACAAGGACTTGAAGAAACTAATCAATATCTACTCACCCATCAGCAAAAACATTCCGAAACAGCTATGCAGATTGAAGGGGCCCTAAACAATCTGGATCGAAAAATTACTGATTACCTGGTGGATATTTCAGCTGAATCATTGTCAGAATTCGAAAGTGCAAAACATACCGCGTTAATGGATTCTGTACGTGATATCGAACGGATTGGTGATCATTTTGAAAATATTATTGAGCTAATCGATTATAAAATATCAAATAAAGTAGACTTAACAGAAAAGGCTCAGGAAGACTTAAATAACATGTTTGACTTAACAATTTTAACTGTTAAACAAGCAGTACAAGCACTCAATGCTATGGATCGTGAAGAAGCTCTTGCAGTAGTCCAAAAGGAAGATGAAATTGACAAGATGGAGCGCAGCTATCGTAAAAAGCACATTATCCGCATGAATGAGGGATTATGCACGGGGTCTGCGGGGATTGTGTTTGTGGACATTATCAGCAATTTAGAACGTATAGGTGACCATTCCGTAAATATAGCGGAAGAAGTTCTGGGAGAATGAAGTAAAACAGATTAAAGAGATTAACGGCTATTTATTATTAGAAACGTTAGTCTCTTTTTCTTTCTAAAACGTTCTTTTTATAGGTACCTGTATTTATCCAGTGTAAAAACTTTTGATAAAAAATTAAAATTTAAATTGAAAAATGAAGATGAAAGTGCTATAGTTATTAATGTTGTTCGAAAGGGAGCAAATAAATACTTTTAAAAAGTTTGTATGAAATATATTGACAGATTATCCCGTACATGATAAATTATATTTCGTCGCTTGTTAATTCTTTACATACGAAACATGAAGGACAAGCAAGATTGTACGACTAAGATTCGCTTTATTAGATTATTCCACAGTAGCTCAGTGGTAGAGCTATCGGCTGTTAACCGATCGGTCGTAGGTTCGAATCCTACCTGTGGAGCCATTTGGCGGTGTAGCTCAGCTGGCGAGAGCGTACGGTTCATACCCGTGAGGTCGGGGGTTCGATCCCCTCCGCCGCTACCATTGATAAACTTATTGTGAAACAGAATACATAAACACATGTCCTTTTTATGGCGGTCGTGGCGAAGTGGTTAACGCACCGGATTGTGGCTCCGGCACTCGTGGGTTCGATCCCCACCGGTCGCCCCATAAAATTAAGGACCCTTAGCTCAGCTGGTTAGAGCTATCGGCTCATAACCGATCGGTCGCAGGTTCGAATCCTGCAGGGTCCACCATTTTACTTTACGGAGGAATACCCAAGTCTGGCTGAAGGGATCGGTCTTGAAAACCGACAGGGGTGTCAAAGCCCGCGGGGGTTCGAATCCCTCTTCCTCCTCCATACATACTATAATGGCTCAGTAGCTCAGTCGGTAGAGCAAAGGACTGAAAATCCTTGTGTCGGCGGTTCGATTCCGTCCTGAGCCATCACATTCACAGATTGTCCCGAATTTAATCGGCAATCTGATTTTTTATTGTAAAAGAATTTCAAAATGAGGTTTCAAGGATAATCATACGTGAAATAGTAATTGAGGATGCTTTGATAGGTTAATTGTAAAAATATGCATATAAGTTGCATGTCACTCAAAGCTCTGATAATCTTGCTATAAAAGGTTGAATTTTCAATCCTTTTACTAACATAACTATTGAGGAGGAAATTAGTAATGGCTAAATTTGAATTACCAGAACTACCTTACGCGTACGATGCTTTAGAACCAACAATTGATAAAGAAACGATGAACATTCATCATACAAAGCATCACAATACTTATGTAACAAAATTAAATGGTGCTTTGGAAGGGCATTCTGATCTACAAGATAAATCATTGAATGATTTAGTTGCAAGTTTGGATTCAGTACCACAAGATATCCGTACGGCTGTCCGTAACAATGGTGGTGGACATGCGAATCATAGTTTATTCTGGAAAGTTCTTTCACCTAACGGCGGTGGCGAACCATCCGGCGAACTAGCTGATAAAATTAACGGTACTTTTGGCAGCTTCGACAAGTTTAAAGAACAATTTGAAAATGCTGCAAAAACACGTTTTGGATCAGGTTGGGCTTGGTTAGTCGTTAACAATGGTGAACTTGAAGTAATCAGCACTCCTAACCAGGATAACCCATTGATGGAAGGTAAGACTCCTGTTTTAGGTCTAGATGTTTGGGAGCATGCTTACTACCTTAAATATCAAAACAAACGTCCTGAATACGTTTCTGCATTTTGGAATGTAGTTAACTGGGATGAAGTTACGAAGAATTATAACGAAGCTAAGTAATTATATATCTTGAAGAAACGCAGGCTAATCCCTGCGTTTTTTTCTTGCACAATTTAAAACTGGTGGTATATCTGTCCCCTAATTGTTCAAACTATAAAAGAACGCAGGAGGGGACACCATGCATACTTATAAAGAATATATCATAAATAAAATAAAGGAAAATACGGACCTGACCTTTTTGTTGGTAATAGGCGGCCTTTATTCCCTTGGGCTATTTTTATCCAATACATTCGTAAACATTTATCTATGGAAGCAATCTGGAGATTATGTCACAATAGCACTTTACAATTTGGGAATTTATATCTTTCAGCCTATTACCTTTGTGATTGCTGGAAAGATGGCAAAAAAAGTTGATCGGATTTTCGTTTTACGACTAGGGGTAATTTTCTTATCTCTATTTTTTTTGAGCGTATTATTTATAGGTGATTCAGCCGCTTCCTACCATATTTATCTGGGAAGTCTGCTTGGAATCGGATTTGGCTTTTACTGGCTGGCATTTAACGTGTTAACATTTGAAATCACGGAACCGGATACAAGAGATGTCTTTAATGGGTTTCTAGGTGTTTTGCAATCATTCGGCGGAATGATTGGACCATTAATAGCTGGTATTATCATTGCAAAAATGGATCAGAACTTTGGTTATAAAACTATTTTTACGGTTTCATTTTTAATGTTTATTGGAGCAGTAATTTGCAGTTTTTTTCTTAGCAAAAGAAAGGCCGATGGCGCCTATCATTTTAAACGGATCCTTCATGAACGAAAACATAATAAGAATTGGAGGAGAATTTTAAATGCCCATGTTTTTCAAGGGTTTAGAGAGGGCATATTTTTATTCGTCATTGCGATTTGGGTGTTTATTGCGACGGGAAGTGAATTTGCATTAGGTATGTTTAATTTGTTTTTATCTGGACTTTCCTTTGTGTTTTACTTTCTGGCAACAAAGTTTATAAAACCAAATTTACGTAAAAAGGCAATTTTGATTGGTGCAATCATACTCTACCTTTCCGTTTACATCATTATCTTCAATGTGAATTACTCGCTTTTAATCGTTTATGCTGTAATTATTGGAATTGCATACCCAATAATCAACGTTCCCTATGCTTCGTTGACATACGACGTAATCGGAAAAGCGTGGAGGGCACGGGATTTGCGTATTGAATATATCGTTGTCCGTGAATTATATGTTAATGCTGGCAGGGTAGTATCAATTGGTGCTTTCTTAGTAGCTGTTACATTTATTGCACCGGAAAAGATTATCCCAATACTTTTAATAACATTTGGCGCTGGGCATCTCTTCATTTATTTCTTTATCAAAGATATTTACCTTGTAAAAAATGATAAAGAAGAAGTGATGAAAAAAGAAGAGCTCCCGGACGAAAAAAATCGGTAATAATGGTTAGAAATTTGCCTGTTAAATGATATAATAATATGTAATAAATTTAACATGCATTTGTAAAAAAAGGGAGAGACATATGGTCAAAAAGAAAAAGAAGCGCGCTCAACTTCCTTTTCGCTTGAATATATTATTCTTTGTTGTGTTTTTATTGTTTTCTGCTTTGATTATGAAACTTGGTGTTGTGCAAATTGTGCAGGGGGAAAATTATCAAGAAGAAATAAATCGAACTATCAAAGATACAACAAAAATTCCAGTTCCAAGGGGAAGAATTTTGGACCGAAATCATAATGTAGTTGTTGGTAATAAGCCACTATATTCAATTACATACACACCTGAAAAGGGGACCACCGCTGAGGAACGGCTGGAAGTTGCGGAAAAGTTAGCACCATTCATAGATATGCAGCCGGAAGACGATGAACTGACAGAAAGAAATAAGAAAGAGTATTGGTATTTAAAGCACGAGGATGAGGCCACTAAGCGACTTTCCGATAAAGAAGTTGAAAAACTGGACAATAGTGAGGCATACCAAACAACTCTTGATCGAATC
Source organism: Virgibacillus phasianinus (assembly GCF_002216775.1). Classification (GTDB taxonomy): domain Bacteria; phylum Bacillota; class Bacilli; order Bacillales; family Amphibacillaceae; genus Virgibacillus_F; species Virgibacillus_F phasianinus. The sequence goes on from NZ_CP022315.1 coordinate 2,918,648, forward strand.
ACAAAAGAAGAAATTAGTAATTTTACCAAGGAACAAAAAGAAATAATAAATATTAAAAAAGAACTGGACCAAGCCTATTCACTTACACCACATGTTGTCAAAAATGAAGATGTGACACCTGAGGAATATGCAAAAGTTGCCGAACACTTGGATATGCTTCCTGGAATAAATGCAACAACTGACTGGGAGCGGACACATCCGTATGATGAAACGTTGCGAAGTATTTTTGGCTCGATAACTACAAGAGAACAAGGTATCCCAAAGGAAAAGAAAGATTATTATATTACAAGGGGATACAGTCGCAATGACAGAGTCGGAATAAGCGGTTTGGAACAAGAATATGAAAGTGTTCTGCGAGGGAGAAAGGAACAAATCCAGTACACCACAAATAAAAATGGAGTGATTGTCGATTCCAATGTGGTTGTTGAAGGTGAACGCGGCAAAGATGTTGTGTTAACAATTGATATGGAACTTCAGAAAAAAGTGGATAGTATCATTAAGGATGAAATGAAGAAAGCATATGCGGAAGATCCTTATGGAAATCGTGATATGGATGATGCATACGCAATCGTCATTGATCCGCAGACCGGGGAACTGCTTGCGGTATCCGGTCAGCATTATGACCGGGAGGAAAAAGAATTCAGTAATAACGCTTATAATACACTGTATTCCGCTTTTAGAGCAGGTTCAACGGTAAAAGGTGCGACAGTGTTATCTGGTTATGAATCAGGCGTTATTGAACCTGGACAAACATTTTTTGATGCGCCGATTAAAATCAAAGGTACACCTGAAAAAAGTTCATATCAAAATGAAAGCTTAGGATTAGTCAATGATTATACTGCACTGCAAAAATCATCCAACGTTTATATGTTCTATATTGCCATGCGCATGCTAGGAGATTTTGATTATGAGCGGAATGCACCATTACAAATAGAGTCTGTGGATGATGCCTTTTTGGACTTCAGGAATTACTTTAGCCAATTTGGATTAGGTGTACCAACTGGAGTTGACTTTCCATTTGAATCATTGGGGTACGAAGGTGATAATATTGCTGGTAAGCTATTGGACTTTGCTATTGGACAGTACGATACTTATACACCTATGCAATTAGCCCAATACGTATCAACAATTGCAAATGATGGCTATCGCGTCCGTCCAAGATTCCTGAAAGCAGTTCATAAGCCTACACCAGATGAGGATCAACTAGGTGCAGTATCCAAAAGCAAGAATACGGATGTACTGAACCGGATCACCATGGATCAGGATTTACTTGAACGAGTTCAGGAAGGCTTCAGAAGGGTTTACCAGGAGCCGGGAGGAACAGCGTACAGCTATTTTGCTGATAAGGAATATACCTCTGCTGGTAAGACAGGAACTGCTGAAAGTACCGTTTTCTATCGGGATGAAGAAGGGAATATAGTTGATTCAAGAGAAGCATCAAACCTTGCTCTTGTTGGCTATGCACCATATGAAAATCCGGAAGTCGCTTTCGCAATCGTTGTACCGAATACCGGTGGAGAATACCATATTAACGATTACATCGGGGAGCGTATTTTAGATACGTATTTCGATCTAAAAGAAAAACGTGAAGGCGAAGGGAAGGAAGAAGTTACGAATAAGGAAGATAATTAAATAGAATGAACAATCCCAAATTATTGGTCCGCCAACAATTTGGGATTTTTTAATGTAGAAATTTACGAAACCTTTACAATGGATTAATAGTGGCACAACATTCTCCCTTTACAATATAAATTGTAAGCAAAGACAAGTATTAAGGGGGAGTTAAGATGAGATCAAGAGTTATGGCATTAGCTGTGGTTATGTCCCTATTCGTTTTATTTACGGCCGCTTGTGGAAATGGCGATGGCAGTGGAAATACAAGTGCAAGCGAAGGCGGAGTGAAAAAAGTGGCGGTGGATGGTTCATCGACAGTTTTCCCGATTATGGAGGCTATTGCAGAAGAATATTCAGCAGCTAATCCAGATGTTCGAGCAACTATTGGTGTATCAGGTACTGGTGGAGGGTTTGAAAAGTTTATTGCTGGTGAAACCGATATTTCAAATGCATCTCGGCCGATAACGGAAGAAGAGAAAAAAGCGCTTGAAGAAGCAGGAATTAAATATACGGAATTTAAAGTAGCTCTTGATGGATTGTCGGTTGTTGTAAATAAAGAAAATGACTGGGTGGATCAACTTTCTATAGAAGAATTGAAAAAAATGTGGACTGACAGCAGTGATGTTAAGACATGGGCTGATGTCCGCGAAGGATGGCCAGAAGAAGAAATCAAATTCTTTAGCCCGGGTGCAGACTCAGGTACGTTCGATTACTTTGATGAGGTAGTATTGGGTGGAGAACAAATTCGGAAAGATGCAGCCCTTTCAGAAGATGACAATGTACTTGTTCAGGGCGTTTCTGGATCAAAGAATGGAATTGGGTACTTTGGATTTGCGTATTATCTTGAAAATAAAGATAGCCTAAAGGTTGTACCAATCGTTAACAAGAAAGGAAAAGCAGTAACTCCAAGCCAGGAAACTATTCAGTCTGGTGAGTATGAGCCGCTGTCAAGACCATTATATATCTATGTGAAAAATGAAGCCTTGAAAGATGATGCAGTTTATGATTTTACAACATATACACTTGAAAACGCGGGGAAAATGGCCGAAGCTGTTGGCTACGTAGCACTTCCCGATAGTGTATATGATGAACAGCTTAAAAAGATAGATAAAATAGCTGGTAAATAAATTGGAAGATGAATAGCAAGATCAGTATGTGAGGATAGCTCATTGTGCAGCATTTCCTCACATTCCTGCGTTTTTATTGGGGAGGATCGTACGTATGTCAAAATCTGTTCGAGATATGATAAATGAAAAAAATTCTAATCGTTCTATACTTCATTTTACAGAGAAAGCAGCACCACTTATCTTTTTGTTATGTGCAATTGTTTCTGTTTTCACAACCTTAGGGATTGTTTTTACATTGCTAATAGAAACGATTACTTTTTTTAATAGGGTTTCTTTTTTAGAATTTATCACAAGTGTAGAATGGTATCCCTTTGCTGAAGGAAACTCGTCCTATGGCATTCTTTCTTTGGTCTCAGGAACACTATTAATTACTTTAATCGCAATGGTGGTAGCAATTCCAATCGGACTTGCATCCGCTATTTATTTAAGCGAATATGCAACCTTAAAAGTTAGAAAAATAGTGAAGCCAATAGTGGAAATTTTAGCGGGAGTGCCAACGATCGTATATGGTTTCTTCTCATTAACATTTGTTACTCCGCTGTTAAAAAACATTATACCAGAACTGCCTATTTTCAATGCATTGAGTCCAGGTATTGTAATTGGCATAATGATAATTCCGATGATTGCTTCCCTATCAGAAGACGCAATGAATTCAGTTCCAAATTCTATGCGTGAAGGTGCACTGGCCATGGGTTCAACTAGATTGGAAGTTGCATTAAAAGTAGTGCTTCCAGCAGCGCTCTCCGGTATTATCGCTTCATTTGTACTTGGAATTTCTCGTGCGATTGGAGAAACAATGATTGTAGCGGTTGCCGCTGGTGCTACGCCGAAACTAACATTAGATGTTACTGAGTCTATTCAAACGATGACAGCATATATTGTACAGGTCAGTTTAGGTGATGCTGGTTATGGATCAACCATTTACTATAGTATTTATGCGGTTGGCATGACATTATTTGTTTTCACACTAGCAATGAATTTATTGGCACAATACATTTCTCGGCGTTTTAGGGAGGAATATTAACATGCAGGTAATCGACAAAGATACTGTCAAAAGGAAAACTAGCAAACGTTTAAGAAAAAACCGATTGTTGAAATGGATGTTTTTTCTTGCCACGTTATTTGGAATAGTAGTCTTGGCAACACTTTTATATCGTATATTTACGCAAGGTGTAGGTTATTTAGATTGGGGATTTATTACTAGTTTTGCCTCTAGATTTCCTGAGGAAGCCGGAATAAAGGCTGCTATTATAGGATCGCTTTGGTTAATGGCAGTCACAGCACCAGTTTCCTTAATTTTAGGAGTTGGCACAGCAATTTATTTAGAAGAGTACGCAAAAAAGAACAAGTGGACTCGTTTTATTCAAATAAACATCTCAAATTTAGCCGGGGTACCGTCAATTGTATTTGGACTGCTCGGATTAACCATTTTTGTGCGGATACTTGAAATGGGACGAAGTATTTTGGCAGGAGGTCTTACCATGAGCTTGCTAATACTACCAATCATCGTGGTGGCCGCTCAGGAAGCAATTCGTTCAATTCCAAATGATCAGTACGAGGCTTCATTCGCAATGGGGGCAACGAAATGGCAAACCATTCGTCGTGTTGTACTTCCAGCAGCAATTCCAGGTATTTTAACTGGAGGCATATTAGCTTTATCCCGGGCTATAGGTGAAACAGCACCATTGTTAATGATAGGTGCCTTAACCTTCATTGCATTTTTACCGGAAAATGTTTGGTCTGGATTCACCGTAATGCCAATCCAAATTTTTAACTGGACTAGCAGACCGCAAGAAGAGTTTCAATATGCAGCGGCGGCAGGAATTATTGTCTTGTTGATTTTGTTAATCCTCATGAATTCCATTGCAGTATTCATTCGAAATAAGTTTACAAAAAGATATTAATCAAGGAGGCTAACATCATGAGTGTTGTTCAAGAGGCAAAGCGTGTTCCAATTATTGGAATGATGAATACGGATTTTAACCCAGCAGATAAAATTATCTATTCTATCCAAAACTTTAACTTATGGTATGGCGAAAAACAGGCGTTAAAAGAACTGCAATTTGATATACCTGCTAATCAGGTAACAGCTATTATCGGCCCATCAGGCTGTGGTAAATCAACCTTCATAAAAACATTAAATCGAATGGTAGAATTAGTTCCCAGTGTAAATATGGCTGGTAGTATCCTGTATAATGAACAAAATATCTTTGATCCGAAATATAAGGTGGAAGAGCTTAGAACAAATGTCGGCATGGTATTTCAAAAACCAAATCCTTTTCCGAAATCAGTTTATGAGAACGTAGCGTATGGGCCAAAAATACATGGCATTAAAAAGAAGAAGGTATTGGATGAAATTGTTGAAAAAAGTTTGAAGGGAGCCACACTATGGGAGGAAGTAAAAGATCGCTTAACCGAAAATGCATTTGGGTTGTCTGGCGGGCAGCAACAACGGCTATGTATTGCTAGATGTTTAGCGATTGAACCAGAAGTCATTTTAATGGATGAACCAACATCGGCGCTAGATCCAATTTCAACGTTGAAGGTGGAAGAACTAGTGCAGAATCTTAAAAAGGAATTCAGCATTGTAATAGTTACGCATAATATGCAACAGGCAGCGAGAATTTCAGATAGAACGGCATTCTTTCTAAACGGTGAAGTAGTAGAGTACAGCAATACAGATAAACTTTTTTCTAATCCTACTGATAAACGTACGGAAGATTACATTACCGGCCGTTTTGGATAGTTAATGGAGGTGCAGATTTTGACTAGAGAAAGCTTTGAAGAGCAATTAATAACGTTAAAGTCCGAGTTAATGGAGCTTGGTGACCTAGCCAAGTTTGCTTTGGACCAATCAATCCAAGCACTTGAAAACCAGAATGTTGATCTCGCATTACAGGTTATTGACGAGGATGCTAAAATAAATTTGTTAGAAGAAGAAATTGATGAGCATGCAACCTGGTTAATTGCAAAGGAACAGCCTTTGGCGTCGGACCTCCGGAAAAACATTGCCGTTATGAAGGTCACAACTGACATAGAGCGAATTGGGGACCTTGCTGTTAACATTGCCAAGTCTGTTATCCGTATTGGAAAATCGGAATTTATAGAGCCACTTAATAAAATTCCTAAAATGGCATTAATGGCGCAGGAAATGATAGATTGTATACTAAAGGCATTCAATGAAGAAGATATTTATCAAGCACGGGAAATTGCGGAAAAAGATGATGAAGTTGATAAAATGTACGGTGGGCTTGTTGCTGAATTAATGGAATTAATGACCAAGAATCCTACGTATGTAGCTCAAATCATCCAACTGTCGTTTATCTGCCGATATTTAGAACGAGTGGCTGACCATGCAACAAATATATCTGAGGCCATCATTTATTTGGTAAAAGGAAAAAGATATGACCTGAATAAGTGAACTACTCACCACTTAGCTACGCTTGAGTGGGAGCTTCTCACTTCCATGACGAAAGCTGTACGAGAAAAATAGCCTTAAAAAAACAGTAGTGCAGGGATTTCCTGCACTACTGTTTTAATTTGTAATGGCCTCCGCAATTTGGTTGAAAGTCATATCTGTTGTTAATTCGAATGTTCCCAGTTGAACATATTGGCTATAATCATTTTCTTCCAAATACTTATTAAACTTACTAGCATTATCAATGACCCCATTTTCTTCCAAAATGGAACTTATGGAAGAAGACGCAAGACCGGGTTCAACCTTTAATGTGAATTTCTTAACTTCTTTTTTCTCTTTATCTTTTGTGTCTTGCTCTTTTTGTTTAGATTTGGTATCGTCTGTTTGATCTTTTTCTTGTTCTTTATCTTTATCTTTAGTTTTTGATTCATTCTTCTGATCTTTTGGTGGTTCATTATTAACAGAAAGAGAAATATATTCATCTTCACTTAATACTTGGTATCCATCTTCCTCAATCGCCTTGATCATTTCCTGTTGGGAAATATTATCCGTATTGTTTTGCGGAGTATCAAAGTAAAGAAAGATAGCTAACAAAATGATTCCAGCTGCAAACAGTCCGATAGAAAATGCGCGAACAGGTTGTTTCATAATTATCTCCTTACCATTAGCTTAATTTTGTTTTAAAATTAGTTGAACATCATATGTACTCAACTTTGTTAACTCGGTAATTTCCTGTACAGAGTATCCCTTTTCATGCAATTGAACAATTTTGCGATTCGCTTCAGGTGATTGATTGTCGTTTTGGAAACCGTCGGAAAAGTCTTTCGCAAGTAATTCTTCTTCAAGAATTTTAATTTTCCTTTTCATTTGATAGGTATCCTGCATGGTGGACATAGAGTGCTGCTCCATTTGATCCTCGATGTCCTTAAATTTGTCATTCATTAAGAATGATAGTATAAATAGGATTACTGCCACTATTATAATAGTTGAAATTGCATAAATCATTTATGTACCTCCATTTCATATACATTATTATTTATAACATAGAATTGGAAAATAGAAAACTGAAATTATCTTTTTCTGTTTTGATTCTTGATTGATTCAACTATATCTGGTATTATAATTAAGTCTGACACGAAATTATAGAAATCTACAAAGCAAGTTTTTATAGTTTGGAGGGAAAAACATGCGAGTAAACATTACTTTAGCTTGTACTGAATCTGGTGAACGTAACTATATTACAACAAAAAATAAGCGTACTAATCCTGAACGTATTGAGCTTATGAAATATTGCCCACGTCTTAAAAAGCACACACTTCACCGTGAAACTAAATAAGTGATTGTACGCAAAATGGAACTCTTATCGTAACTGGATAAGAGTTTTATTTATACGTTGACGGCTAATTAATTTTAAACGGGAGAAGGGAGATTCATATGGAGAAATCCAAGCTGCGGAATCAAGGCATAAAATACCTAAAGTCATTGTCAAAAGAAGAAAAGATTTCTATCGAAGAAAAGCTTACTTACGAATTAGTAAATTCTGACCTGTGGAAGCAGTCATCGTCGATTGGAGTCACTATATCACAGGGGTTTGAGTGGGATACTAGGGGCATTATTGAAACTGCATGGAAAGAAAACAAACTTGTATCTGTTCCAAAATGTGACCCGGTACATAAGAAACTTACCTTTTATCATTTACATACATATGAGCAATTGGAAGTTGTATACTACAACTTAAAGGAGCCGAATCCGGATAATTCACAGGCTATAGATAAAAATTCAATTGAACTGTTACTAGTACCTGGATTACTCTTTAATAAACATGGGTATCGGATCGGATTTGGCGGTGGTTATTACGATCGATTCTTAGCCGACTTTCCAAATTCTACTGCTTCATTGGTAAGCGATGGTCAATTCGAACACGAAATCCCTGTGGAAAAATATGATCTACCGGTTAATTATATTGTTACTGAACAAGGAATTCTTCTGTAGGAGGTACTTATATGGTTTCCAATCGTTATTCCAGGCAGTTATTATTTCATCCAATTCAACATTCTGGTCAAGAAAAATTACAAAAAAGCAGTGTACTTATTGTGGGATTAGGTGCGCTTGGCACAGTTATTTGTAACCATTTAGTCCGTGCCGGTGTGGGCAGAGTCCGAATAATAGATAGAGATTATGTTGAACTTTCTAATTTGCAAAGGCAAATGTTATACGATGAAGAGGATGTGAAGGAAGCACTGCCAAAAGCAGTAGCTGCCAAAAGCAAACTAAAAAAAATAAATAGTTCAACCGTAATTGATGCAATTGTTGGCAATGTAACAGCTGAAAATATTGATCCGCTACTGGATGGAATTGACGTTGTAATGGATGGGACCGACAATCTATCCACAAGATTTATTTTAAATGATGGCTGCTTTAAGCATCAGATACCATTTTCTTATGGGGGAGTTGTCAGTTCTAGGGGAATGCAAGCATTTTTTATACCTGACAAGACACCATGCTTGCGTTGTTTGATTCAGGAATCTGCAAATGATGGACAAACATGTGATACTGTTGGTGTAATTGCACCTGCAGTTGATATGGTTTCCTCATTGCAGGTCACAGAAACGATAAAATATTTAACGGGTAATGAAAAGGTACTGCGAAATACACTTCGAACCTTTGATATTTGGGTTAACAATCAATATGACATCAACTTATCCAAGCCTAAAAAAGATTGTCCGACATGTCAAAATAGGGAATTTCCTTCATTGAGAAGAAAGGCAGAAGATGAAGAAACTGTACTTTGCGGAAGGAATACAGTACAAATTCACCAACGGAAAGCATTAGATCTGAAAAAATGGCAAAAAAAATTGATGCCTGTAGCCTCCGTTAAACAAACACCATTCCTGCTTAAGGCACAATTTGATGATGAAATTTCATTTGTCCTATTTCCCGATGGCCGTGTTCTCGTCCAGGGGACGGAAGATACAATTACAGCCAGATCATGGTATGATCGATATATTGGTTCCTGATGTATAAATACCCGAAGTTCTGTAAAACTAAGAACACTATAAAACAGAAATAGGGTGTTCAGATGAGAATTATTTTATTATTTGGTGTTGTGCTCTCAGCGATGGTGGCTCTTTATAAATGGAGATATAAATTAATGAATATGATCTTGGCTGTAAGTGTGTTACGAAAGCTGGGAGTAATGATAACCATGAATATGCCAGCCATCAAAAATAAAATATTATCAAACATGTTTACCAAAACATCAACAAACGGATAATACAATAAACAAGGCAGTTGTCTTTATTGCAGCTGCCTTGTTTTTATTTGAGGGCTGTTATTGCATAGCTTGTTGCTAATATCGTCACAGTTGCTAAAAATAGCGACGTAACTAAAGATCATGTTTGGCGCCCTGTGGCCACTGCGGAAAGCGACTGCCCGCAGCGGAAATCACGTTGCTGTTACGTTGCAATTTATAGATATTGTGGAAAACAATAATCTTTGAAAAAAGGTATCTTTTACGGGAAAATTAAGAAAAGTTTTGATATGATGGTCATTAGGGAGGAAAGTTAATGTATGTAAATGAACAACATATCATGTATAAATTGGCTGATCAGTTATTAGATAGAGAAAAATTCGAGATTTTGGAGCTGGATGAGCAACGGGAGGAAATTTGGTTAGAAAAAGAAAGCAACAAAACTTCGTATGTGATCAGACTTGTACATAAAGAATTTTATTGGATTAATGATTTAAAAAAAGACATCGCTTTAGCTTTTCACCAAACAAAAGCGATTAGACGGCTGCTATCAAGAAAACATCGTATTGAAGTGAGAAATGTATATGTAGCAAAACACCCCCCTGTTGGTGAATGGGAGTCGTTAAAAATACCTATGCAATTGAAAGAAAGAAATGCGATTAAATTAAAGGTATTTTATTTGGATCAATCTGATCTGTATAAGGAAAAAAAACGGTTAAATGAGGATTTGAATCTTTCTCTGGAATTGAAAGCCGATGATTATTCAGACGAAGAAAAGGAAACAGAGATACATGATTTAACTAATAAATTGAAACAGAAACTGTACACCAAAAAACAAGAAATGAAAAATGTACTTTCTCATGGAAAACCGTTCTTAACCTACATTTTTCTAGCAATGAATATTCTTTTCTTTATTTTCCTGGAAATGAACGGCGGCAGCAATTCAAACGAAACCCTGATTAAGTATGGTGCAAAGTATAACCCCGCTATCGTTAACGGAGAATGGTGGAGGATACTTTCTTCTATGTTTATTCATATTGGATTATTTCATATCTTTATGAATATGCTTGCCCTTTATTATCTTGGGCCAGCAGTTGAAAAAATATATGGATCTACCCGATTTTTCATTGTATATATGCTTGCAGGTATTGGAGGGGGACTTGCCAGTTTTGCATTTTCTTCTAATATTTCTGCTGGTGCCTCTGGAGCATTATTTGGGTTATTTGGAGCATTATTATATTTTGGATTAATGAATAAAAAATTATTTAATTTGATGATGGGCAAAGGAATTATTGTCCTGATTGGGATAAATTTAATTATCGGATTTACCTTTCCGCAAATTGACAATAGTGCACATATTGGCGGTTTAGTAAGTGGAATAGTTGCTTCTTTTATCGTTTCATTGCCAGGTAAAAGAAAGACAATATATCAGATTGGTGCACTTATTTGTTATTTTATTGCAATATCTTTTTTAGTGGTCTTTGGTATCAACCATGCTAAAGAAAGTGCCATGTATCAGTTGTCTGAAATAGAAGACTTATTAGCAGAAAACAACTATCAGGAAGTTGTTCAGATTGCAACAGATGCGCTTAAGGATTCTGATGATTTAATATCCGCATTCTTGTTCCAACGTTCATACTCGTACATTGAATTGGGTAAACCATCCCTTGCAATTGCTGACTTGGAAAAAATAGTAGGGATGGATAGCGAAATGCCGGAAGCATACTATAATTTAGCAATGTTGTACGATAATCAGGGGAAGAAGCAAAAGGCTGAAAAATTTGTTTCAAAGGCTTATGAATTAAATCCTGAGGATGAATCATATATCAATTTATATGAGCAAATCATGGGGGAAAAGATAAAGTAAAAAAAGCGGCATACAGCCATTAAGCTGTTATGTCGCTTTTTCTAATATTTTTGTATTAATCGTTCTTTTTTTCCGTTAATTTCAAATAAAACGAGTAAATGGTTTTGATCTTTACTAAATAGAATAATTGGAACAAAGCTTGAGACTTGTTCTTTCTTATACGTAATGGGCACAATGTAGTTTTTGTATAAACCTTCCCAAAGCTGTCCGATTATTTGATTGGTTTGTTCCTGCGACATTGATGGCAGCTCGTTCGTATTAAAGCGGTTTAATGCTGTAAGGGGAACAATCACGTAGTCATCCTTTTTAATCTGGTAATGACTCAGTAGTTTGTTCCAGTGATAAAGCAGAAACTGTGATGTTTTATCATTTAAAGCTTTTTCCCAGTCGATATCTTTCGTGGACTTTGGTTTGTGGAAAGTATGAACGTCTCCTGCTGGATTTTCAACCACAAATATTTCGTCATATGTCATTTGCTGAATACTTTTGATCGCCCCACTTGGATAGTGAATTTCGCCATGATGATAGGAAAGGCTTTGAAGATACCCTGTTCCCTCAGACTGTAGCTGCGCATTTAATTGCAGTGTTTCTTCATCTTCATGCCATTTACTTAATGCGCCCATTAATTTTCCGTTGTTAAAAAGTAAGGAAACATCCTGCCGTAAGTACATGTTTTTATCACTTTTCGATAATACATTCCATGTAATCGTATATTTCTTGTTTACTTTTTGTTTTTTTATATCCAAGTTTGTTTTCGCATTTACAAAATGAGTTTCTTTATCAAGCGGGAAGTAACTGATACTTGGAATTGAACTTAATTTTGTCTGATATAAAAAAACGAAAAAGATACTCAGGATTAAAAAAATAGATAGAACTAGATACTTTTTCATAGCGTCATCCTTTGAAATAGGTTGTTTTAGTAAGATTTATGAAACAAGCGCAGTAAATATGCATAGGAATACAAACTGGGGAACAGAATAAAAGCATGGATTCTTATAAAAGTGCAGGGTGATTATATAAATGGACACTAAAAAGCAACCTTTATTTTCTACCTATCAGGAAAATGTAGACTATTTACATAAACATCTGGGTGTCGATGAAAGTTTTGACGTTATTCATTTAAACCTGGAATATATGGGACGCAAAATGTCATTATTCCTAATTGATGGATTCGCAAAAGATGAAATTTTACATTTTATCATGAAATTTTTTGCAAAGCTTGAACCCAAAGACCTTGAGCCAGATCCTCTAAAGAAATTGCTTAAGACATATATTCCTTATATTGAGCTTGGGCATAATCAGGATCTGAACAAAACGATAGACTTGGTACTTGGAGGTCCTATTGCATTAGTTGTTGAAGGTATAGATGAAATAATTATGATTGATGCTCGTACATATCCTGTCAGGCAGCCGGCGGAACCGGATTTGGAGCGCGTGGTACGGGGATCACGTGACGGTTATGTCGAAACAATTGTATTCAATACAGCACTTACCAGAAGAAGAGTACGTGATAAAACGCTTCGAATGGAATATTTGCAAGTTGGGAGAAGATCCAAAACAGATATTGCATTGTGTTATATTGCTGACATCGCTGATGCAAAGCGTGTCGAAAAGATGAAGAAGGATTTGGAACGAATCGATACGGATGGCTTGCCAATGGCGGAAAAGACAATTGAGGAATACCTGAGTGGTCGCCATTGGAATCCCTACCCAACTGTGAGATATACTGAGCGCCCGGATACCGCGGCTGCACATCTGTTTGAGGGTCACGTTTTGATCATTATTGACGGGTCACCAAGTGTTATGATTACCCCTGCCACTTATTGGCATCACTTACAACATGCGGAAGAATATCGGCAAAAGCCAGTTATTGGTGCTTATTTACGGATGGTTCGATTTATAGCTGTTATGGCATCGATGTTTTTACTGCCATTGTATTTTCTATTTTCATCGGATCCAACACTCCTTCCTGCCTCAGCAGACTTTATCGGACCAGCTAAAGAAGGTACTATTCCATTGATCCTGCAGTTTCTAATTGCCGAAATAGGGGTCGATATGTTGCGGATGGCTGCTCTCCATACTCCATCCTCACTTGTAACCGCATTAGGACTTGTCGCAGCTGTTTTAATGGGGCAGGTTGCTGTAGAAGTAGGAGTATTTTCCAATGAAGTTGTTTTATATATAGCAATTGCAGCAATTGGCACATATGCAACACCAAGCTATGAACTTAGTTTGGCTAATCGGTTAGTGCGTATTTTCTTACTAGTTGTAACATCGATTTTCGGTGTAGCCGGATACGTGGTTGGAATCACGGCATGGCTTCTATATATTGTCCGTATTAAATCGTATGAAATAGCATATGTTTGGCCATTTCTGCCATTTTCTTACCGTGCATTTCGTGATATATTTCTTCGTTCACCGATCCCATTGAAAAACAGAAGACCAACGTTTCTTGATCCTCAAGACCCTGATAAGTGATATATCGCGGGTCTTGAGGTATTTTTTGTTCATGGTATAATATGTAAGGGTTACAGAATACATAAATCAATAGGTATGAATTGGTGATGATGTTTTGAAAACAGTATTTGATGTCAGGCAATTATTAAAAAAATTTGGGACCTTTATTTATATTGGTAATCGGTTGGCTGATCTAGAACTGATGGAAGACGAAATAAAAGAATTATATCAAAACGCATGTATTAGTGCACAAGAATATCAGCTTTCGGTTCTGATTCTTAAACAGGAAGCAAGAAAAATTCGTGAGGAAAAGGGTGCGGATGAATGATGGAAAATGTATTAATTGGTGTAGATATCGGTGGAACAACCATAAAAATTGGCTTTCTTACGGAAGACGGACTGATCTTAAACAAATATGAAATACCCACAAATAAAAATAATGAAGGTATGCAAATAATACCCGATTTGGCACAATCAATTAAAAACAAAACAAAGGATCTGGAAATAAGCCAAGAACGAATACTGGGAATAGGGGTTGGAGCCCCAGGGTTTATCGTAGGGGATAAAGGGTACGTTGAGGAAGCTGTAAATATTGGATGGAAAAAAATTGACTTAGGCAATAAGTTAAGTGAAGAATCTCAATTGCCAGTCTTTGTTGAAAATGATGCAAACTTGGCAGCGCTGGGTGAAAATTGGAAGGGATCAGGAAACGAGGCAAGCAATTTTGTAGCCATTACACTAGGGACGGGTGTAGGAGGGGGCATCATAGCAAATGGTCAGCTCCTCAGTGGTGTCAACGGAACCGCTGGTGAAATTGGTCATATAACAGTAAACCCTGATGGATACCCTTGTAATTGTGGGAAAAACGGTTGCTTAGAAACAGTAGCATCTGCGACAGGAATCGCAAGACAAGCAATAAAAGTAATAGAAACAAATCCATCTAGCAATCTGGCAAAGCATTATCATGAACATCGTGATGTAAGTTCAAAGGACGTGTTTGATTTAGCCCGTACTGGGGATCAGGACTGTCAGAGGATTATTGACCGAACTGGAGATGTTCTTGGGCTAGTCCTTTCCAACATTGCTACAATAGTAAATCCGTCAAAAATAGTAATTGGTGGAGGTGTTTCGAAAGCTGGAAAACCACTATTAGATGCAATTAATCAGTCGTTTTGCATTTATGCACTGGAAAGGCTAACCAAGGCATGTTCCATTGAAACGGCGCAGCTTGGTAATGATGCGGGAATCTATGGAGCTGCCTATTTGGTAAAGGAAAGACTAGGGAACAAAAAATAATCTTATTTTAGTATTGTAAATTATTGAAACCTTTTTAATCGATAATCCGTCATATGTGTAGGGGAACCGAATATATATATGGTTTCTAAATTATAAAATGGGGTAATTAAAAAGTTAATAAATAACTGAACAAAATGAAAATTTTTGTTTAGGGGGAAGTCTATATGAATTTTATGCGAACTAAAATTCCATTGTATATAGTGGCTACACTGTTATTTGGATTAAAGACATATATTGTCTATCGTTTTTTCTTCAGTATTGAATTAGACAATTCCATGCAGGAACTAATTTTACTTATTAACCCGTTTATCTCAGCATTTTTGGTGTTTGCGATAAGTGTTTGGTTTAATAAAGAACAACGGCAAATGAAATTTCTACGCTACACAGCATTAATTGGAACAATCATTATTTATTTTAACCTGGTTTTTTACCGCTCATTTACTGATTTTATTACCATTCCACAGTTATTTCAGACAAGTAATATGGGGGATCTAGGCGGCAGTATTCTAACGCTTGTAAAACCTGTTGATCTTTTATTGTTTTTTGATGTCGCAATCATCTGGTATTTTAGTAAAAGGAAACAGGATAAACTGGCGGTCAGTTATCCTAAAAGTGGTAAAGTTTTTGCATTAGCAATGTCATTAATGTTACTTGCAGGAAACTTTTTTCTTGCTGAAATGGAGCGACCTCAGTTATTTACTCGTGCGTTTGACCGCGAATATTTAGTGAAGAATATTGGTCTGTTTAATTATCATATCTATGATTTGGCAGTTCATTCAAAAGTGAAAACGCAGCGTGTTTTTGCGGATGGTAATGAAATACCGGAAATCAGGAAGTTTATTGATAAAGAAATTAAAAGTGACGATAAGTCAAGCATGTTCGGTGTTGCAAAAGATCGAAATGTAATCTTTATTTCTGCAGAATCCATGCAAAACTTTGTCATAAATAAAGAAGTAAATGGGGAAATAATCACGCCGTTTTTAAACAGTCTGGTGAACGATGAAGACACGTATTATTTTGAAAACTTTTATCATCAAACGAAACAAGGAAAGACCTCAGACTCTGAATTTATCATGGAAAATTCTCTTTATCCATTGCCCCGGGGGGCGGTATTTTTCACACATGGGCAAAATGAATATCATGCATTACCGGAATTATTTAAACAAAAAGGATATTATACATCTGTCTTCCATGCAAATAACAAAAGCTTTTGGAATAGGGATCAGATGTATGATAGCTTGGGATACGATCATTTTTACGGGGAAGAAGCCTACCAAATAACAATTGAAAATTCAATTGGCTGGGGGCTGAAGGACAAACCATTTTTTGAACAGTCGATAAAGTATCTTCAAGAGATTAAGGAACCATTTTATACCAAGTTTATTACATTGACAAATCACTTCCCATTTGAACTTAGTGAAGAGGAAAGGTCAATTGAACCGTACCATTCAACATCAAGTACACTGAATCATTATTTCCCAACTGTTCGTTATACGGACGAAGCAATTGAACAGTTTTTTCAGCAGTTAAAGGATGCGGGACTATATGAAAACTCCATCATTGTTATAATGGGCGATCATTATGGAATTAGTGAAAATCATAAAACAGCTATGAGTCAATATCTTGGTAAAGAGGAAATTACTCCTTATGACCACATTCAATTACAGCGGGTGCCATTTTTTATTCACATACCAGGCAATGGGAATGGAAAGGTAATGTCCGGGGTTGCAGGTCAAATTGATATAAAGCCAACACTATTAAGTTTATTAGGAGTCAAGGCAGAGAACGATATTCAATTTGGCAATCGTTTATTTATCAATGATCGTAAAGGATACATCGCATTTAGAAATGGGGATTATGTCAGTGATCAATACGTCTCTACCAATGGGATATGTTATAACCGTAAAACAGGTGAACCGTTAAATCAAGATGGGGTAGGGTTCAACACTGCTACCGAAAAAGAAAATCCATGTATGGATATACAGGATGAGATAGAAATGGAACTTGGTTATTCAGACGACTTGATTTATGGTGATCTTTTCCGCTTTATTAACTTTGATGAGGAAAAGTAAAAAAGTGTACAAAATCGGTATTCGTAAAGAGTGCCGATTTTTTCATGCAAATAAAAAAGCTAACAAAAAGTTAGCTTTACCCGGTTATCCGGTAATTTCCTGAATAATAGTCATGACGGAGAAAAACCCAAAAGCTAGTACAGATACTGCTGAAAATGCAAGACCAAACAGGTTTTTAGCCTTCATTTGTTTAACAGTTGAAATAACACTTAGTATAGCGACAATGAATAATAATATACCTAGTAACAGGTGCATGTTTTCTGTATCCTCCTTCATTAATTCCGTGCATGTTATGATTGCTATTGGAATTGCGTTTGTATTATTATGTAACTAATCATTCATTCCTATTTATTTTATAGCAAAATAATCTATTTGTCGAGGATTATTAGGTTCATTTTGTTAACATGATAATAAAAACAGAAGGGGATAATTTTTAATGAAACTAGAAAGAAAATCACTTGGGCCACTGGGAACAAATTGCTATCTTATTTATAATGAAACGGATGCACTAATAATTGATCCCGGCGGGGATGCGAAGGAAGTAATTGACTTTTTTAAGGATAAAGCCTATAAGCCTAGAGCAATCCTGCTTACACATGCTCACTTTGATCATATCGGTGCTGTTGATGAACTAAGAAAAAGATATCAAATAGATGTTTATCTTCATGAAAATGAGTCGGATTGGCTTTTAGAGCCAAAGAAGAATGGTTCCATTCTGTTTACATCAACCCCAATAACAACTAGAATGGCAGAACATGAACTGAATGAGGGGAAAATGCAAATTGGATCTTTCACCTTTGATGTACTCCATACTCCGGGTCATTCGCCGGGAAGTGTTTGCTTTGTTTTCAGGGATGCTGGGATTATTATTGGAGGGGACCTGCTCTTTAATCAGGGCGTAGGCCGTACCGATTTACCTGGGGGCGATACTAAACAATTAATGGAAAGTATCCGGACTAAACTGTATACATTGACTGATGACATGATTGTTTATCCAGGTCATGGTCCTAGTACAATAATTGGCGAAGAAAAACGTGTTAACCCATTTGTAAAAGGTTAAAAATAAAAAACCCTGCATTAAAAAGTATGTAAGCAGGGTTTTTGTTTTTAGTGCCCGAATCCGGGAACCAGTATGAAGTTTGAATACCAGGTAAAACCAACCATAAATACAGTACAATAAGCTCCGAATAAGTACATATACATGCGCTCTGACAATTTTAAGTAACTTACTGTAAGGAAAAATACCGTTTGAACCAAGAATAATAATGCTGTTTTGTTCATATCACCAACAACAAACATTACAGTGAAAATCCCTGTCCAAAAGGCAAGCACACGAAACATTCGATCCATGCCTTCCCCTCCTTTAGATAACCTTATCATAGTTATTATAAACGACAATCTAATTAATGTAAATAAATCTTACAATACAAATGGAAAAAACATTAATGTATCCATTAGTTTGACCTTAGGTTGCCCACATTATTCATTTCCTTTTTCAAAGTTATCTGGTTGGCGACTGTATAAATCTTGTTGTCGGGGGTCGAAATGGAAAACGCTAGTTGATATATTTCCGATTTCCTAAAATAACTAATTTCAACAATTCCATCGGGAAAGGTATACTGAACTGTTCCACTATCCTGTTGCTGCATGGATAATTCCTTTGTTAATTTGGATCTTCCCATTTGAAAAAGTGTGTCTATTTTTAACTGTGATAGCTCATTTCTTGTGATCGTTAATTCATTATGATAAATTGCGACATTTGTACTTAAAAAAAGGAACAAGAGGGCTGTTATCAGTAGTGTTAATGGAAGAATCAATCCTCTTTCGTTACTGATAAACAGTAAAGATCTTTTCATAATTTGCCCCATCCTTTGTTGTGATTGTTACTTTTACACCATAAGATATTTTTTCAAAAAAGGCGTTTTTTACATTTCCGTTAATAACTACTTCGTGTCCTGTTCCGTCGACTTGCCTTCTGATAATATCCTGATATTTTTCGTAAGTCACTTTTGTTCCATCAATTGCATGGAAGTAAACAGCCTGATCACCAATTGTATAATTGGTTGAACGAAGTAAATCATCACGGAAAAAATGAAAAAATTGATGATAGGAAAGGTCTGTATAATTTGTAGTATAGCTTAAGGATTTAGTCATGTACTCTAGGAAAGGGATAGTAATGAAAAGAATAGTGATGGCAAGCAGCATGGATAATATCGTAAAACCTTGTTGATTAAATAGGGTATCCGTATAAACATGACTTTTCTTTTTTCTTTTTAACATTGATCCATTCCACACATCCTTGTAAATAATCGTTTGTAGGATTAAAAGTAAAGGCAAGCTGCTCCTTTTTATATGGTTTGTATAAGCTTAAATTCGTGTCTTCGTACCAAATATGTCGTTGTAGTTCATCGTAAAGCATGGTAACGATTGCTAGCCGATCAGCTAACAATTGCTGCTCGGTTTTTATTTGGATGGAAAGCGGCAAAACAGTGATGATTAGCATGGTAGTAATCGAAAAGGCTGCTAACACTTCTATTAATGTGAATCCTTTAGAGTTTTTCAATGTAACACCTGCCCTTACCTAAAGGAAAAACGATTTTATACATTGATTTATTTGTTCGCAAACGAATAGTGCCAGGCTGTCTGATGGTTCCTGAACTATTGAATGAAATGAAATTATCCTGAATGGTCAGCAAATCAAATTTCCAATCGTTCGGAATGCTGCGCTGGAATATGTCTTTCACTTTATAATTCTTTGTAACAACAATCTTGTAATAATCAGCATGTATCTCCAGGCCAACCTTATCTTTTGACAAGTATGAAATGCTTTGCATGTATAATAAGTCATTTTCAAAGGCTGTTAGAAATTGCTGTTCCTTTTGTGTATCCAGGACAGCAAATTTGATAGGGGCGCTTAGCACTAGCAAAATGGCCAAGGCCCCCAAAACAAAAATAACTTCAATCAGAGTGAAACCATTTTTATTATCCATCGCACACCTCTATTTATGGTTCCGTGACAATACCAACACCATCCGCATTGATTGCATAATTCAATGCTTTTTTATTTGAACAGGTCTTCTGATTTTCTTTAATATATTTCGCCTCTTCTAAAGTTGCTAGGGTAGCTGGATAGGAGCCCTTATCTAAATAATAGGAATCAACTTGTGTTTGTACAACAGCAACTAATGCTCCACAACCTTTTGTATAGACGTCCTTACTTTTTTCGCTTAAGTTTGGAACGATTAAAATGATCAAGACAGATATGATCATTAGAACAATCAGCATTTCAATCAGTGTGAACCCTTTTTGATTTCGTAACATAATTAAACCTCCATTAAATTGTTTTGATGAGTTGGAACATTGGATACATTAACGTAATGTAGATTAAAACGATGAACCCGGCCAGAATAATAAAAAAGATGGGTTGTATATACGAAATAGCTTTTGTAATCCGGCGATTAAGATCCTCTGTAACAATACCTGCGTATACCGTTAAATCTTTCTCAAGTGCCTGTGCATCTGCATTTTTTTGAAATATATGAGCAATTTGCTGTTCCAGTAAAAATAATTGTGTCAGTAAATAATTGATGTGATGGCCTCTGTTTAACTCGTCCGTCATTAAATGGGAATAATAAGAAAGGATGGGTGATTGTGTTTGATTGGACATAATTGTTAGGATATCCTTTATTGAAATCCCGGTTTTTAATAGGGAGCTAAAATGTGTTGCAAACAGGAAAGAGGTTTCAACACGTTTGTAACTCCGGTAAATAGGTATTTTACGATACAGATTCAGTTGACTTTCAATACTAACTTTATCTTTGATATATTGCCATCCAAAGAATGAGACTAATACGATGACAATGCCAGCCCAGGCAAAAGTCCCAAAAATATTGATGACAATCAGGGAAATTGATATGGTTGATGATGTGACAGCATTTGTTAAAAACAAGTCGGAAAAGGATGGAAGAATGGAATTTTTAATGAAGTAAAGCAGAATTGAAAAGATGATCAGGAGCAGTAAAGGGTAACGAATGGTTTGTTGAAATTTGGCAGTGAATTCCATTCTTTGCTGGTACATTTCAATACACTTTTCTAAGCTTGCCTGGATATCACCATTTGCCTTAACAAAATATAAGTAAGTCGTAATGGTCGAATTAAATGAAGCTTTCACAAAGGCCTCGTCAAGCGTACTTCCTTCTTTAAGTGACTGAACGATGATTGCTGTTGATGCCTGCATTTGTTTGTCCCATTTCATAACCTCCAAGGCATCGAGCAGACTATAACCATTTTTTAAGAGTCGTAAAAGACGTGTAAGGAAAAGTAATTGTATTTCTTTTTTTAACTTATGGGGATTCGCCTTTCTGAAGTAGTTCCTTAGTGATAAACCCATACAAATATGCTTTCCTCCTTAGTTTTGTAAAGGATTGAAATGAAGAAACTTTTTGAACATCTTGCCCCTTAAGTGCATGATTTAGCGTTGCGCCATCTAACAATTCCAGAATTGCAGCACGACGCACGATGGCATGATTCATTTGTACAGGTATCAGCTGCAATGCAGCTACTGCAATAAGGGACTGCTGTAAATCCGTTATCTTTAATCCCATTTCCAGCAGTCGATGAATCGTTCCTTCTGCGTTTTTGGCATGAAGTGTACTTAAAACTAAATGTCCGGTTAATGAAGCGTCAAAAGCAAACTTTGCTGTTTCCTTATCCCGGATTTCGCCAACCATGATTATATCCGGATCATGGCGGAGCGCAGCTTTTAAACCAGCCTGATAGGTAATGCCGGCTTTTTCATTTACTTGAACCTGCAAAATGTTTGAGATCTCCTTTTCAACTGGATCTTCTAATGTAATCGTCTGGTAAGATTCTTCTGCAAGGATAGTTTGGAGTAAAGCGTATAGTGTAGTGGTCTTTCCACTCCCGGTCGGACCTGTAAAAAGGATGATTCCAGAACGATGTTTAATCCATTCACGTAATTTCTTCAGCTGATACGGGAAAAGAAAAAGTTGTTCTAGGGTTAGAATCTCATCCTGTGGTAAAATTCTAATTGCAAGGCTTTCCATGTTGTTAACCGGAAGAGTGGATAATCGTAGCGCGTAATGCTGTGTTTGGTCACTATACGTAATAATTCCATTTTGTGGCTTGCGGAGTTCACCAATATCCATTCCGGAGGTGAATTTATAAAAGGTAAGCAAAAGTTGATAGTGTGTTGCATGAATAGAACTGTGAAAAACGCGTTTTCCATGAACACGGAAATAAATGTCAGTATGGTTCGGAAATGGATAGAAATGAATGTCAGATGCAAAAGCTTTAAACGAAGATCGTAGCAGTTTTTCAGAGAGGTTGGCTGCGGAGTTCAATGAAGTATCACCTCCTTTATTTTCATTATCAACGTTATATATTCGACAACATTTGGCAATCTCCTTCTTTTTAAAAAAAATATTTTGGGAGTGAAAAAGATGAAAAATATATTTTTAATTGGCTTTATGGGCAGCGGCAAAAGTTCTGTTGGGAAGCAGTTAAGTGAGGGTTTAAACTGTGATTACATAGATACGGATACAATTATAGAAACAACACATAATAAAACCATTCCTGAAATATTTGCAAGGGAAGGGGAGGCTTCTTTCCGGAAGTATGAGTCCAATGCATTACATAATATTCCGACTGAAAACTGCGTTGTGTCGACTGGTGGAGGAATTGTGGAACGTTCTTCTAATATCGACCAAATGGTTGAAACTGGTATTATTGTGTATTTGGAAACCGATTTTCGCACGATTGATAAACGATTACAATTCGATACATCAAGACCATTATGGAGGAAAAATAAAGATGAGAAGAAACAGTTGTATGATAGACGAATCCATTTGTATCAATCCTGTGCTGCGATTACCGTATCAACAGATAACAAATTAATCGATGATCTTGTTTTCCAAATTACCAGTCAAGTCGCCAATGAATAAAAGTGATACAAGCGTGTCATACTATTCAAAAGAGGTGATACCATGAGTGGAAATGACTATATCAAATATATAACAGGGCAAATTATTGCTTATTTAGATTTATCCACCGATGAAAAAAAGGCGAGACGGAAGGAACACAAAACATCAAAACATTCATTTTCAAACAGGTGGTTGGGGATGGTCCCCTTTGCCATGAAAATGTTATGGAAAAAAGCGAATTAATAAGCTGTATCTTGATATGCAGCTTATTAATTCGCTTTTTGTTTTCCTAACAGAAAAGATTATATTAAATTTAGCTCTATTATATCACGGGCGGCCCTTGAAGCAACTGTCTAAGTAAGGGACACTATGAACGCCATGCGTTGTACGGTCCTTTGCTTGTGCGTTGCTTCTAAAGGGTCCCTTTTGCATTTCTTTTTAAAATTCATCATTCAGGTAGAAAATGCCTCCATTAACCACTTTATAGGTGACTTTTGGTGAATAACGCTGCTTCATATCATCAATTTCTCTTTGCATATGGTCATCATTTGTTTCTTCATCTGTGCTGCTTGTATAAAAATGTTTGATCAGACCCACTTCTTCTTCAAGTGTTTGCAATGATTCCTGAGCCCAATTATGTGTTTGGTTATTGATATAACTGTCCAAAACATTTACGATTCTTCCAAATCCACTTTCCAGTCTGATAATGGGGGCAATTGTATAGCAATAGTCATCAATTGTTGGTTTCAGTGTAACGTTTTGTAATAAGTCCATCATATCTTTATACATTAACCCTTTGATTAAATGCAAACCGAGGGAAAGAATTTCATCTTTATTTTGTTTCCCGTGATAGCTGATTTTAATATTAATCACTAGCCAGGGATACAAAGCTGACTTTGTGCTTGAGCTGGAGGACTGGAAAAGCTTTGTATATTTCTCGTTTTCAACAAGATTCCGCAGTATTTGTTGTAACCGGGGACTGCCGAAATGAATCCAATCCCCTTTTTCTTCCCGCTTATCAGGATTTGTGATTAATGTAAGTGTAGATGTGTCACCTTCTCTCCCCATTTTTTTCATGTAGTGCCAGTAAAATGGTCTGTTCATTAACGCCTTATCAATTTCCTCGGTCAACTTTACCTGCAATAAGCCATCATTATTATTTAAAATGGTACAGTGTTGTGCAGAGAAATAGTCATGCAAAAATGAATTTAAGTTTTTAATTGCCATATTGCTGCTCCTTACTGTCGGTTGATTCTGATGTGCTCTCAATAATAGAGGTGAGGTTATTTAGCTTAATTCTTGTTTCGCCGTCAGAGGATGATTCAGCAAAAATTGCCTGAATTTCATCTTCCATATCTTTAATATTTAATTCGGCAAGAATTGCATCTAAATTTCCGATCACACGTTCAAATAAATTAATTTTTTCATATAACAAACTCATAATATGTTCTTCAACGGTTTCTTTAATTGCCAAATTATAGATAAATACATCGTTTTCCTGACCATATCGATGAATACGGCCAATCCGCTGTTCCAATCGCATCGGATTCCATGGTAAATCATAATTGATTAAGTGATGACAGAATTGCAAATTGATTCCTTCACCACCTGCTTCTGTAGCGATTAACACCTGGGCATGATTTTGAAATAACTGTTTCATCCAATCCTTTTTCCCTTTCTTAAATCCACCGCGAAAGGGGACAGAGGTTATCCCATGTTGCTGTAGAGTCCATTGCAAAAAGAGCTGGGTAGAGCGGTACTCCGTGAAAATAATTACCTTTTCATCGCCAATATCTTTTAGTAACTCAACGAGCTTTAGTGCTTTGCTGTGACCTTGGAGCTGCTCGATTTCTGTTAAAAGCGGATCAAACGCAGGTAAATCTGGTGACTTTGTTTGCATTTTTTTCATGGATAAATAGCATGCTTCCCTAGATGAACAAAGTTCCCGCTGCAATGTTATTTTAGTAAATCCAGGCAATTCAGCAGACAAGCCATGTAATTGATCATAAACCGTTCGTTCTTCATCAGAAAACGAAACCCATATGGTTTTAATATGGCGTTTAACCGTGTTTAATTCTGTATTTGTTCTGGTGTTTCGCACCATTACGTGTTGAATCAATTGTTTTAAATAGCTGTCCTGCTTAATTTTCTTCCGATCTGTCCCATAGCGCTGCAGAAATTCCTCGTAGTTTCCTAAATAGCCGGGTTTTAGTATCGAAACCAAGTTGAATATATCAGATAGTTTATTCTGTACCGGTGTTGCCGTTAGTAATAGGCAGTATTTTTTCTTTAGGGATCGTACAAATTCGTAATTCTGGGTTTTATGATTTTTTAACTTATGTGCCTCATCAATCAGAATAAAATCGAAATTTAAATCGGCAATTTGCTCACGGTGCGGATCCCGTTTCGCGGTATCAATCGATGAGACGATGATGTCACATTGGTCCCATGCATAGTTTTTTCGAAATGAGACAGCCGGTATATAAAATTTTTCATTTAATTCCTGCACCCACTGATTGACCAGTGAGGCAGGCACGAGAATCAGTACTTTTTGAATTAATCCCCGAACCATGTATTCCTTCAAAATTAGACCAGCTTCTATTGTTTTCCCCAATCCAACTTCGTCAGCAAGTATGGCCCTTCCATTCATTTGCTCAATGACCTGTTTTGCACATTCAAGCTGATGGGAAAGAAAATTCACATGGGGCACATACTCCAGAGCACGTAACTCATTGAAAGTCGGCGTCATTGTTGTTAGTTCGGCCTGATAAGCCATTTGGAATAAATCCCATGTCGAGAAGGGGCCATTTTGCTCCATTGTATGTTGTAAATCATTAATAAACGCTTTATCTTTTTCGATGTGTATAGAATCCATGTATAATCTTCCTTTATAATAATTGTATTTGGCTGTTTTCACATAATTTGTTGCTAATACCACCATAGTTGATAAAAAACTGCGACATATGGGCTAGGTTGTTTATCACCTACCCACGGAAAGCGCAGTGTTTTTTCGCAGTGTGTTAGCAATCAAATAAAGTTATGTCGCAGTTTATGGATTTTGGTTTAAAACAACATTCTTCTGGAAAACAGCCATATTATTTAATTAGTTAAAAGTTTAGTATTTCATCCAAGTGATTGTATGCTATAATGGAAAAAAATAAATAGATTTTTCGCAAGTAATGGTACATAGTATACCCAATTATTACTTTTTTCATAAAGCGAATGAATACAAGGGGAGAGTTTACTAACGATTTATTTTAGTAACGCCGAAGGAGCAAACAACTGTGAATCTCTCAGGCAAAAAGACTCTTGTAGGACGCAACTCTGGAGAGTGTTTACTGATATGTGAACCACCAACGAAGCAAGCATTTTTCTGGATTACGCCCAGTGGAGTGTGCAACTTTCTGGTTTGAGGACAGAGATTTCCTGGTATCAGTGAAATCTCTATTTTTTTATGGAAAAAAAAGGAGTGGATCAAATGAGTGAGTTAAAACGGACACCACTTTATCCGGTGTATCAGGAGTCTGGAGCTAAAACTGTAGATTTTGGTGGCTGGGATTTACCAGTACAGTTTTCCGGAATTAAACATGAACATGAAGTAACACGAACAAAAGCAGGTTTATTTGATGTCTCGCACATGGGTGAAATTACAGTTGAAGGAGCACAAAGTCTAGATTTCTTACAGCGGGTATTGACTAACGATATTTCTAAATTAACACCTAACCGCGCTCAATATACAATTATGTGTTATGAGAATGGCGGCACGGTTGATGATTTAATTGTCTACATGCTAGACGAGAACAGGTATCTATTAGTGGTCAATGCCGCAAATACAGAAAAGGACTTCGAATGGTTACAAACACAGAATCAAGATGCTGTAACAATTACGAACGTTTCAAAGGACTATGTACAACTTGCATTACAAGGACCGAAGGCGGAAGCTATTTTACAATCGGTGACGAAAGCAAATTTAAGTGAAATCAAATTTTTCCGTTTTGAAAATCCAGTATATTTCACAAATATCGATGCCGGTGCAATTGTTTCTAGAACAGGGTACACGGGTGAAGATGGGTTTGAAATATATATAGATGCAAAATGCGGGGTCGATCTTTGGAATTTGCTTTTAGAAGCAGGAAAAGAAGAAGGTATCGAACCTATTGGACTTGGAGCACGTGATACGCTGCGTTTTGAGGCTAATTTGGCATTATATGGACAAGAGCTTTCCAAAGATATCACACCTATTGAAGCGGGTCTTGGCTTTGCTGTTAAGGTTAATAAGGAAGCTGATTTCATCGGAAAAAGTGCTCTTAAAGAACAAGTGGAAAATGGCGCTGACCGGAAACTTGTCGGAATTGAAATGATAGACAAAGGAATTCCGCGTCATGACTACATTGTATTTAAAGGGGAAAATGAAATTGGATTTGTTACATCCGGCACTCAATCACCAACATTGAATAAAAATGTCGGCTTGGTGTTAATTAACAGTCATTTTGCAAAAGAAGGCACAGAAATTATGGTGCAGGTTCGCAAACGTAAATTAAAAGCAAAAGTGGTTAAGACACCATTTTACAAGCGCTCAAAATAGGGAGGGAATGAAATGGAATTTCGTTATTTACCAATGACTGAAGCAGATAAGCAAAAAATGCTCGAAACAATTGGGGTTGAATCTACGGAGGAATTATTTTCAGATATACCTAAACAAGTTCGTTTTAATAAAGAGCTCAATTTGAAGGAACCTACAAGTGAAGTTGAATTAAAAAGAGAATTGACGAAAATGGCCAGTATAAATGCCGATTCAGTGGAATATAGCTCATTTCTCGGAGCGGGTGTTTATGACCATTATATTCCCTCCGTTGTAGACCATGTTATATCAAGGTCAGAGTTTTATACAGCTTACACTCCATATCAACCGGAAATTTCACAAGGAGAATTGCAGGCGATTTTTGAATTTCAAACGATGATCTGCGAGTTGACAGGGATGGCAGTTGCAAATTCATCCATGTATGACGGAGGAACAGCACTGGCAGAAGCTGTTAACTTAAGTGCAGCAACCACAAAGAAGAAAAAAATTCTGGTTTCAAAGGCTGTTCATCCAGAATCCCGAGCAGTTATTGATTCATATGCGAAAGGTCCTCATCTTGAAATTGTCGAGATTGATCACAAAAATGGTTTAACGGATTTAGATCAATTAGCAAGCGAAATTGATGAAGATACTGCAAGTGTAGTGGTGCAATATCCAAACTTTTTTGGGCAAATTGAACCATTACAGGAAATTAACGAACTGGTAAATCAGCAAAAGAAAACCATGCTGATTACATCTAGTAATCCGCTTGCACTTGGATATTTGACTCCGCCGGGTCAATTTGGTGCAGATATAGTTGTTGGCGATACACAGGTGTTTGGTATACCCGCTCAATTTGGCGGGCCACATTGCGGTTATTTTGCCACTACTGCAAAGTTAATGCGTAAGGTTCCTGGACGTTTGGTAGGTCAGACAAAAGACGAAGATGGCTTACGTGGATTTGTATTAACGTTACAGGCCCGTGAGCAGCATATTAGACGTGATAAAGCAACATCTAATATTTGTTCCAATCAAGCGTTAAACGCGTTAGCTAGTTCAGTGGCAATGAGTTCGATTGGGAAACACGGTATTAAAAAAATGGCTAAGTTGAACATGCAAAAGGCCCGTTACGCAAAACAACAATTGAAAGAGGCCGGATTTGCTGTGACTACGGAGGGACCGTTCTTTAATGAACTTGTTGTGAAGCTCGATGGTTCAATTACGGATATTAATGAAAAACTACTCCAAAAAGGAATTATCGGCGGATACGATTTGGAACGGGCGTATCCAGAGCTTAATGGCCATATGTTAATTGCGGTAACGGAAATACGTTCAAAGGCTGAAATTGATGCTTTTGTTAAAGAACTGGGGGATATACATGGCTAACGAAAACTTTCCAATAATATTTGAACGCAGCAAAGAAGGCAGAACTAGCTATAGTTTACCAGAATCAGATGTCCCGGAATTTGATCTTAATGAAGGATTAGAAGACGCATATGTTCGACGAGAAGCACCGGATTTACCAGAAGTAAGTGAACTGGAAATAATGCGACATTATACAGGACTGTCCAGACGGAACTATGGCGTGGACTCCGGTTTCTATCCACTTGGTTCTTGTACAATGAAGTATAATCCAAAAATAAATGAGGATGTTGCCAGGCTCAATGGATTCAGCCACATTCATCCATATCAGGATCCTAAAACGGTTCAGGGTGCCTTAGAAATGTTGTATGATTTACAAACATCATTAAAAGAAATAACCGGTATGCATGAAGTTTCTTTGCAGCCGGCAGCTGGGGCTCAGGGTGAGTGGACTGGATTAATGATGATCCGTGCTTTTCATGAAGCCAACGGAGATACTGAACGTACGAAAGTGATTGTTCCTGACTCAGCTCATGGAACCAATCCAGCATCTGCAACAGTCGCCGGGTTTGATGCAGTTACAGTTAAATCAAATGAAAAAGGATTGGTAGATCTTGAGGATCTAAAACGGGTCGTTGGTAAAGATACTGCTGCGTTGATGCTGACTAACCCAAATACGCTTGGTTTATTTGAAACAGAAATCCTTGAGATGGCAAAAATTGTTCACGAAGCCGGTGGGAAATTGTATTATGATGGTGCAAATCTGAACGCAATTATGGGGTATACACGCCCAGGTGATATGGGATTTGATGTTGTACACCTTAATTTGCATAAAACATTTACTGGCCCTCACGGTGGCGGCGGCCCTGGATCGGGACCTGTTGGTGTTTCAAAAGAAATTGAGCCATACCTTCCCAAACCACTTTTAATAAAAGGTGAAAATGGCTATGAATTTGAGTATGAACGTCCAAATTCAATCGGGCGGGTTAAACCATATTATGGTAACTTCGGAATTAACTTAAGGGCATATACGTATATCCGGACAATGGGTGCAGAAGGTCTTAGGAAGGTTAGTGAATATGCTGTGTTAAATGCTAATTATATGATGCGGAAATTAGAACAGGAGTTTATCCTTCCTTATCCACAGCATTGCAAGCATGAGTTTGTTCTTTCTGGAAAAAAACAGAAAAAACTGGGTGTCCGAACATTGGATGTTGCGAAGCGCTTACTTGATTATGGATACCATCCGCCAACAATCTATTTCCCATTAAATGTTGAGGAAGCATTAATGGTGGAACCAACAGAAACGGAGTCTAAAGAGACACTGGATGGGTTTATCGATACGATGATAGAGATATCAGAGGAGGCTAAAAACGATCCAGAGAAGGTACAAGAGGCTCCATACACAACTATTGTGAAACGGATGGATGAAACAACTGCTGCAAGAAAGCCGATTTTACGATATTATAAGTAATAAGAGAAAAAAAGGGAGTTGAAACATGATGTTTCAACTCCCTTTTACACGTATTATGATTTAACCTTACCTGTCCAACGTTTAAATCCGCCTTTTAGCTGATTCAAATCCAAATAGCCTCGCTTATGAAGCATTTGTGCCGCTCTTGCAGATCTGCTGCCACTTTGACAATACAGATAAACCGGCTTATCTTTTCTGATCTCAACAAGACGCTGCTTCATTTGTGTAACTGGTATGTTTCGTGCTCCAAGAATATGGCCTTTTTTAAATTCTTGTGGTTCTCTTACATCTATTAATTGTGCTTTTCGATATCCTTCTCTGAATTGATCTTCAGTCAGCGTTTTTAAATATTTTCGCTGGTTTAAATATCGTAATGTGATATAAACGATAAGTGCCACTATTATCGCAATTAATAGTATCATTTGTAAGTCCATTTTATATCCCCCAATTTTTCTCTTTTCCTACTTTCTCTATTATATTGTGATTACCACTATTTTTCAAAGTATTTCTGTTACAGAATTTTGTCAGATGTGGACTGTAAAATAGATTAAAGTTGTTTATATCAATAAAACTGGCGTATTAGCGGATTGCAACTCTGAAAAAAGACTGTATTGGTTTTTTCTATGCTATATATCTTTCTTTTTCGTCCGAATTAATCGTTTTTCGCTTGTTTTCAACAATTGACATTTTACAAGTTATTCGTTCTAATCACAAGATATAGTATTTTTTATAAAACGCGTTACTATATATTGTTATTTTTAAACAGGAATGATAAAGTAAGAGATAGAAATTATATAGAGGGAGTGATGACATTGTCGATTGCTGTTGAAGAGAGCAAAACGATTGACGTTATCCAGTTAAACAAAGATATTGAATCATTTCAACAGGTGCATCCAATAACCGATGATATGAAATTAACCCATAAAGGTGTATCGCGGCTGGTAATGCTGGATCGATATGCTTTTAAGGATACAGAGAAAAAAACATTAAAAGATGGAGATTTTGTGGTATTAACCGTAAAGGCAGATCCAAAGTTTCCTGCACGCGGCTTGGGATTTGTGAAGTCAATTAATTGGGAAGAAAAGTTTGCTGATATTCAAGTGGATCAGGAGTTTGTCTCCGTATTGGATAATGAAGCGGAAGCGAAAACAGGGGTTGTGAAACGACCACTCGATGTAATTGATAAGCCACTTGAAATTTATTATGAACAAATCGCCAGACGTAATGCAACAGGCTTATCAAATGTAGAGCAAACACAGGAAAAACAGCAGGAATGGTTTGATAAATTTAATCATGAACTAGCCAATTTAAATTTTATTCCTGCCGGACGAGTATTATATGGTGCCGGAGCTGAAACAGACGTAACGTACTTTAACTGTTACGTGATGCCATATATAAAGGATTCACGCGAGGGTATCTCAGATCATCGAAAACAAGTGATGGAAATCATGTCACGAGGCGGTGGAGTAGGGACGAATGGATCGACTCTACGACCGCGAAATACATTAGCAAGAGGCGTTAACGGAAAGTCATCCGGATCGGTTTCCTGGTTAGATGACATTGCGAAACTCACACATTTAGTTGAGCAAGGCGGATCAAGGCGTGGTGCTCAAATGATAATGTTAGTAGATTCTCACCCTGACATTATCGAATTTATTATTTCAAAAATGCAGAATCCAAGAATTCTACGTTACTTAATCGAGAACACGGAAGATGAACAAATTAAACAACTTGCACAAGAGAAACTGAAATTCACCCCGTTAACCGAAACGGAAAAAGATCTCTACCAGGGAATTGTAAACTATCAAAGCATTCCTGGACTTGGTGGATTTACAAACGATGCTATAAAAGAGGCAAAAGAAAAATCAAATACTGGCGGAACGTATTCTGTGCATAATTCGGAATTTCTGACCGGTGCCAACATCTCCATTTGTTTAACCAAAGAATTGATGGCGGCCATTGACAATGATGAGATGTATGCACTGCGTTTTCCTGATGTTGAGAATTACACTGAACAGCAAATGAAAGAATACAACGAGAATTGGCATGAAGTCGGAGATGTGCGTAAATGGGAAGAAATGGGATATGGCGTACGTGTATACCGCCGTATTAAAGCAAAAGAACTATGGAACCTCATTAATGTATGTGCGACATATTCAGCGGAGCCTGGAATTTTCTTCATCGATAATGCAAATGAGAAAACAAATGCAAAAGCATATGGAGATCAGGTAGTGGCAACAAATCCGTGTGGTGAACAACCGCTAGCACCATATTCTGTCTGTAATTTAGCAGCAGTAAACTTGTCGGAGATGGCTAATCGTCAAACTAAATCAATTAACTTTGAAAAGTTGAAACAAACAGTACGTACCGGTGTAAGGATGCAGGATAATGTGATTGATGCTACACCATATTTCTTAGCAGAAAATAAGAAACAGGCATTAGGGGAACGTCGTGTCGGTCTAGGTGTGATGGGGCTGCATGATTTGTTAATCTATTGTGAAACTGAGTATGGTTCGGCTGCAGGAAATGAGTTAGTGGATCAGATTTTTGAGACCATTTCAACAACCGCTTATCGTACATCGATAGAATTAGCTAAAGAAAAAGGAAGCTTTCCGTTTCTTATTGGGGAATCTGATACAGAAACATTATCATTAAGAAAAGCATTTATTAGCACAGGTTACATGAAGGGAATGCCAGAAGATATAAGGGAAGATATTCTTAAGTATGGAATTCGTAACTCTCACCTCTTAACTGTTGCACCTACTGGGTCAACCGGGACAATGGTCGGCGTTAGTACAGGATTAGAGCCTTACTTCTCATTCACTTATTATAGAAGTGGCAGACTTGGTAAATTTATCGAAGTGAAAGCAGATATCGTTGAAAAGTATCTGGAAAATAACCCTGGACAAGATCCAGATAACTTACCACATTGGTTTATTACAGCAATGGAATTGGCACCGGAAGCCCATGCCGATACACAATGTGTAATCCAGCGCTGGGTAGATAGTTCCATTTCAAAAACGGTAAACGCTCCGAAAGGATATACGGTCAACCAAGTGGAAAATGTGTATCGCAGGTTGTACAATGGTGGGGCGAAAGGCGGAACGGTTTACGTTGATGGAAGCCGTGACTCTCAGGTGCTAACACTAAAGGCAGAAGAAAATACATTTAGTGATAATAGTACCAATACAGTTGTCACACCAACGAAACCAAAAGTAGTATTGGTCGATACCGTCCATGAGTTGGACAAAACGAATGTTACCATTGGCTCCGAGGTAGGAGATACCTGTCCTGTATGCCGAAAAGGCAGTGTAGAGGACATGGGTGGATGTAATACATGCACAAACTGTGGTGCACAATTAAAATGTGGTTTGTAAGATGAATAGAGACGAAGGACCTGAATTCTTTTACGAATTCGGGTCCTTTTTGGGTGCGAAGTAACATCTTTTTCTGGTAACAACATTTTCCATATTGGTTCTGCTATGTTTTATCTCTGACTAAAAGGGAACATCCCAATTAGAGACGCAAACAAGGAGGATGTTATTTTTGGTATTACCATATACACACGAACCATTTACTGATTTTACTAATGAAGAAAATCGCAAAGCCTTTGAAGCGGCTCTAAAGCAGGTAGAAAGTGACTTTGGCAAAGAGTATGATCTCGTAATTGGTGGAAAACGGATAACCACTGACAAGAAAAATAAATCGATTAACCCTTCAAATAAGGAACAGGTGGTTGGAGTGGTCTCACAAGCGGATCAGGAGTTAGTCGAAAAGGCGTTCCAATCCGCAAAAGAAGCTTTTAAAACATGGAGCAGATGGGATCCAAAAGTCCGGGCAGAAATTCTATTTAGAGCGGCTGCGATAGTTCGACGTCGCAAACATGAATTTTCCGCGACGATGGTCTATGAAGCAGGTAAACCTTGGGGACAAGCAGATGCAGATACAGCTGAGGGAATCGACTTTATGGAATATTACGGCCGTCACATGATTGAGCTTGCGCAGGGTAAGCCAGTAAACGACAGGCCAGGTGAAAATAATGAATACGTCTATCAGCCAACAGGTGTCGGTGTTACCATTCCACCTTGGAACTTTGCCTTTGCAATTATGTGTGGAACGACCGTGGCACCACTTGTAACAGGTAACACAGTATTGCAAAAACCGGCAGAAGATACACCTGTCGTTGCCGCAAAGCTTGTTGAAGTTCTTGAGGAAGCTGGCCTGCCAGACGGTGTACTGAACTTTGTACCAGGTGATCCTAGTGAAATTGGTGATTACCTCGTTGACCATCCCACGACGAAATTCGTTAATTTTACAGGTTCACGTGCAACAGGTACACGGATTTATGAAAAAGCTGCTAAGGTACAAGAAGGACAAAAACACCTCAAACATGTGGTCGTAGAAATGGGCGGAAAAGACACGATTATCGTTGACAAGAATGCTGATCTTGATCTTGCTGCAGATGCTATCGTTAACTCCGCATTTGGTTTCCAGGGTCAAAAATGTTCAGCTTGCTCACGGGCAGTAATTCATCAGGATGTTTATGATGAAGTGTTAGAAAAATCAATTGAGTTTACGAAAAAATTATCCGTCGGCAACCCGGTAAATGATACGTATATGGGACCTGTCATCAACCAAAAGCAATTTGACAAAATCAGGGACTATATTGAAATTGGCCAAAAAGAAGGCAAGTTAAAAATAGGTGGAGAAATTGACGATACAAATGGTTATTTCATTCAGCCGACTATTTTTGCAGGACTTGATCCAGAGGCAAGAATTATGCAGGAAGAAATTTTCGGTCCTGTTGTTGGTTTTACGAAAGCAAAGGATTTTGATGAAATGCTAGACATAGCCAATAATACTGATTATGGTCTAACAGGTGCAGTTATTTCAAATAACAGAGAACATCTAAACCGTGCCCGTACAGAATTTGATGTAGGAAATCTGTATTTTAACCGGGGCTGTACGGCAGCAATTGTGGGATACCACCCGTTCGGAGGATTTAAAATGTCAGGTACAGATGCAAAAGCCGGCGGTCCGGATTATCTGCAAAATTTTTTACAAGCAAAAACGATATCTGAGCAATTGTAAACAAAAAGGTAAAAGAAAGGAACTTTCCAGCAATGCTGGTTAGTTCCTTTTTTTACTATCACTTGTCTGCTATTGGCTGTTGATG
Source organism: Virgibacillus phasianinus (assembly GCF_002216775.1). Classification (GTDB taxonomy): domain Bacteria; phylum Bacillota; class Bacilli; order Bacillales; family Amphibacillaceae; genus Virgibacillus_F; species Virgibacillus_F phasianinus. The sequence continues at coordinate 2,954,264 of NZ_CP022315.1, forward strand.
TATGCTTTTTATAGAAACAAAGTTGCGCTGACTAAAAAATTATTCACTGAAAGAGGGATCATATGCCAACACCAAGTATGGAAGATTACATCGAACAAATTTATATTTTAATGGAATCAAAGGGATATGCACGAGTTTCGGATATTGCTGAACAGTTGATGGTACACCCTTCATCCGTGACAAAGATGATCCAAAAGCTGGACAAAGATGAGTATGTGAATTATGAGAAATATCGCGGATTTATCCTCACTTCGAAAGGCAAAAAAATTGGAGAGAGGCTTGTTTTCCGTCACGAACTCTTAGAACAGTTCCTTACGATAATTGGTGTTGATAACGATAAGATTTATGACGATGTTGAAGGAATTGAACATCATTTAAGCTGGAATTCAATTGATCGAATCGGTGGATTGGTAAGTTATTTCAATGCGGACAAAACCAGGATTGAAGATTTAAGAAAAATGGACAACGAAAATTAAAAATGTATTTGTCCACCGTTCTAATTCACTATTTTTTTGCTTAAATATGTAACAAGACATCATAAGGAGTTGACCAATGAAAATAGACGTAGTGTTTTCAGGTGGTGGGGTGAAGTCTTTTGCATTTTTGGGTGCCTTAGAAAGTATGAAGGCTCATAATCTCGAATTGGAACGAGTTGCGGGAACATCCGCGGGGTCCATTATAGCTGGTTTACTTGCTGTTGGTTATTCACCAGGCGAATTAGATGAAATGATGAAGAAATTAGATCTGCGTGAGTTTCTTGATCCCCCTTTAATCAGCAAGTTACTCCCATTAAGTAAATGGTTTTATTTATATTTTAAAATGGGGATCTATAAGGGGGATTGTCTGGAAGAATGGTTGTACAATTGTCTGGCTGAAAGGAATGTGTACACGTTTCGTGATTTAAAACCAGGTTATTTAAAAATAGTTGTAAGTGATCTTTCTTTAGGGAAATTAGTTGTTATTCCAGACGATTTAGAACGTGTATATGGGCTTGATCCGAATCATTTCCTAATAGCAAAGGCGATAAGAATGAGTGCGGGTTATCCATATTTTTTTATGCCCAAGAAAATATCAGGTAAAACATCAAGAAGAAGTGTTATCGTTGATGGCGGCTTATTAAGCAATTACCCATTATGGGTTTTTGATAAGCCAAATGAACGAAATTTACGACCCGTTTTAGGGATTAAACTGAGTGATGATATTGAAAATACGGATCCAAAAAAAATAAAGAATGTCGTGGATCTGTCACAAGCACTTTTCAAAACAATGAAACAGGCACATGACATAAGATATATATCTACTTCTCATCAAAAAAATACGATTTTTATCCCGATAAAACGAGTGGACACAACAAATTTTCGAATTGAAGATAAAGTGAAAAAGCAACTAATCGAATTGGGGAAAGAGAGTGCTGATGTTTTCTTAACAAGCTGGCCATAATCGTTTATAACAATAAGAAAAACGAGCTCAGTAAGTAGCTCGTTTTTTTCGTTTATGCTTATTGCCATCAATTACCCGAAGATGTGTTGCACGTTTACTGGATTTCCTCTTTATGAGGGAAGCCGGTTTTTTCTTGTTTCCGGGAATTGAACTAAAAGTTTTATTGGCATATTTTGATTTCGACTGTTTAACCGCACTTTTATATTTCTTCATATCATTGGAGGTTGCCCTTCTCCTGAAAAAGAAAACATAGATTACCGCAAAAATAGCTACACCAATTCCAAGCATGATCATTATGTTTGTTAAAAAATTTACCGTATTGGTAAATAATTGTGTTACTAACCCTATAGCAGCAAGGCCCAGAATCACATAGAGAAATACAGAAAATTTATTACGAAACATCATTTGTCCTCCTCTCAATTTTAACGGGCGAATTTATTTTCTATTAGTACTCATATACCACTTCTAACCGGTTTTATAGCATCATTTTCTACAAAAGTTGTAAAATATGGAGCAACTACTCTAGATTCTTTCCCTTTTCGCTCAAATTATTCAGGAACTATTATCTTTTATTTAAAAGAAAAGAATACACTTTTCCTAAATACTTCCATAACCTTATTTTACTAGAAACTTTCTCCTTTCACTAGCTATGAACATTCATTTTTATCAAATTTCTACTAATACACATGATAGGTTTAACGGAAATGGGTCATACTATTGATGGAGGTGTAGGATATGGCAAAAAGAGAGAAACTGGAACAAAATAATCGGGAAGAATCCCGTTCATTGCTGGCAAGATCTTTATTAACGGGCTTTATTGGGGGGCTTATTGCGAGTATCCTTGGGCTCATTATGTATTACTTTAACTTTTCAAAGGTTGGACCAACATCTTACATATTGCGGTCATGGCTTGAGGCTAAATGGACACATGAGTGGTTAGGTGATGTCATATCAATTGTACTGACGGGTGTGATTTCCATTGTTGTTGCATTAATATATTATGGGATATTTAAAAAAATGCATTCGATGTGGGTTGGCGCCGTGTTTGGCATTGTACTCTGGGGGATTTTATTTTATTTGCTGCAACCGATTTTTCCAAATATCCCGCCATTGACTGAGTTAAATAAAGACACGATTGTCTCCACTCTATGCCTCTTTATTTTATATGGCACCTTTATTGGATATTCTATTTCCTATGATTATAATGATACAGTTGTACGCGGAAAACAATTGGATAATGGATAAAAACAGCGCACGATTGTGGCTGTTTTTTTCTTTATCATTATTAATATTCCATCGTTTATGATAAACTAAAAAAGTCTAATCATCACCAGGTATAAAGGGGTAAATTTCATATGAAGCGTCTTCTGCTAGTAAATGGTCCTAACCTAAATATGCTGGGCAATCGGGAAAATGATATATATGGTGATTTTACCCTAGCGGATATTGAGAAATCGTTGGAACTCTTTCTGAAGGATAAAGGGTATGATCTAGATTGTTTTCAATCGAATCATGAAGGAAAACTGATTGACAGGCTCCAGGAAGCAAACGGAAAATATACGGGCATTATTTTTAACCCGGCAGCATATACGCACACAAGCATTGCTTTACGGGACACAATTAAGGCAATCGACACCAGAGTTATTGAGGTACATATATCGAATGTGCACAATCGCGAGGAATTCCGTCATCGTTCACTGCTGGCACCTGTTTGTTATGGGCAAATTGTTGGGTTGGGATTTACGGGTTATAAACTTGCAGCAATAGCATTAATTGATAAAGAATAGAAGGGAATGGGAAAAATGGAGAAAATTGAAAAATTACGATCAGCGTTATCAACCGCTAATTTAGATGCACTTATTATTACAAATCCTTACAATAGAAGATACATAACTAATTTTACCGGAACGGCCGGTGTGGCCATTGTCAGTATGTCTGACACACGCTTTATTACGGATTTCAGATATACAGAACAGGCGAACGAACAAGCAGTTGGATTTACAATTGTTGAACATAAAAAAGGCATAGTTGAGGAAATTAATAAACAGTTAAATGAATTAAATGTTTCCCGTGTTGGTTTTGAAAAAGATGATCTGACGTATGCGACGTACGAAATTTACAATAAAACGATTGATAAAGAATTGGTTCCAGTAAGCGGTATTATTGAAAAGCTCCGCTTAATCAAAACAAGTGATGAAATTTCAATTTTAAAAGATGCTGCGAAAATAGCGGATGATGCTTATGAGCATATCCAAGGTTTTATCAAACCAGGCGTAAAAGAGATAGATGTATCAAATGAACTTGAATTTTTTATGCGTAAGCAAGGGGCAACTTCATCAAGCTTCGATATTATCGTTGCTTCCGGCTACAGATCAGCATTGCCGCATGGTGTTGCATCAGACAAAAAAATTGAAAGCGGGGAACTTGTGACATTAGATTACGGGGCGCTTTATAAAGGATATTGCTCTGATACAACCCGCACAATTGCTGTTGGTGAAATAAATGATGAATTAAGAAATATTTATGATACTGTACTTACTGCACAATTAAAGGGTGTGGAAGGAATTAAACCTGGTATCACTGGTGTCGAAGCAGATGCGTTGACACGAGATTACATTACAGAAAAAGGCTATGGCGATTATTTTGGCCATTCAACAGGACATGGCGTTGGCCTGGAAGTTCATGAAGGCCCCAGCCTATCCTATAAGTATGAAGCTAAACTTGAAGCAGGAATGGTTGTTACCGTAGAACCAGGCATTTACGTACCGAATGTTGGAGGATGCCGAATTGAGGATGATATTCTCGTGACAGAATCCGGATACGAGCGTTTAACAAATGCTACAAAGGAGCTTATTCAGTTATAAGCAACGGTTGTGAAAAAGGAGGATTCAGTAAATGATTTCAGTAAATGATTTTAAAACAGGTTTGACAATAGAAGTGGACAATGATTTATGGCAGGTTATGGACTTTCAACATGTGAAGCCAGGAAAAGGTGCAGCATTTGTGCGCTCCAAATTGCGTAATTTGCGGAATGGAAATATTCAGGAAAAGACATTCCGTGGTGGAGAAAAGGTGGAAAAGGCGCATATTGAAAATAAAAAAATGCAGTACCTCTATGCATCTGGTGACGCACACACGTTCATGGATACAAACACGTATGAACAAATTGACTTACAAACCAATCAAATTGAAAATGAGTTAAAGTTTATTAAGGAAAATATGGAAGTAGCAGTTATTACCCATGACGAAGAGGTTCTTGGCGTTTCGCTTCCAAACAACGTAGAATTGCAAGTGACAGAAACAGAACCGGGAATTAAAGGTGACACAGCAAGCGGTGGTACAAAATCAGCGACACTTGAAACAGGGATTACTGTCCAGGTACCATTCTTCATTAATAATGGGGACGTTTTGATTATCAGTACCTCAGATGGAAAATATGTATCAAGGGCATAACCAACATAAAAGGCGAAGTTATTCTAGTGTTTCGTTTTTAATTTTTCTAACAAAAAGAGCATTCCGATTGGGATGCTCTTTTTTTGTTTGCATTTAGTCTATTTGATCAATCATCGTATTGGCGATTTTTATTAATTGTTCTTTACTGGTAGAAACTTCTTTATCTTTTCCTTCAACATATTTCACCACATACCGAATTGTTTCATCTTTTCTCAGCCAGCTTATTTCTTTTTCTTTCTCACTTTCAGTATAGTATCCAGTAATATTTTCAGTTAGTTCGGCCTCACTCGTATAGTCACCAAATGTCACGTCCTGCCCTTCCACATCAAATGCAATTATGTGGATTCTAGGGAAACTATTTTTGGATTTTAAAATAATATTAAAATTGGTTTTAACGCCCGGGGGTAATATACCAGTTGCCATGGTAAACACGTCAACCGCGTCTACTGAAAATGGGAGAGAACCCAACTGGGGCACGATAACCTTTTTTTGAAATTCCTGAGGCAAGCCCATCCATTTTTCTTTTACGGTCGGATTTTTCTCGATTACCGTTTGTAATGGATCATCAGACTTTGACGCCGTATCTGGTTTTTCCGGTTTAGTCGTTTCGGACTCTTTTGTTGATGTATCTTCTGATTTGGATGATCCCGAGGTTGGACTGCAGCCTACAACAAAAATTGCCAGCAATAATACAACCATTGCTTTTTTAAAGTTTTTCATGTTACCTCCTAAAGACTAAATATAGTTTTTTTATATAGAGAAAGTTTAACATATAAAGCAATTCTGAGAAATATATATCTACTAATCGTTCATATCCTATCAATTTTGTCATATCAATTATCAATCAACCATATAAATACTATAAAAATCAAAATGTTAGCAAGGTGATAATTTTATGGACGAGATACTGCGCTTATTTCCGGATGACATAAAGGACGCCATTCAACATAAGGTTCATAAGCGGTGGGGCGAGTTGCAGGAAATCCGTTTCCGGCTTAACCAACCGCTTGAGCTTATATATGATACAAAAACTGAGTGGATCCACCAAGTAAAACCAAAACAAAAGGATGGAATATTTGTATTAAATCAGTTAAGCAGTTTTTCCCTATACCGAATGGAGGACGAGCTTCGTGAAGGGTACGTCACAATTGAGGGCGGGCATCGTGTTGGACTCGCTGGAAAAGTGAATACGCTCGGTGGAGCGGTCAAGGCAATAAAACATATTACTTTCTTTAATATTCGAATTGCAAAGCAAAAGGTAAATGCTGCCGCGCCAATTGCCCCATTTCTTTACAGGGACAGTAGTTATATGAATACGCTTTTCATCGGCCCTCCACAAACAGGAAAGACGACACTGATAAGAGATATAGTTCGGTTAATTGCAACTGGCTGGAAAAGCATACCTGCCAAAAAGGTAGCTGTTATCGATGAGCGTTCGGAAATAGGAGGTTCTATAAAAGGAGTTCCACAACATAATGTAGGATTAAGAACGGATTTAATGGATGCTTGTCCGAAAGCTGAAGGTATGATGATGATGATTCGATCGATGTCACCGGATATTCTAGTCGTTGATGAAATTGGGAGCAAAAAAGATGTACAGGCATTAATGGAGGCAATTCTCGCAGGGGTTATCGTGATTTGTTCTGTGCATGGACAAACCCTTGAAGAAATTAAAAAGCGCCCTTCCCTGCAACCACTATTTCAACAGGATGTTTTTAAACGGTTTGTACTTTTGGAAAGACAACAACAGCCGGGAATTATTAAGGAAATATATGATCAAAATGGCATCAGCATTCTGGAAAAAGAGAGGTGCTTGGCAAATGGAGTGGATAGGAGCACTTCTATTCATCGGCACCACTACATGGATAGGTTTTGAAATTAGTAACAAACTGCGAGATCGTCCTAAACATATTCGTCAACTCAAAAACGCTCTGCAAATATTAGAGGCTGAAATCCTTTATAGTCAATTGCCACTTAGGGATGCATTTGACAGTATAGCAAAACAATTACCAGATCCTACGAGAACCTTTTTTCAGGACCTCGCAATTAATCTGGATGAAAATAAAACGGACTTGTTCAGTGTATGGAGTCAACATATGGAAATGCTTAACCGGATATCCGCAATTGGTAAGAATGAAAAAGAAATTCTTAACCAGTTTGGCCGGACACTCGGCCAGCATGACTTTAATCAGCAACAAAAGCATATTCAATTAGCTGTACATCATTTAGACCGCGAGTTGGAGGAAGCGCGGGATAATGAAATGAAATATAGTAAGATGGCCAAAAGCCTGGGCGTATTAAGTGGTTTATTCATTGTCCTTCTACTCATTTAGTAAGGAAAGGGGTACATCAATGCTTACGGATGCATCCATATTATTTCAAATAGCTGGAATCGGAATTATCGTAGCTTTAATTCACACCATTTTAAAACAGATGGGAAAAGAAGAAATTGCCCAGTTTGCAACGCTGGTTGGTTTTATTATTGTTCTCATCATTGTTATTAATGGTTTAGCCGATCTATTTCAACAGATTAAATCCGTATTCCTCTTTCAAGGATAGATTCACATGGACATATTACAGATTGTAACGTTGGGGATAATTTCAAGTATTTTATTTATTATTTTAAAAGATACACATGCTTCTATTGCTTATCTTTTAATCATTTTGACCGGAATCGTTATATTATCGGTAATTATTACCCAAATCGGTTCCGTATTAAAGTTAATTGACTCGCTAGGCGAAAAGGCCTCGATAGACGGCATTTATATGGAAACGATTCTTAAGATAATTGGAATTGCCTACATTGCTGAAATAGGCGCAAACATCACCCGTGACGCGGGACTTGCATCGATTGCTTCAAAGATCGAGCTTGCTGGGAAAGTATTCATTTTATTATTGGCAGTTCCGATCATTTCGGCGGTAATAGAAGCAATTCTGAACTTTTTACCAGTAAGCTAAGTTCAAAGCCTTAAGAACTTAGGAAGGGAGTAGTAATTATGGATGGGATGTTCTAAATGTTTTGTAATTATTGCAGTTATCATTGTCATTCTATCGTTTGCAGGCACTGTTTCAGCATCCACATCCACACCAATTACGGAGATCGAAACGGATGTCCTTGACAAGGTGTCATTAGAAGGTATTCAGCAGCATTGGAATAAATTAATTGGTGAGTATGGTGGATATTTACCGGCCCTTGAAAAATCAAGTTTATATGAGTTTATAAAAAGCAATGGAGACTTCTCTGTAAAGAACACCGTACTAGGGCTAGGAGAATATTTATTTCATGAAATAATTGTAAACGGAAAACTGTTGGGGATGTTGCTTATGTTGACCTTGTTTTCCGTTTTATTACAAACGATGCATACTGCCTTTGAGAAAAGTATGGTCAGTAAAATAGCTTACTTTACAGTCTATCTTGTTTTATTATTTATTGCGGTAAATAGTTTTTATTTGGTCTTTTCCTATACTAAAGACGCGATCGATGCAATGAGTAGCTTTTTAATTGCTTTGCTGCCATTAATTCTTGGTTTAATGGCTACATTTGGCAGTTTGATAACCGTTTCCTTTTTTCACCCAATTATCATATTTTTAATTTTTGCTAGCGGGGTGCTTGTTTCCAATTTTATATTGCCCTTATTGTTTCTATCCGCCTTATTGCTGATAGTCTCAAGTTTGACTGACAGCTATAAAGTTACCCATTTAGCGAGTTTACTTAAATCCGTCAGTTTAGGAGTATTGGGTGTATTTTTAACAATATTCTTAGGCGTGTTATCCGTCCAGGGGGCTGCCAGTGCCATTCAGGATGGGGTGGCAATGAAAACGGCCAAGTTCATTACCGGAAACTTTATTCCAATTGTTGGAAGAACCTTTACGGATGCAGCGGATACGATTCTGAGTGCTTCATTGTTATTGAAAAACTCAGTTGGGATTGTTGGGCTAATCGTGATTGTGCTCATAGCTCTTTTCCCAGCACTAAAAATATTCGCGATAGCTTTTATCTATAAAATTGCTGCAGCAGTTTTACAGCCTATAGGGGATGGACCCATCATAACGAGTCTTAATGTAATTAGTAAACACATCATGTATATTCTCGCGTCATTAATAGCCGTCACCCTTATGTTCTTCCTGGCAATAGTAATCCTAGTTGTGGCTGGTAATATAACGTTAATGCTCAGGTAGGGGGCTAGGAATATGGATGCCATCGTCCAATGGATCACGCAAATAATTATCTTTATGCTTCTCGCAACGATTGTCGAATTACTGATTCCCGCAACATCCATGAAAAAATATATAAAGTTGGTGATTGCACTAATTTTAATCCTGATTTTTTTGAAACCTATTTTTTATTTATTTCATATAGATGTTAAAGAAGCCCTAACCGCTTCGTATGAAAGGCTTGAAAACTATAATGCAGATGAGAAAGATATGAAAAGTTTAATAGAATTTCAAAAAAATGAAATACAAGACAAACAATCTGCATATATTGAAGAACAAATGGCTGTCCAACTTATTGATCTTGCTAAGACCCCTTTACTAGAATCCTATCAAGCAGCAATTACCAACATTGAGTTTTCATTTGCATCAGAAAAAACACCAACGCGTAAAGAATTTGAGGATTTGGAGGAAGTCATTGTTTATATAAAACATGCAGAAGAAAGTGAGGAGGGTGTAAACATTGTAGATGAAGTAGTTATTAACACAAACACTCCAAAACGTAATAAGGACAGCCCAGAATTAGAAGAAATAGAAAACCTGTTACGGGATGTATGGGAAATTGAAAATAAAGAGGTAACTGTCATTTGGAAGGGGGGGACAACTTGAAAGAGTTTATCAAAAGATTTTTCCAAAACATGGATGGAAAAACAAAAGACAAGGTGCCAACTAAAAAGAGTAAATATTTAATTATCATCGGGGTCACTGGATTACTATTAATCATTATCGCAAATGTCTTCTCCAGTTCGTCACCAGATGAACCAGCACATGAACAAACAATTGGCAACACTGCAGTACAGCAGCCGGAAACCAAACCAACCCTGAGTAATAAGAAGTCTACAACTTCAAACGTTACAGATTTGGAAGAGAGTTATGAGAAGCAATTACAGGAACTGCTTGAAAAAATTAAAGGGGTCTCAGAAGTTGAGATTATGGTAAACCTCGATTCAACCAAAGTAAAAGTCTATGAGAAAAACCTAATTACAGGAAAACAGACTACCGAGGAAACAGATAAGAGTGGTGGAACACGGGAAATCGAGGATTATTCCAAGGAAACACAGGTTGTATTGGTTCGTCAGGGTGATAAGGAAGTACCTCTTTTAATACAAACGAAAAAGCCTGAAGTTAGAGGAGTATTCGTTATCGCTAAAGGTGTTGACCATGCAACAGTAAAAAAATGGGTGGTTGAGGCCGTTTCAAGGGTGTTAGATGTTCCAACGCATAGAGTTTCAGTAATGTCAAAAAGTTAGGGGAGATTAATTTATGTTGAAAAAACAAACTGTATGGTTACTAACAATGCTTAGCTTAATGATTGTACTAAGTGTTTACTACATGACATCGCCGGATATGGAAGACCAGGCATTTATTGACGAGGGACTTAAGCAAAATGATGATGTGGTTACTACAGGAGAAGGTACAGAGGGAGAGGCAAACGTTGAGGACATTGCAAATGTTGGACAAGAAGATGAGTTATTTACATCACTTCGTTTGGAAATTCAGGATTCACGCAGTGAAAGAAAGGACCGTCTGGCAGATGTCGTGGCATCAAGTTCAGCCACAACTGAGCAAAAGAATGAGGCCCTAAATGAAATGGATGTACTGGATCAACTTGCAACAAAAGAATCAGTTTTAGAAGAATCAATTTTAGCCAATACAGAGTATCAGGATGTACTGGTAAGATCTAACCAGGATCAGGTGCAAATTAATGTAAAGTCAGGCGAACTGACAAATCAGGAAGTCGTTCAAATTATGCAAATGGCACGTGATGAATTTGGTGAAATTCCAGTTAACGTTTATCACCAGCCAAAATCCGAATAACAAAAATTAATGAAATGACCCCAGATTCTGGGGCCATTTTTTTTAGCATTTTTGAACAAAGAGCGAAGGTGCAGTCCCCTTCAAATTGCACAGCAATTAGTGGGGGTTAGCCTTCGCGGTCTTGATATTTTGATCTTGGATATATTTTTTTATCATCTCCAATGGAGCACCACCAGTTGTTAGAATCAAATAACTTCTGTTCCAAAAGTAGGGCTTCCAATAATAAGAGCTAAGGAAATCTGCAAACTCTTTTCTGATATATCTAGAAGAAACTGTTTTAAAGCTATTAATGGAATTTGCCAGATTGATTTGCGGAGGTGCATCAAATAAAATGTGTAGATGATCTTCCTCGCTATTAAATTCAATAATGTCACAATTCCATTTAGAAAATAGATTATGGGCGACTTCTTCGAGTCGCTTTTTTATTGGTTCTGAAATAACTGGATGTCTATATTTCGTGGAAACAACTAAATGATATGTTAGCTTATAAGCAGCGTGTCTATTTTTGTTATAATGCATATTTGTCTCTCCTTATTGTTTTTTACAACTGATATGAGTTATAATAATTATATCATATAATTTAGAATAAACGGAAGGAGGGTTGTTCGATGAAGCAGGTCAAAACGATCAAAAATAAAATTTTATCGCACAGTGAAAAATCGTTCGAACCAACGCTTATTATTTATCGAGAAGCTTTAAAATTTACTGTCGATGTTGTCAATAAAGAATGGTCTATTCTTGAAGGTTCGAGTACAAAGGAAGCTATACGTATTATTGAAAAACTTATGCACCAAACGAAGAGCAACCCTTCTCCGAAATATAATTTTACGCTTTGTTTTTATAAGTTTCCTTCCTATCTTCGAAGGGCTGCAATCTCGAAGTCCTTTGGGATTGTGAACAGTTATCGTTCTAATTATAAAAATTGGGAGAATGAAAAGTCTAAAGCCATTGCCGACGGCAAGGCGTTTAATAAAAAACCTTCTAAGTTAGGTGTAGATTATAACGAGTTTCCTGTTTTTTATAAGGATAATATGTTTATTCGCACGGATGTTGATGAAGCGAAAATAAAAGTATATCTGAATCACGATTGGGTTTGGGTAAAAGTTAAGTTCAACAACAAAAACTTAAAAAACAGGAACATCACCGATTGGAAAGAAAATAATCCAACGCTTATTAAAGTTGGAAAAAAATATTTTATTAACTTTTCTTATGAAAAAGAGATCAAATTAAATAAAACGAAACTTAAAGATCAAACGATTATTTCCGTAGACTTAGGAATAACAAATTCCGCGGTTTGTTCAGTAATGCGTTCAGACGGAACTGTCATTGGCTGTAGGTTTATTAACCAGCCATTAGAAAAAGACCGCTTGAGAATAACTGTTAACAAACTTAAAAAAGCGCAGCGATTATCTGGTAAGATAGAAGCTCCAAATTACTGGAGAAAGATTAACGGATTACAGAATCATATCAAAGTAAATACTGCGGTAGAAATCGTCAAATTTGCTGACCTTCATCAAGCATCCGTCATTGTATTTGAGTACCTTGGAAAGATGAAACTCCCTTCAGGAGTTTATGGTGCAAAGCGCTTACGGCATAAGCTTCATTACTGGTCCAAAATAGGTATTCAATCCAAGGTTGAAGAAATGGCACATTACCGCGGTATTCGTATCCGCAGAGTGAATGCAAAATATACTTCCGCGCTTGCATTTGACGGTTCCGGTGAAGTGAAACGAAATAATAAAAAAGACCTCGCCACATTTAAGAGTGGTAAGGTCTATCACGCAGATTTAAGTGCGTCTTATAATATTGGCGCACGTTATTTCGTGCGAGAAATTTTAAAATCCTTTTCTGAGAAGAAAAGGTTACGTTTGAAGGCAAAAGTCCCTTCGATCGTAGCTAGAACACGGCTGACATTGGCTTCATTAATTAGCTTACATCAGGCACTTAGCACCAAAGGTGCTTTAACTAAAGCGTGATGATTGCTGTATTTAAGTCAATTGAAGCCCCTTCCAAATCTGTGATTTGGTGGGGGAGGTTCACTAGTTCATTGCTAATATCACCACAATTGTTAAATAGCGACGTGTACGCTGGGTTGTTTTCCGCTGCGGACCGTTGTGCACCTTAGGGCACGGCTTCAGTTTCCTCGAGAAACTTAACGAAGCCACTGAAAAAGATAAATATGGTACAAATATGTGGATCAATCATCGCATCTTGAATATACTGCGCGCACCTTAGGGCGAGTGACGAGCCTCCTTGCCCCGGCAAGGGGTAGCCGACGTTGCCCGCAAAGGGCGGTTTTAGTAGGGCCTCCTTAAATGCCGTCCTCCGGTGTCTCGCCGATCTCTCACTTCCCACAGGACAAGGAAAGCTTTCCTGAATAGGCATCGCACGAAGAAAAAGTGCATTTCTTTTTCGAGGAGTCTTTGTATATTCAAGAATCTAAGTTAAGGTGAAAAATGAAATTTTTAAAATCCACCACTTTTTCAGTGGCCTCATGATAGGTATAGGTGAGACCCCGCAGGGGGAAAGCTTTTTTAATGATATTATAAATGCTTTTGTATTGGGATTCGCTGGAAATACACTTACTCTTAGGTGAAACTATTCGCCAACAGGAATTATCATTGCTATAATAGAACTTGAAAACGGTTTTATTGCAGTATGGCGGGCAGTAATTACCTAGCTGAATGAAATTTCACTTTATGTATTTTTCCACGATGGGTTGAAGTTTTTATATGATTTAGCGTAAAATATTTACGGGAGTTATTTCTATTTGTTCGCATTTTTAAATAAAAGAAGGAGTGCCAAGCATGTTAAAAGTTCAAGAGATTCGCGAAATAATTAAACTAATTGATCAGTCAACCATCAACGAATTCACGTATGAATTAGATGGTGCTAAAGTATCTATGAAGAAAACTAGTGATGGTGAAGTTATTCAAATACCACAGCAAACTGTGAATAAAACCGAACAGCCAAAACAAGTACAGGAAGTAGAACAAACTGCTCCAAAAGAAGAAAAAGTGGAAAGCTCAGCTCCTGCTGTGGAAAACCCGGCTAATCAGGAGGCAAAAAAAGATTACGACTATGAAATTGTATCACCAATGGTAGGAACCCTATATAGTGCAGAGTCTCCGGAAAAAGATCCATATGTACAAACCGGAAGCAAGGTTGCAAATGATACGGTAGTCTGTATTGTGGAGGCAATGAAATTATTTAATGAAATCGAAGCCGAAGTAAGTGGAGAAATCGTTGAGATTTTAGTGGAAGATGGAGAGCTAGTTGAATATGGTCAACCACTATTTAGAGTAAAGGCTAAATAAGGGGATGGAACAAGTGATTAAAAAACTGTTAATTGCTAACAGAGGAGAAATAGCCGTACGAATTATCCGTGCGTGCAAGGAAATGGACATTGAAACTGTGGCTGTTTATTCTGAGGCTGATAAAGAGTCATTACATGTCCAATTAGCCGATGAAGCCTATTGTATAGGGCCGACCGCCAGTAAAGACAGTTACTTGAATTTTACAAATATCATGAGTGTTGCAACATTAACAAAGGTGGATGCGATCCATCCAGGTTATGGCTTTCTTGCAGAAAATGCCGATTTTGCAGAAATTTGCGATGCCTGCAATATTATCTTTGTCGGTCCGTCCGCTCAATCTATCCAAAAGATGGGAATAAAAGATGTTGCGCGGGAAACGATGAAGGCGGCTGATGTTCCAATTGTACCTGGTTCAGAAGGCATTATTGCAAATGAAGAAGAGGCGAAAAAGGTTGCCGATGAAATAGGCTATCCTGTAATAATTAAGGCGACTGCCGGTGGTGGCGGAAAAGGTATCCGGGTCGCACAAAATCAGGAAGAATTAATAAAAGGGATTCGTGTAACTCAAAAAGAAGCAGAGACTGCTTTTGGTAACCCCGGCGTTTACTTAGAAAAATTTATTGAGGATTTCCGTCACGTTGAAATTCAGATTCTTGCCGACAAACACGGTAATGTTGTTTATTTAGGTGAACGTGATTGTACAATTCAGCGCCGATTACAAAAATTGATTGAAGAATCACCTTCTCCTGCAATTACAGAGGACATACGAAAAAAAATGGGAGAAGCCTCTGTGAAGGCAGCTAAAGCCGTTAATTATGTTGGTGCTGGAACAATTGAATATATTTTTGACCGTAAAAGCAAATCATTTTATTTTATGGAAATGAATACCCGTATCCAAGTGGAACATCCGGTTACAGAAATGGTGACAGGAATTGATTTAATTAAAGAACAAATTAAAGTAGCAAACAACGAGAAATTGTCGTTCGGTCAAAAGGATATTACGTATGATGGTTGGGCAATTGAATGTCGGATTAATGCAGAAAATCCATTTAAGAATTTCATGCCATCACCAGGGAAAATTGAAATGTACCTACCACCTGGTGGATTTGGAGTAAGAATTGATTCGGCTGCATATCCCGGATATTCCATTCCGCCATATTACGATTCGATGATTGCAAAATTAATCGCCTATGGTTCGACAAGGGAAGATGCATTAAATCGTATGAAGCGGGCACTTGACGAATTTGTCGTAGATGGAATTCATACGACAATTCCTTTCCAGCGTTTAATCATGGAACATGAAGTGTTTGAAAACGGAGACTTTAATACGAAGTTTTTAGAAGAACACCCTATTTTGGAAAAAAAGTAACTGCCTGATTAAATAATTCGTTAAGGTGAAAATAAGGGAGTGTTACGATGAGTGAACAGCCTTTGTTAAATGTAAGTGAGGATAGTAGTTTGGGTACCGTTGAAATTGCTCCGGAAGTAATTGAAATTATTACCGGGATTGCATCATCAGAAGTGGAAGGCATTTCTTCTATGCGCGGAAACTTTGCTTCTGGAGTTGTCGAACGTTTTGGTAAAAAATCACTTAGTAAAGGTGTTAAGGTTGAGCTTACTGAAGCGGGGATTACAATTGATTTATACGTGGTATTGGATTTCGGTGTGACAATACCGAAAGTAGCGCAGGAGCTTCAAACGAATATTAGGCAGACATTAAAGAGTATGACAGCACTGGAAATTTCCGAAGTTAACGTTCATGTCGTCGGAATTCAGATGGAAATGAAAGAAAATACAGAAAATGAATAAAGTGAAACGGCTAAAGGGAAACAATCCTTTTGGCCGTTTTTTCTGTCTAGCATTGGTTTAATGTTCATGTTATTATTTGTAGAGATATGTTTAAAGGAGTAATGAATGATGAAACGGCACACAGCAAGAGAAAAGGCATTCCAGCTACTATTTCAAATGGATTTAAATGAATTTGATCCAAATGAAGAGTTACACGAACATCACGGCGAAGAGGAAATTGATTCCTTTTTGGAGACACTGGTTCAAGGAGTGGTTCAACAACAGACAACCATTGACGAGAACATTTCGTATCATTTGGAGAATTGGTCAATCAGGCGAATTGCTTCGGTTGAGAAAACAATCTTGCGTATAGCGACATATGAAATCTTGTATATGGAGGATATACCAACGAATGTATCTATTAACGAAGCAGTTGAATTGGCAAGTAAATACGGAGATGAAAAGTCCGGAAAATTTGTTAATGGTGTATTATCAAAAATAATCGCATAAAAGGGGAATGCAGTTATGTCAGCTGAGATAATTAATGGAAAAGAATTAGCACAGCAATTAAAAGATAACATGAAGAATGAAGTAACTGAATTACGGGACAAGGGGATTACCCCACACTTAACCGTAGTATTAATTGGAGATAATCCCGCATCTAAGTCCTATGTAAAAGGAAAAAAGAAAGCAAGCGCTGAAACTGGTATTTCATCAGATATAATTGAATTACCTGATTCAACTAGTGAGGAAAAATTGTTACAGCTTATTTCAGAATTAAATAATGATCCAGAAGTTGATGGGATATTGGTCCAATTACCATTGCCAGAACATATTGCAGAACAGAAAGTTATTGAATATATTGATCCGGGCAAAGATGTAGATGGATTTCATCCAGTAAATATTGGGAGGATGATGACAGGAAAGGATACGTTTCTTCCTTGTACCCCGTTTGGCATTGTTACCATGCTTAAATCAAAGAATATTGCTATTTCAGGACAGCATGTTGTTGTGATAGGAAGAAGTAATATAGTTGGCAAACCTGTTGGACAACTTTTATTAAATGAAAATGCAACTGTTACATATTGTCATTCCAAGACAAAGGGTTTAAAACAATTTACCAAAATGGCAGACATTTTAATTGTTGCTGTTGGCATCCCGGGCGCAATTGGCGCTGATCACATAAAACCAGGTGCAGCCATTATTGATGTTGGCATAAACCGTCTTGCGGATGGATCATTAACAGGCGATGTAGATTTTGAGGAAGCAAAAGAAGTTGCCTCTTATATAACACCGGTTCCTAAGGGTGTTGGGCCCATGACTATTACTATGCTGCTGCAAAACACGATCAAGGCCGCAAAAGGACGGAAAGCATAGTGACTGTACAATATCTTACTGTAACAGCACTTACGAAGTATATTAAACGAAAGTTTGATACCGACCCGCATTTACATCAAGTGTTTGTTAGAGGGGAAATTTCTAATTTTAAACTCCATAGCAGGGGACATATGTACCTGACAATAAAGGATAATCAAACGAGAATACAAGCAGTAATGTTTGCAGGTAATAATCGATCATTAAAGTTTACCCCGGAAAATGGCATGAAGGTTTTAATTACTGGTGATATTGGAGTATTTGAACCTTATGGACAGTACCAACTATACATACAACATATGGAACCTGATGGCATTGGGGCGCTTTATCTTGCCTTTGAGCAATTAAAAGATAAATTGTTAAAGCAAGGTTATTTTGAACAGGACCACAAAAAAGAGATACCTCCCTATCCTGAACATATCGGAATTGTCACGTCGCCGACTGGTGCAGCAATCAGAGATATAATTACGACCATTAAACGCAGATATCCAACTGTTGGTCTAACAGTAATCCCCGCTCTTGTGCAGGGAGTAAATGCTGCTGGTTCAATCGTAAGGGGTATTGAATTAGCAAACAGCCTTCCAGATCTCGATCTGTTAATTGTCGGTAGAGGCGGGGGATCTATAGAGGAATTGTGGGGTTTTAATGAAGAGATAGTGGCACAGGCAATATATGATTCAAGAATACCTATTATTTCCGCAGTTGGCCATGAAACTGATACAACAATCAGTGACTATGTTTCTGATTTACGAGCCCCCACCCCTACAGGTGCTGCTGAATTAGCAGTGCCCTCGCAGATAGAGTTAAAGGATAAATTGCTCCAAATCAAACGTTCTTTAACAACATTCATGAACAATCAGCTCTATTCGTCATCAAAACAACTTGGACATTTGAATCAGTCCTATGCATTTCGTTATCCTAAACAACTAGTCATTCAAAAGGAACAGGAACTGGACAAGTTGGTAGAGCGATTAAACAAAGCGGTGCAATTTACTGTTAAGAAGAAAGATGATGAATTAAGTAGCAACAAGAAACGATTATTAAGCAATCATCCAGAGCAGCAAATCCAAACAATGAGTAAACAAATATACCAGTTGCAAAAAGAGCTGCAAAACCGGATGTCGCTCATATGTGATCAAAAGGCAACTCAGATCGGTTCCATAATTGATAAACTTTCGCTATTAAATCCATTGGAAATCATGAAACGTGGATACGCAATACCTTATGACCAAAATGGGAATATCATTAAGTCTGGAGAACAGGCGAGTAAAAATGAACTCATACAGGTAAAGTTACTTAACGAAATATTGGCATGTCGAATAGAAGAAATACGGAAGGATGAGGCAGATGAGTGAGAATGAACTTTCCTTTGAAGAAGCTATGATACAATTAGAAAAGATTGTTGAACAGCTGGAAGAAGGGGATGTCCCATTGGAGAAGGCAATAAACTATTATCAAGAAGGCATGAAGCTATCAAAAGTTTGCAATGATAAATTAATTAATGTACAGGAAAAAATGACCAGAATTATGAATGAACAGGGAGAGTTAAAACCTTTTGACATACAGGAGGAAAAGTAATCGTGCAATCATCATTAACTTCTTTCATAGAAGATAACAAACAATTTATTCAACAAGAACTTCACAGTGCCTTGTACCAATTGGATATACCAGCAACCCTAAAAGAATCAATGATTTATTCAATTGAAGTTGGAGGGAAGAAGCTTAGACCAATTCTTTTGATAGCAAGTTATGGCGCATATGGTGATGATAAATCAAGCGTTATTGCTCCAGCAATTGCACTTGAAATGATTCACACATACTCACTTATACACGACGACCTGCCAGCGATGGATGACGACAGTATTAGAAGAGGAAAGCCAACGAATCATATTGCTTTTGATGAAGCAACAGCAATTTTGGCTGGTGATGCCCTTCTAACGTTTAGTTTTGAAGTATTAGCTTGTGATCGTCATTTAACAGATAACCAAAAAGTGTTTCTTATTAACGAATTATCTAAAGCAAGTGGCCCAAAAGGAATGGTTGCTGGTCAATTACTGGATATTGAAGCAGAAAATAAGGAATTAACATTGGAGCAATTGGAAAGAGTCCATGCATTGAAAACAGGCGAATTAATAAAGTTTGCAATTAAAGCAGGAGCCTATGTTGGTAATGCATCAACAGAGCAATTAGATCATTTGGACGAGTTTGCTTATTATTTGGGTCTGATTTTCCAAGTTCAAGACGATATCTTGGACGTAATGGGAGACGAAGAAAAGATCGGTAAACCGGTTGGCAGTGATGAGGGAAATAATAAAAGCACCTATCCGAAATTACTTGGCAATAAAGGCGCAATCAAGCAAAAAGAAAAATATGTTAAACTCGCCAAAGATGCGTTATTCCAAGCCGGTGCGGATCAATCATTTTTAATGAGTTTAACCGATTATTTCAGTACTCGTGATCATTAAACATATTAGATAAAAAAAGCAATTTATGATATAATATAACTATAAATGGAATGGTGCAGTATTCTAGTCAGTCTTCCGTTCCTGAAGGCGGGCCTAAAAATCCGCCAAAGGGCACATCGATGAAGTTCCTTGTGTTGGCTTGAGGCGCCCAGCCTTGGGTCAGTGCTGGGAGTTAAGGTTTTAGGGCGATCCACAAAGGCATGTGGGCGTTGACCCTATTACCGCGGAGGCCCATCTCTGTCGTGGTAACTAAGCCTAGGGACCATTATGGAATGGGGTATGAACCTGCATAGTAGGAATGGGAAAACCTACTTGTAGCGTAGCCTGCCTTGAGTGGTGTTCGAGGGGATTGGAGTTACAGATTTCAGACTAGCGGCCACTAGTTTGTTATTTCTCTTCTTCATGAAATCGACACTGCAAAAGAGGCTAGGGAACGCCAAAAAGACTGCTGAGGAAATCTCCTAGACTGTTCTGTTGACGTTTAAAAGGGATTATAGTGTGGACTAAGTGGTAATCCAGTCTAGTTTTTGGTGACAAAGCTAAGATAAGTTTAAAGGGGAACCGCCTCTATGGCAACATGGGGTACTTATTTGGGAAAACCTACTGGACCTAAGCCGCAGTTTTTACCTTTTAAATGACCATTCCATACTTACATAAAAAAGTTTGAGGTATATAATGAAATCACAAATAAAACGATCCATGAAATTTAGTTTAACCATTGCCGTTATCACTTTTGTGTTAGCGGCTATTTTTTCAATTATTTCTTCCTCCATATTAAGCGATGTCATTTGGATCATCGGGCTATTAATTGTACTTGTTATCGTCTTAATTGGTGTTGTATTTGACATGCTCGGAATAGCTTCCACAGCAGCAAGCGAACAACCATTTCATGCAATGGCGGCAGAGAAAGTACCTGGTGCAAAAGAAGCGGTTATTATTATTCGTAATGCTGATAAATTCGCCAGCTTTTGTAATGATGTAATCGGGGACATATCGGGTATTGTCAGTGGAACCGCATCCGCCATTGTCGTCTTACAAATAGCTGAACTATTTGGCCAGGGTGAGGGATCAACCGGTCAAATTACATTATCAGTTGTTTTGACAAGTGTGGTAGCTGCCATAACGGTGGGAGGGAAAGCATTAGGAAAGTACTTTGCAATTAATGCATCGACCAATATTATCTTTTTTGCTGGAAAGACTATTTCGATTATTGAACGCCGCTTAAAGATAAAGGTTCTGCCTAAGAATGAGAAGCAATATAACAAGATCAAATAAGTTGTAAAGGATAATAAATAATGACTAAGAAGCGTTTAGATGTATTATTAGTTGAAAGAGGGTTAGTGGAAACAAGGGAAAGGGCAAAAAGAACTATAATGGCGGGACTTGTATTTTCAGAACAAATTCGTTTAGATAAGCCTGGAGTGAAGGTGGATGAGGAAATACCAATTCACGTCAAGGAGAAATTAATCCCGTATGTTGGCCGGGGCGGACTTAAGCTTGAAAAGGCGATAAAGGAATTTTCTCTTAATATGAATGGAAGAATTATGATGGATGTCGGATCATCAACTGGCGGATTCACAGACTGCGCACTGCAAAATGGTGCAGAGTTATGTTATGCAATAGATGTTGGGTATAACCAACTGGATTGGAAGTTAAGGAATGATGAACGAGTAGTTGTTATGGAACGAACCAACTTCCGATATGTAACAAAGGACATGCTTAACAGTGGTTTTCCGGACATCGCCACAATTGACGTTTCCTTTATTTCGCTGAAGCTAATTTTGCCTGTTTTAAAACAATTACTTACGGAAAACGCTGATGTTATTGCATTAATAAAACCGCAATTCGAGGCTGGCAGGGAACAAGTTGGAAAGAAGGGAATTGTTCGTGATAAAGTGGTTCACTTCCAAGTGCTTGATACGATCATTCGTTTTGCAAAAAATGAGGGATACCAATTATATTCATTGACCTTTTCTCCCATTACAGGCGGAGATGGAAACATCGAATTCCTTGCCCATTTTGGTTGGAAAAACAGAGAAGGAATTTCTTTGAATCAAACCGATTTAAAAGAAGCCGTAGAGCAAGCGCATGCAAACTTTAAAGCAAAAAATGTATAAGTATAAAGGCTTGGAGGTAGGTCTACGGACATGAGCAAAACGCAGAGGCAAATTAAAATACGGGAAATAATTATGAAACATGATATTGAAACACAGGATGAACTTGTAGATGAACTGCAAAAGTCAGGTTTCCCTATAACACAAAAGACAGTTTCTCGTGATATAAACGAATTGCATTTAGTCAAGGTACTGACTCCGGGTGGAACCCATAAATACAGCTTGCCTTCTGATCACCGGTTTAATCCTTCTGATAAATTAAAACGATTAATTCGTGACGCTTTTGTAAAAATAGATCATGCGAGTCACTTTATTGTGTTAAAAACACTTCCCGGTAATGCGCATGCTGTAGGAGTCTTAATTGATCACTTGGAATGGCAGGAGATAATGGGCACAATCTGTGGTGACGATACATGTATGATTATTTGTAAAAATGAATCGGACTCCGTACAGATTAAAGAGCGATTCCTTAAAATGTTGTAGTAATTCAAAAGAAGGGACAAATAATATGCTGACAGAATTATCCATCCGTGATTTTGCAATTATTGACGAGCTGTCCTTATCATTTCATGAAGGTTTAACGGTCCTGACCGGAGAAACTGGTGCAGGGAAATCGATTATCATAGATGCAGTTCAGTTACTGGCCGGGGGACGCGGTTCAGTTGAATATGTGAGGCATGGTGCAGCTAAAGCAGAAATAGAAGGGCTTTTTTCACTCGATACAAATAAACACTTGATATATCTTGTGGGTGAAAATTATGGAATTGAAATAACAGATAATATGGTTGTCTTACACCGAACAATTACATCTGGTGGGAAGAGTATCTGCCGTGTAAATGGCAAATTAGTAACACTTGCTATCCTTAAAGAATTTGGAAAAACACTTATTGATATACATAGTCAACATGAAACCCAAAGTTTAATGCAGCCAGAAAGTCATATTGATTTACTTGATTTATATGATACTGAATTAATAAATCAAACAAAAAAGGAATACAAACAATTATATGAGCGATTACAAACGCTCCGCAAACGCTATAAGGAACTTAGTGAAAATGAACAGGAAATGGCCCACCGCTTAGATCTCCTGACATTCCAGTTGGATGAACTGGAGCAGGCTAGTTTAAATCCCGATGAAGATGAAGATTTAGAAGAAGAAAGAAGCAGTTTAGCTAACTACGATCGAATATACCTTGCTATTCAGGATGCTTATAATGCATTACATGGAGAACAAAAAGGCATTGACTGGCTTAACTTGGCGGTACAGTCAATGGAAGAAGGTAAGAATTATGACCCTTTTATCGCAGAAAAAGCCGAGGAATTAGCTAATCATTATTATTTGATTGAAGAACTTTCATTTGATTTGCGGAATTATCGGGATAATTTGCAATATGAGCCAGAACGATTAAATGAGATTGAATTCAGACTAAATGAAATAAATCGCTTAAAAAAGAAATACGGCTCAACGGCAAATGCTATTATCGATTATATGGGGAAGATTCAAGAGGAAATCGAGGAAATAACCAATAAGGATTCACATTTAAATAAACTGCAACATCAAATAAACGAAACATATCAAGATGCCTATTTGGAAGCGAAGCAATTGCATGATAGTAGAAAAAGCGCTGCTGAGAAATTAACGAAAGAAATTCATTCCGAATTGAAAGGTCTTTATTTAGATAAGGCAACATTTTCTATATCATTTACTTCAAAAAAAGATATGGAATCAGAGACAGCAGAAACACCATTACTGTTAAACAAGAACGGTTTCGATTTCGTAACATTCCAGATCTCAACCAACCCAGGTGAACCTTTAAAAGAATTAAGCAAAGTTGCATCAGGCGGTGAACTTTCCAGGATCATGTTAGCGCTTAAAAAGATTTTTGCAAAACACCAGGGTGTGACAAGCGTTATTTTTGATGAAGTGGATACTGGTGTAAGTGGACGTGTTGCACAGGCAATTGCCGAAAAAATTGTTCATGTTTCAGAACAATCACAGGTATTATGCATCACCCATCTGCCTCAAGTTGCTGCAATGGCTGACCGTCATAATTTAATTGAGAAAATGGAAAAGAATAAACGAACCATAACATTTGTTAAAGAACTTACTGAAAATCAAAAAGTGGATGAATTAAGCAGAATGATCACAGGAGCAAAGTTGACAGATACTGCGCGCCAGCACGCAACTGAAATGCTGGAATTGGCTGATTCCATAAAACAAAAAAATGATGGATAAGATTACAAAAAAACCAGAAGATAAATTATCTGGTTTTTTTTATACATTTTTTTAAAAGGAAATGATACACAGGTTTACTTGTTATTAGCCAGTTTAAAAACATGTTGGTTCGGTCAAATTAAAAGTACAGACAAAAGATTGGGGTTAGGAACCTGAGGAGAGTGGAATGATTGAAGTTTAGAAACGAATTTCGAATTTGGATAGGAATTTTACTTCTTGCTGCGTTAGTAGTATTGCCTTTTTATACGCCAATACAAAAGTACCTTTCTATTCCCAATAATATTGTAACTTTTAACAACGATTTGCCAATTGCAGTTCCAAGCTTGGGGGATTCAGTTGAAGTAGAGCCAGCCAACAAAGCAATTCACGCGGTTAGCTCTAATGATTTTGAGACTGTTTCATCTGGGGAAGATGAGTTATTATATTCCGTTGCTGGGATGCCAATAAAAAAAGTTGATGTAAATGTGCTGGAGGACCTAAAAGTGATACCCGGTGGTCAATCCATAGGTGTTCAGCTGCATACGGCTGGTGTTCTTGTGGTTGGTCATCACAAGATCTCCGGGGAAAACAAAGAATTATCACCTGGGGAAGAGGCAAATATTAAAGTGGGTGATATTATCCTTAAGATCAATGGGGATCCAATAAAGGAAATGCAAGATGTAAAGCCTTATGTTGAAAAAGCTGGTGAAGCAAATAAATCGTTGGATGTAACGATTAAACGCGGAGATGATAAAATCCATACCAAGCTTACCCCAACAATGGACAAAAAAGAAAATGAGTACCGAATTGGACTTTATATCAGAGATTCTGCTGCTGGTATTGGTACAATGACATTTTATGATAAGGAATCAAAAAAATATGGAGCACTAGGGCATGTTATATCGGATATGGATACACACAAGCCCATTGAAATTTATAATGGTGCAATTGTCAATTCAACTGTGACATCAATTGACAAAGGGACAAATGGAACACCTGGTGAAAAGGAGGCCAAGTTTTCAGTTGATGCCGATAAGATCGGAACAATTACGAAAAACAGTCCATTCGGTATCTTTGGAAAGTTGGATGAAAAAATGGATAATGCAGGCAAATACAATAAACCAATGCCTGTGGCTTTATCACACGAAGTTGAAGAAGGTCCAGCAAAAATATTAACCGTTATCGATGGTGAAAAAGTAGAAGAATTCGATATCGAAATCGTTAGCAGTGTTCCGCAAAAATTTCCGGCTACGAAGGGAATGATTATTCAAATTACGGACCCTGAATTACTGAAGAAAACAGGCGGAATTGTTCAAGGTATGAGTGGTAGTCCAATTCTTCAAAACGGTAAGATTATTGGTGCTGTTACCCATGTGTTTGTAAATGACCCAACGTCAGGATATGGTGTACACATTGAATGGATGCTTCAGGAAGCCGGAATCAATATTTATGAAGATGGAAAAAAAGCAAGTTAAGTAAAAAAACCTGTGTTAGAAATTGTCTAATGCAGGTTTTTTTGCATTTTAAAATTCTTCAAGATACACGAAAAAATCATTTTTCGACAAACACTATTTTTCTTTGTCTAAAATTATCGAAAGTAAGTGAAAAGGCTAGAAAATCAAAGGAAAATAAAGATATTTTTAAAAAAAATAAAGTTTTTTTATTTTTAGGAAGGTTATACGGTATTGATGTCGAAATTATAGCGTGGGATAAAAGTTAAATTACATAAGGGAGGAAATGAAGTGGAGAAGATTTCAGTTTGCTTAGTAGATGATAATAAGGAATTGGTACAGGTTATGGAGGAATACTTTGATGGCCTGGATGAAATAGAGGTTATTGGAACTGCACATAACGGGAGAGACTGCTTGGAAATGTTAAATGAAATGGATCCTGATGTATTAATTTTAGATATAATTATGCCGCATATCGATGGCTTAGCTGTTCTGCAATCAATTCGTGGGGCAGAAAGAAATAAATATCCAAATGTCATCATGCTCACTGCTTTTGGTCAGGAAGAAGTAATGAAAAAAGCAGTTGATTTAGGCGCATCTTATTTCATACTAAAGCCATTTGATTTGGATAACTTAGCTGACCAAATCCGACAGGTTCAAGGCAGAAGTAGTCAACCAGCGCAATCAAAGGGTCTTCATAATAAAAAAGGTAAACAAAAAAAGGACCTAGAAGCAAATATCACGAATATTATCCATGAAATTGGGGTTCCTGCACATATCAAAGGGTATATGTACTTACGCGAGGCTATTACAATGGTTTACAATGATATTGAACTGCTTGGGTCCATTACGAAAGTTCTCTATCCGGACATAGCAAAGAAATTCAATACAACTGCTTCAAGGGTAGAGCGTGCTATCCGTCATGCAATTGAAGTTGCTTGGAGCAGAGGGAATATAGATTCAATCTCCGAGTTATTTGGTTATACAATAAGTATTTCAAAAGCAAAGCCAACAAATTCGGAATTCATCGCAATGGTCGCCGACCGCCTGCGTCTTGACTATAAAGCGAGCTAATATAATAAAACAAATAAAAAAAGTGATGATTCTAAACAAGGGTTAGGATCATCATTTTTTATTTAACTTTTCATATTATTATTTTTTGCATTGTATTGACGTTTTCTGTCCCGATGAACGATAAATCCCCCAATGAAGGCAATTCCACCTAAAAAAAAGACGAAACCTACAAAAAATTGAATTCCAATATGTAAAAAAATAGGATAAAGATCTTCAAATAATGAATCACGCATTAATTTAATTCCAAAAGCAGAAATAATTCCTGGTATGACAAGAAGTAGGACTGCGATTATTCGTATCATGTTGAAACTCCTTTAAAATAAATGTTGATTTTAGTATAGCAAAGCAAGTCTAAAATAGAAACAAATTTATATTTGCTAAAATCTGCACAATAACGTACAATATAGGTGTGCAAAAAATTGCAAGGTGGGATCTAATGAAGCGTGTGCTGATTGTTGGTGCTGGTAAAGGCGGATGTGCTTTAATACAAATTTTATCTGAAACGGATCGAATGCAAATTGTTGGTGTGATTGATACAAAGGATCATGCTAAAGGCATTGAACTAGCAAAAAAATACGGCATACATACAGATAACGATTGGAAAAAATGGATAAATGAGGACCTTGATATTATTATTGAAGCCACCGGTAAAGAAACGGTCCTTGGTGAAATATTAGAAGCACGCAGCAGGAAAACCGTGGTTATACCAGGTTCAGTTGCCTATATTATTGCAGAATTAATGGAAGAAAAAGAAACGTTAATGGAACAATTTAAAATGGAAATGACCAATCAAAAGTTAATTCTTAATAGTATCCGGGACGGCATGATTGTTGTAAATGAAAAAGGTATTGTCCAGTTCATCAATAAAAGCGCTGAACGGATAGTTGGTGTAGCCAGAACAAATTTCCTGGATCGCCCAGTTCAGGATGTAATTGAAAATTCCCGGCTTCCATTGGTCCTTAGGAACCGCAAAAGAGAGGTAAACCAAAAGCTAGTCCTTGAAAATGATAAGAGGATTATTACAACAAGAATTCCAATAATTAATTCGGATGATAAGTTAATTGGTGCATTCGCGGTATTTAAGGACATAACAGAAGTTGTAAAGCTTGCTGAAGAAAACACAGATTTAAAAGAAATAAAAATAATGTTAGAGGCGATTATCCAGTCTTCCGATGAAGCGATAACAGTCGTGGATGAAAACGGAAGTGGAATGATGATCAATCCTGCATACTCCAGAATTACAGGTTTATCCAAGGCAGATATTATTGGAAAGCCAGCTTCCGTTGACATTTCAGAAGGTGAAAGCATGCATATGAAAGTATTGCAAACACGCCGTCCTGTCCGTGGTGTACGAATGAAGGTTGGCTCCAAGAAAAAGGATGTCCTGGTAAATGTTGCTCCGGTTATTGTTGATGGGAAAATAAAAGGTAGTGTTGGTGTATTGCACGATGTATCGGAGATAAAAGCTCTTACGAGTGAATTACGGCGTGCAAGACAAATCATTCGAAACCTTGAAGCAAAATATACCTTCGATGATATAATTGGTTCTTCAACAGAAATGAGATTGGCTCTTGAACAAGCGAAGGTGGGGGCAAAAACACCAGCCATTGTTCTGCTTCGTGGTGAATCTGGTACAGGTAAGGAACTTTTTGCTCATGCTATTCATAATGAGAGCGATCGAAAGCATAATAAATTTATTCGAGTAAATTGTGCAGCTATTGGTGAGTCTGCATTGGAAAGTGAATTGTTCGGATATGACGAAGACGCGTTTTCAGGAGCAAAACTTGGTGGTAAAAAAGGATTATTTGAAGAGGCGAATATGGGAAGTATTTTCCTTGATGAGATCAGTGAACTGTCCTTGCATATGCAAGCCAAATTATTGCGTGTCCTGCAGGAAAACGAAATCGTTCGCGTTGGTGGAACGGATCCGATAGCAATAAATGTGCGGGTTATAACTGCAACAAATGCAAATTTGGAGAAAGCAATTATGAACAAAACTTTCCGGGAAGATTTATATTATCGTTTGAACCGGCTGCCAATATTTATCCCGTCATTACAAGAACGGATTGAGGATTTGCCCGAGTTGATTCCGCATCTTATCCATAAGATTAATCAGGATTACGGCAGGAACGTTCACCAGATTGATCAGGAAGCTATGAACCTTTTGAAATCATATCACTGGCCGGGAAATGTGCGGGAGCTGGAAAATGTGCTGGGGCGAGCAATGATTTACATGGATTCCAATGAAGAGGTTATTAAATTACAGCATATTCCAAGACTCAATCCAGACAATGCGGTCCGGTTACAGGACATCAAAAAATTCGATGTAAATCAGGGGACATTGCAGGATGCAGTTGAAAAATTTGAGGAAACGTACATTAAACAGGTTTACCAAGCCAATCATTATAATAAGACTAAAACAGCAAAAGAACTTAATATATCAATTCGGAATTTATATTATAAGATGGATAAATATCGAATAGAAAAAGCAAACATGCAAGATTTTTCATAACTGCATAAATTGCATGCAACTATTTTCTAAAGCGCTTACAACTGAAAAACTGTAACTTGGAGGCAGACATGAGGACACTAGATGAATTAAAAACCGTGGCAAAAAACGAGTCCAACCAAATTGTATCCGTTGCAAATGCTGCAGATATGGAAGTGCTTAAAGCGGTCAAAGCTGCTAAGGAAGAAGGGTTATGTTCATTCATATTGTTTGGAAACGAGAATGAAATATATACACTTTCTGATAAAGTCGCCCTTGATTTGTCTTCCATAAAGGTGGAAGCTGAAGACGTCAATCCGGCTGGCGCTGCAGTTAAAGCAGTGCATGAGGGTGAAGCGGATATTTTAATGAAGGGAAATGTTTCAACAAAAGCGTTATTAAAAGCGGTTTTAAATAAAGAGTATGGGCTTCGTTCAGGAAAAATTCTATCCCAAGTCGCTTTATTTGAAATTCCCAATCAAGATCGCCTGTTATTTCTAACAGATGCAGGTATGAATATTGCCCCAACTCTATTGGAAAAGGTTGAGATTATCAACAACGCGGTTAAAGTTGCCAGAGGTGTCGGAATGGACTGTCCGAAAGTTGCGGCGCTCGCTGCTGTTGAAATAGTCAATCCCAGCATGCAGGCAACAATGGATGCTGCAATATTAACTCAAATGCAAAAAAGAAATCAAATAAGTGACTGTATAATTGACGGACCACTTGCATTCGATAATGCTGTGTCACCGCTTGCAGCAGAACAAAAAAATATTCATTCAGATGTAGCAGGTTCAACAGATATTATCGCGGTTCCAACAATAGAAGTTGGAAACGCCTTATATAAATCATTTATGTATTTTGCTGATGCGAAGGTAGCTTCTGTTGTAAGTGGAGCGAACGCACCAATTGTATTAACATCACGTGCTGATTCAGCTGCAAGTAAATTATATTCATTAGCGCTAGCACTAGTTTCAGCAAAAAAATTCTAGGAGGAAACAACAATGGAAATCTTTACTTATATGGAAAAATATGATTATGAACAACTTGTATTTTGTCAGGACAAAAACTCTGGATTGAAAGCAATCATTGCAATACATGATACGACACTTGGACCAGCACTTGGCGGAACAAGAATGTGGACCTATAAATCCGAGGCTGAGGCGATTGAGGATGCACTTCGTCTTGCTAAAGGAATGACATACAAAAATGCTGCTGCCGGGCTTAATTTAGGTGGAGGTAAAACAGTTATTATCGGCGATCCTAAAAAGGACAAAAATCCGGAGTTATTCCGTGCATTTGGCCGTTATATCCAAGGGTTAAATGGTCGTTATATTACTGCTGAAG
Source organism: Virgibacillus phasianinus (assembly GCF_002216775.1). Classification (GTDB taxonomy): domain Bacteria; phylum Bacillota; class Bacilli; order Bacillales; family Amphibacillaceae; genus Virgibacillus_F; species Virgibacillus_F phasianinus. Next base: position 2,984,817 of record NZ_CP022315.1, read on the forward strand.
ACGTAGGAACAACAGTCGATGATATGGATCTGATTCATATGGAAACTGATTTTGTTACAGGAATTTCGCCTGAATTTGGATCATCAGGAAATCCATCCCCAGTTACTGCTTATGGTATTTATAAAGGAATGAAGGCGGCTGCTATGGAGGCTTTTGGCAGTGACTCATTAGAAGGTAAAACAGTGGCTGTTCAAGGTGTTGGAAATGTGGCATTTACTTTATGTGAACATTTACATGAAGAGGGTGCTAATTTAATTGTTACCGACATTAACAAAGAAGCAGTTAACCGCGCAGTTAACGCGTTTGGTGCAAAGGCAGTGGACCCAGATGATATTTATGGTGTTGACTGTGATATTTATGCGCCATGTGCACTTGGAGCTACAATAAACGACGAAACAATACCACAATTGAAAGCGAAAGTTATTGCAGGTTCCGCAAATAATCAGCTTAAAACAACTGAACATGGTGATATTATTCATGAAAAAGGTATTGTGTATGCACCAGATTATGTAATTAATTCAGGCGGGGTTATCAATGTTGCTGATGAATTGAATGGTTACAACGCAACAAGAGCAATGAAAAATGTAGAATCAATTTACGATATCCTGCTGAAAATATTTGCTATCTCAAAACGGGATAACATTCCAACATATGTCGCTGCAGACCGTATGGCCGAGGAAAGAATTGCTTCTGTAAGAGCTTCCCGCAGTCAATTTTTATTAAATGGACACCATACGTTAAGCAGAAGATAGTCGGAGGTTAGGGTCATTGCAATATATGTATAGAGTTTTAGTAATAAACCCGGGTTCAACTTCTACAAAAATTGGTGTTTTTGATGATGAAGTATGTATTTTTGAAAAAACAATTCGCCATGATGCAGATGTACTCAAAAATTATAATGGTGTTATAAATCAATATGATTTTCGAAAAAATGTTATTCTCGATCAATTAGATCATGAGGGTATCAATATTTCAAAACTAAGTGCTGTCTGTGGGCGGGGTGGCTTACTTAGGCCAATTAAGGGTGGAACATATGAAGTGAACCGGCCTATGCTTAGGGATTTGCGAATGGGCTATAATGGTGAGCATGCATCGAATCTAGGAGGCATTATTGCCCATGAAATTGCCAGTGGACTAAATATTCCCGCGTATATTGTTGATCCCGTGGTTGTTGATGAATTTGAAGATATTGCCAGATATTCTGGCGTACCGGAACTTCCGAGAAAAAGTATCTTTCACGCTTTGAATCAAAAGGCCGTTGCACGACGGGCTTCGAAAGATTTAGGACAAGACTATGATCAGCTTCATTTAATCGTCACCCATATGGGTGGTGGAATAACCGTTGGAGCGCATAAAAAGGGAAAAGTTATTGATGTTAACAACGGATTGCATGGTGATGGTCCATTCTCACCAGAGCGAGCGGGAACGGTGCCGGCAGGTGATTTGGTTGCATTGTGTTTTTCCGGGGAATATTACCGGGACGAAATGATGAAAAAGTTAGTAGGCCAGGGAGGACTCGCCGCGTACTTAGATACCAGTGATGCAGTAGAAGTTGAAAAGAGAATTACAAAGGGTGATCGGGCTGCGGCAGAAGCATATGAAGCGATGGCCTATCAGATAGCCAAAGAAATTGGATCCATGAGTGTTGTCTTAGAAGGCAAGGTGGATGCCATTATTATGACCGGTGGTCTTGCTTACGGTAGGGATTTTATTAAGATGATTTCAAAACGAGTAGATTGGATTGCAGACACAATCATTTATCCGGGGGAAAATGAACTACAGGCGCTGACAGAGGGTACTTTAAGAGTGCTGCGCGGCGAAGAAGAAGCAAAAGTCTATTCATCTAATCAGAAATAAAGGGAGTGAAAAATATGGCAGAAGAATATGATCTTGTTGTACTCGGCGGAGGCACAGGGGGATATGTTGCCGCAATCAGGGCCGCACAAATAGGTCTACAGGTTGCAATTGTTGAAAAAGGGGACTTAGGTGGAACATGCTTGCATCGCGGGTGTATTCCATCTAAAGCATTACTGCGAAGTGCAGAGGTATATCGGCAAACAAAAGAGGCAAGTGAATATGGTATTGATACGAAGGATACCACATTAAACTTTACAAAGGTTCAAGAGCGAAAAGACCGTGTTGTTCGAACCCTGCATCAAGGTGTCCAGGGGCTGATGAAAAAAGGGAAGATTGATGTTTACGAAGGATTTGGGCGTATTTTAGGCCCTAGTATTTTCTCGCCAATGCCAGGAACGATTTCAATTGAATATGCAAATGGTGATGAAAATACGATGCTTGTACCTAAAAACGTTTTAATTGCTACCGGATCGAAACCAAAATCACTTCCAGGACTTGAGATAGATGGAAAGCATGTCATGACATCCGATGAAGCACTGCAAATGGAGGAGTTACCTAAATCCATTATAATAGTCGGTGGCGGCGTAATTGGAATTGAATGGGCTTCTATGCTTGCTGATTTCGACGTAGACGTCACGGTTATTGAATACTTGGATCAAATTCTACCAACTGAGGATGAAGCGATTGCCAAGGAAGTTGAAAAGCTGCTGAAGAAGAAAGGGATCACCTTTGTCAAGGGCGCTAAAGTGCTCCCGGATACTTTATCAACTGATTCTGGTGTTAAAATTGAAGCAGAAATTAATAACAGTAACAAAAGCTTCCAGGCGGATAAGATGTTGGTTTCTGTCGGCCGTGAAGCCAATACGACAAATATCGGCTTAGAAAATACAGATATTGAGATCGAAAAAGGTTTTGTACAAACGAATGCCTATTTCCAGACTAAAGAATCACATATTTATGCAATTGGTGATGTTATTGGCGGTATGCAATTAGCTCACGTTGCATCACATGAAGGTATTGTTGCAGTGGAACATATGGCAGATCATAATCCATCTCCAATTGAATACGACAATATACCAACATGTATTTATTCAAATCCAGAAGTGGCCAGCGTAGGTTTAACAGAAAAGAAGGCTAAGGAGGAAGGGTTTGAAATTAAAGTTGGAAAGTTTCCGTTTAAAGCCATTGGAAAAGCACTGGTTCACGGGGAATCAGATGGTTTTGTGAAAATCATTGCAGATAAAAAGACAGATGATTTATTAGGATGTCACATGATCGGGCCACATGTAACCGACATTATTTCTGAAGCTGGTCTGGCAAAAGTATTGGACGCAACGCCTTGGGAGGTTGCTGACAGTATCCATCCACATCCAACTCTTTCAGAGGTTATGGGTGAAGCTGCGTTAGCGGTAGATGGCAAGCAAATCCATGGGTAGATTGGAAGCGTAGAAAAGAGGAGGGACTATTAATGACAAGAAATCGTCATGAAGCATTAGGATTATCTGATGATCAAGTTTTAGAAATGTTTAAAACAATGCTTTTAGCCAGGAAAATTGATGAAAGAATGTGGCTTTTAAACCGTGCCGGGAAAATTCCGTTCGTTATTTCCTGTCAGGGACAAGAAGCAGCACAAGTAGGTGCCTCATTTGCATTAAATCGCGATACCGATTATGTTGCACCTTATTATCGTGATATGGGTGTCGTTTTAGCTTTTGGTATGACGGCTAAGGATCTAATGCTGTCCGGCTTTGCAAAAGAAGAAGATCCAAACTCAGGCGGACGACAAATGCCAGGTCATTTTGGCCAGAAGAAAAATCGAATCCTTACAGGTTCTTCACCTGTTACAACACAACTTCCTCATGCAGTTGGTGTTGGATTGGCCGCAAAAATGGAGAAAAAAGAGATTGTTTCTTTGGTAACGCTAGGAGAAGGGTCATCTAACCAGGGTGATTTTCATGAAGGATTAAACTTTGCTGGTGTACATAAGCTCCCAGTAATAACAATGGTCGAAAATAACAAATATGCAATTTCAGTTCCAATCGAGCGACAAATAGCCGCTGAGAAAGTATCTGATCGTGCTCACGGTTATGGCATGCCGGGTGTTACAGTTGATGGAAATGACCCACTGGCGGTATTCGAGGCAGTACGAGATGCGAGAAACCGTGCTATAAAAGGGGAAGGTCCAACATTAATTGAAGCGGTATCCTATCGTTTAACGGCGCACTCCAGTGATGACGATGACCGTCAGTACAGGGAAAGTGCCGAAGTTGAGGAAGCTAGGAAAAAAGATTCGATTGTTACATTTGCTGCCTATCTAAAGGATGTTGGTATTTTAACAGATGAAGTGGAAAAAGGAATGAATGAAGAGATAGCGGACATCGTTAATGAAGCAACGGATTACGCTGAAAATGCTCCATACGCAGAGCCGGAGAGCGCGTTAAATTTTGTATATGAAGAGTAAGGAGGGGACCTTAAAATGCCAGTAATGTCATATATTCAAGCTGTAACAACAGCATTAAGAGAAGAAATGCAACGTGATGAGAAAGTGTTTGTTTTAGGGGAAGATGTTGGTAAAAAAGGTGGCGTATTCGGCGCTACTAAAGGATTGTATGATGAGTTTGGCGACGCTCGGGTGCTTGACACCCCACTTGCTGAGTCTGCAATTGCTGGTGTCGGTATCGGGGCAGCAATGTATGGAATGCGTCCTGTGGCTGAAATGCAATTTGCTGATTTCATTATGCCGGCTGTGAATCAGATCATTTCTGAAGCAGCTAAGATTCGGTACCGTTCAAACAATGATTGGAATGTTCCAATGACGATACGTGCACCATATGGGGGTGGAGTCCATGGCGCCTTATACCATTCACAATCAGTTGAAGCGGTATTTGCCAATCAACCGGGTCTTAAAATTGTGATGCCTTCAACACCATATGATGCAAAAGGGCTACTAAAAGCATCTATCCGTGATAATGACCCAGTACTTTTCTTTGAGCATAAGCGGGCATACCGTTTACTAAAAGGAGAAGTTCCTGAAAATGATTACGTACTTCCAATTGGAGAAGCTGATGTAAAACGCGAAGGATCAGATGTAACCATAATTACATATGGTCTAGCTGTACATTTTGCACTTCAGGCAGCCGAAAAATTAGCTGATGAAGGAATTGATGCACATATTTTAGACCTGAGGACAATTTATCCGTTAGATAAAGCTGGAATCATCGAAGCAGCCAAAAAGACTGGGAAAGTACTGCTTATCACCGAAGATAATAAAGAAGGAAGTATCATTGGTGAAGTTGCTGCAATTATCGCAGAAAATTGCCTGTTTGATTTAGATGCGCCAGTTCAACGACTTGCAGGTCCTGATGTACCATCTATGCCATATTCGCCTAAAATGGAAAAATTCTTCATGATTAATCCAGATAAGGTAGAAAAAGCAATTCGTGAACTTGCAGAATTTTAAATGAAATCAAGGAGGGACAAAAGATGGCTTCTGAAAAAATAAATATGCCACAACTAGGTGAAAGTGTAACAGAAGGAACAATTAGTTCCTGGCTGGTTCAAGTGGGTGATAAGGTTAATAAATATGATCCTATTGCTGAGGTTATGACCGATAAGGTAAACGCCGAGGTTCCTTCTTCTTTTACTGGAGTGATTAAGGAACTCGTTGCAAAGGAAGGGGATACAATAGAAGTTGGTGAATTAATGTGCTATATAGATTCAGAGGGGGGAGCTGCACCCACTGAAGGTTCTGCCAAAGAAGAATCTGAGGAATCGGAAAAAGCAGATGATAACGGGGAAGCAAAAGACGAATCAATGAAGAAACGTTATTCGCCTGCTGTATTACGAATGGCACAGGATAATGATATTGATTTGACGCGGGTATCAGGAACTGGTAAAGGTGGACGAATAACCAGAAAAGATATTGAAAAGTTAATCAGTTCCGGTGAACAACCGAAAGCTAGTGAAGCTGCAACAGCCGGTAAACAGGAGACTGATCAACAGGAACCAGCTTCAACTAAAGCACCTTCATCACCTGCCCCTGCTGCACAAGCTGGAGATATCGAAATCCCTGTAACAGGTGTCCGTAAGGTAATTGCACAGAATATGGTTCGTTCCAAAACGGAAATTCCCCATGCCTGGATGACAGTGGAAGTAGATGTCACTGATTTAGTAACGTATCGTAATAAGGTTAAAAATGAATTTAAGCAAAAAGAAGGATTTGGCTTAACTTTCTTTGCCTTTTTTGTAAAAGCAGTTGCACAGGCTTTGAAAGAATATCCGCAACTAAACAGCATGTGGGCTGGAGACAAAATAATTCAGAAAAAAGATATACACCTGTCTATTGCAGTAGCCAAGGATCAGGAATTATTTGTACCAGTAATCAAACATGCGGACGAAAAAAGTATTAAAGGGATCGCCAAAGATATTTCTGAGCTAGCCTCAAAAGCACGTTCAGGAAAATTAACCTCCTCTGACATGCAGGGAGGAACATTTACAGTGAATAATACCGGGTCATTCGGTTCGATTCACTCAATGGGGGTAATCAATCATCCACAAGCGGCCATTTTACAGGTTGAGTCTATTGTTAAACGACCAATGATTGTAAATGATATGTTTGCTGCAAGGGATATGGTTAACCTCTCACTCTCATTAGATCATCGTATATTAGACGGATTGGTTTGCGGGAATTTCTTAGCACGTGTGAAGGAGATCCTGGAAAACATGAACAAAGATACAACTAACGTTTATTAAGGTCAGTTAATTTGAATTGAAATCTAGGCTTAAAATTGATATGCTAATTATAGTTTAAACACTACTATCAAAAGGGGATGGATGTTCAAATGGACTTTAACCTATTTATGAACGATGTCGTTGACGTCGCACGTTCTGATATAAGAGAAGCAGGCTACGAGGAACTTTCTAGTGCTGAAGAAGTAGATTCTGCAATGAAGCGTGAAGGCACTACACTGGTTATGATTAATTCTGTATGTGGTTGTGCTGGCGGTGTTGCAAGACCAGCGGCTGCAAATGCAATCCATTATGACAAGCGGCCGGATCATTTGGTAACTGTTTTTGCTGGTCAGGATAAAGATGCTACTGATCGGGCCCGCCAATATTTCGAAGGATACCCACCTTCCTCACCATCCTTTGCGTTCCTAAAAGATGGTAAGATTGTGACTATGCTGGAACGTCATGATATTGAAGGATTCACAGCAGTAGACGTAGTCGGGAAACTTCAGAAAATTTTTGATGAAAACTGTGAAGAAATATAATTGACTGGATTATCCCAGTTACAATGAGGCTGTCTCTATTTTCTGCGGGTCAGCCTCATTTTAATAAGGGAAGCGAAATGGTGGATTTTTAACAGGGAAACTTTAGTAAATGGACTAACTTAGCACTTGGTCTGATTAAAAAGGAGATTTAACTGTGAAAATTGGCTATCGAACAATTAAGACTGCTATCGGTACACCCCTGGCAATTTCCATTGCCCAAATGCTCGGATTAACCAATTTTCTTTCAGCTGGGATACTTACACTGCTTTGTATTCAGCCTTCCCGAAAAAAGTCGGTTCTAAGTGCTTGGCATCGGTTTCTGGCTTGTACGATTGCAATCTTGTTTTCATACGTGTTTTTTGAATCATTGGGTTATAACACAATTGTAGTGGGACTAGCATTTGCCTTATTTATTCCAGTGACCGTATATTTGAAAATATCTCCGGGGATTGCAACAAGTTCTGTTATTATTTTAAATTTGTACAGCCTGGAAAAAATCACCCTCAACTTTATTGTAGATGAATTCTTACTTATTATCGTTGGTGTTGGGACAGCACTTCTATTAAACTTATATATGCCAAGTCTCGATAATAAATTAAGAAGGAAGCAAGTGGATTTAGAGGACAATTTTCAAATAATCCTAAAGGAAATTTCGTTATACATATGTGATAATAATAAGGTTTGGGATGGAAGAGAAATCATCAGAGCAGAGGAAATCCTGAATGAGGCAACTAATTTAGTGTCGCTAGACCGGGAAAATCATTTACTGAGAAGCAATCATCCGTATTATGATTATTTCATGATGAGAAAAAAACAACTAGAGCTATTGAAGAAAATGCTTCCGTTAGTCAGCAGGTTACCTAAAACAGATACCCTGTCGGAGACAATTTCGTCGTTTTTCACTAGTCTCTCTGAAGCAGTACACCCTGGTAATACGGCATCAATTTACCTAGCGAAATTAAATGAATTGCAGGATGAATTTGATCAAGAAGAACTTCCCAGTACAAGGGAGGAGTTTGAGACAAGGGCAAATTTATTTCGCTTATTACGTGAAATAGAGGATTATTTAATTATCAAGCAAAAGTTCAAAAATAGTGATGTCTCGGATAATAAGAGTAAAAACGGTGGAACTGATAGAACAAAAGCGTAAGCAGGGGGATGCCGACGTGGGCGGCAAGCCCGCAGTTAGTCAGCCTTCCTTTGTTTTTCGCGAACCGATGTTGACTTATCGTACGGAAGTAAAGTTCACTAGTCACTGGACGTGGCTGTTATCACGTTCAGTTATCCACAGTGTTTCAGTTTATAATTTCCTAGAAAATAAAAAGGACCGGAATTGATATTCCGGTTCTGGATATGATGGTTAGTTTACAAATAAAGATAATCCGGTCGTGAACACTGTTAATAACATAGCGATAATCATAATGTAGATAACAATTTTTAGTCTGCGGTCACGCTTAGACGCTTTTCTTGGCGTATGTGTTTTTGCATGGTTATTAGACACATCTAATCCTCCTTAGAACCTTATACTAATTTATATTTTATCGTGTATTTGGAATTTGGACAAGTAATAGTAAGGAAAAGTACTAAAAATTCATGAGTTTAAAATTAGAGGGGGTTTTCCTTAAATGAATGATAACACGTCAAAGAGGACTAACTGGGAATTGTCTGTTGATAAAACATTAAAGCGCTTTCCAGAAAGGAAAGATGCATTTCATACTAGTTCAGAAATAGAAGTGGAGCGACTTTATTATCCCGAGACAAATAAGGAATATGAGGATGAGCTTGGATTCCCGGGTGAATATCCATATACACGTGGAATTCAACCTACGATGTACCGCAGCCGCTTCTGGACTATGCGGCAATATGCGGGGTTTGGATCCGCGGCTGAAACAAATAAACGGTTTCGTTATTTGTTAGACCAAGGACAAACAGGATTATCGGTAGCATTTGATTTACCAACACAAATCGGCTATGATTCAGACGATGTGATGTCTGAAGGTGAAGTCGGCAAGGTCGGGGTTGCGATTGATACCCTTCATGACATGGAACTGCTGCTAGACCAGATTCCGCTTGATAAAGTAAGTACATCCATGACGATTAATGCCCCCGCAGCAGTGCTGTTGTGCATGTACATAGCAGTCGGGGAAAAGCAGGGAGTTCCAATTGAAAAATTGACCGGAACCATTCAAAATGACATATTAAAAGAATATATTGCACGTGGTACATATATTTATCCACCGAAGCCATCAATGCGTTTGATTACTAATATATTTGAATATTGTAAGCAAAACGAAATGAAATTTAATACAATTAGCATTTCTGGATATCACATTCGCGAGGCGGGGTCGACTGCAGTTCAGGAACTAGCTTTTACACTGGCAAATGGCATGGCATATGTTGATGCAGCGCTTGACTCCGGCCTTGATATTGACGCATTTGCACCACGATTAGCATTTTTCTTTAATGCGCATAACAACTTTTTTGAAGAGATTGCAAAGTTTCGTGCGGCCCGACGGATTTGGGCCAAAATAATGAAAGACCATTATCATGCCAAAAACCCAAAAAGCTGGAAATTACGATTTCATACCCAAACAGGCGGTTCAACGCTTACAGCACAACAGCCCGATAACAATATTGTCCGCGTAACTCTGCAGGCTCTGTCAGCGGTAATGGGTGGAACACAAAGCCTGCACACCAACTCACGGGACGAGGCATTATCATTGCCAACGGAGGAATCTGCAAGGATAGCGCTTAGGACACAACAAATAATTGCCAATGAAAGTGGTGCGGCGGATACAGTCGATCCATTAGGCGGTTCTTATTATGTGGAAGAATTAACAGATAAAATGGAAGAAGAAGTAAACAAATATTTAGAACAGATTAAAGATATTGGCGGAGCAGTTCAAGCTGTAGAAGAAGGATTTATGCAACGTGAAATCCATCATAACGCTTATGAAACACAGAAACGGATTGAAAAAGAAGAAGAGATAATTGTTGGATTAAATAAATTTAAACTTGATGAAGAGGTTAATCCTGACCTGTTAAAAGTTGATGAGGCATTAGAGCAAGCTCAAATTGAGTCCCTTAAAAAAACTCGTGCAGATCGCGATCAGGAAAAAGTAGATGAACTATTAAATACTCTTCGGATTCAAGCAAAAAGTCAGGATGTAAATTTAATTCCCCATATACTTGAAGCAGTTAAAGCGTATGCTTCCGTGGGTGAAATTTGTAATGTATTACGCGCAGAATTCGGTCAATATACAGGTATGTAAGAAGGGGAGAGACGGATGAAAAAAATTCGAGTATTAATTGCGAAACCAGGTTTGGACGGACATGATCGTGGTGCTTTAGTAATCGCACAGGCACTTCGGGACCATGGGATGGAAGTTATTTATACAGGACTTCGTCAAACCCCGGTTCAAATTGCTCAAGCAGCAGTGCAGGAGGATGTCGATGTTATTGGATTATCTTCTTTATCTGGAGCACACCGCTCATTATTTCCAAAAGTAATTGATGAACTGAAAAAGCGTAACGCAGATGATATTCCGGTTGTTGGCGGAGGAGTAATTCCCAGTGAGGACATCCCATTCTTACTTGAAAAAGGAATTAATCAAATATTTACAAGTGGTTCTTCCACCGATGTGTTAGCTAATTATATTAAACAGTTAATTAATCCTGATTCAGCAAACATTCAAGGACCTTCTAAGATTGCTCACATAGGGATAGCTGTAAATTCCATAGATCAGGCAATTCCTTTTTACACCAATACTTTGGGTTTACAATTGGAAGGGGTAGAAACAGTAGAATCGGAAGGTGTAAAGGTAGCTTTTCTTAAAATCGGGGAAACGCGATTTGAATTATTAGAAGCCCTTTCATCAACTTCTTCAATTCAAAAGTTTATTGATAATAAGGGGGAAGGAATTCACCATATCGCATTAGAAGTGGATAATATTAATGCACGATTAGAACAATATAAAGCAGACGGGGTAAGACTGATTAACGAACAAGCGAAAGCAGGTGCGCATAATAGTGAAATAGCCTTCATTCATCCCAAAGCAGCTAATGGAGTGTTAGTTGAACTATGTCAACCGGCTGAGGAGAGTGAGAAATAATGGACATTTTTGATAAGATTAACGAACTTTATGATAAAAGAAGGCAAGTAGAACTTGGTGGCGGAGATGAACGAATCGAGAAACAGCATGTTAAGGGTAAAAATACTGCAAGAGAACGCATTGACTACCTATTGGATGAAGGAACATTTGTAGAGTTGAACCCTTTTATGGAACACCGTGAAACGGACTTTGGCATGGACACCTCAAATGCAAAAGGCGAGGGAGTCGTTACAGGATATGGAAAAATAAATGGAAAAGCGGTTTATTTATTTGCTCAGGATTTTACCGTTTATGGTGGGGCACTGGGGGAAATGCATGGCAAAAAGATTGCTGCTGTAATGGACTTAGCCGCAAAAAACGGGGTGCCGTTCATCGGATTGAATGATTCTGGTGGTGCCAGAATACAGGAAGGTGTGTCATCATTAGATGGATATGGACAAGTATTTTACCGGAACTCTATTTACTCAGGTGTGATTCCACAGATATCCGTCATCCTTGGTCCAAGTGCTGGTGGAGCAGTTTATTCGCCAGCGATTACCGATTTTGTCATTATGGTCGAGAAAACATCACAAATGTTTATAACAGGGCCAAAAGTTATTGAAACGGTCACTGGCGAGAAAATAACTGCTGAGGGGTTAGGCGGTGCTGATGTACATAACTCGAAAAGCGGAAATGCGCATATTAAAGCAAGCAGTGAGGAAGAGGCTCTAGACAGAGTACGTGAATTACTTTATTATTTACCGGCAAATAATAAAGAAAAACCGGAGATTGACAAGGTCAATGATCTTGATCGTATGTGTCAGGACATTACTGATATTGTTCCATTCGATTCAACCCGGCCATACGATGTAAAACGTGTCATCGGGCAAGTCGTTGACCCAAATAGTTTTTTTGAAATTCATAAGGATTTTGCCAAAAATATTGTTGTTGGCTTCGCACGGATAAACGGACAGACGGTTGGTCTTGTGTGTAATCAACCCAAATATTTGGCTGGTGGCCTGGACATTGATTCCAGTGATAAAGCAGCCAGGTTTATCCGATTCTGTGATTCCTTTAATATTCCGTTAGTTACATTTGAAGACGTTACTGGTTTTTTCCCTGGCGTTAAACAGGAACATGGTGGTATTATTCGCCATGGTGCGAAGATTTTATATGCATATTCTGAAGCAACTGTTCCCAAAATTACAGTAATTACCAGGAAGGCATTCGGAGGCGCTTATGTAGCGTTAAACAGTAAGTCAATAGGCGCAGACCTTGTTTACGCCTGGCCGAATGCGGAAATAGCAGTAATGGGTCCGGAAGGTGCTGCCAACATTATTTTCGCTAAAGAAATTGCGGAAAGCGAAAATCCAGAAGAAACAAGGCAGAACAAAATTGATACTTATCGTGAAAAATTTGCTAACCCATATGTGGCAGCGGGACTCGGTATGATTGATGATGTAATTGATCCGCGGGAAACGCGAATTAAATTGATTCAGGCGCTAGACATGCTGCAAAACAAACAAGAAGACCGCCCAGCAAAAAAACACGGAAACATCCCATTGTAGAAAGAAAAGCGAAGGCTACTGGTTAGCGGCGTACAAATAGATAGGACTGTGATAGTGCGTCGAACTTTACGCACATTCATCAGGACTACCTATTGCTAGCCGCTAGGAGCCGCAGCTGGACAAGAAAAGCGAAGGCTACTGGTCAGAAGCGGACGCAGATAATTGAAACAACCAGGAGGTAACTATGATTACTGTAAATAATGAACGATTAGTTGACGAATTTTTGGAATTAGTACAGATTGATTCCGAAACCAAACATGAAACAGAGATCGCGAAGGTATTAAAGAAAAAATTTACCGATCTTGGTTTAGAAGTTATTGAAGATAATAGTCAGGAAGAAACTGGTCATGGTGCAGGTAACTTAATCTGTACGTTAAAAGGTACAAAAGATAACATAGAACCTATTTATTTCACGTCACATATGGACACCGTTGTTCCGGGTAATGGAATTAAGCCATCAATAATTGACGGATATATCGTTTCGGATGGTTCAACCATCCTTGGTGCAGATGATAAGGCAGGGTTAGCGGCAATATTTGAAATGATCCGGACCTTAAAAGATAATAATGTGGATCATGGGGAAATTCAATTTATCATTACTGCTGGAGAGGAATCGGGTTTAGTAGGTGCTAAAGCACTTGATGCATCATTATTGAAAGCAAAATACGGTTATGCTATTGACAGTAATGGTGAGGTTGGCGATATTATCGTTGCAGCACCTACACAAGCAAAAATTTTCACCGTTATGAAAGGAAAAACCGCACATGCCGGTGTTGCACCTGAACAGGGCGTATCCGCTATTACGTTGGCAGCAAAGGCGATTTCCAAAATGCCACTTGGAAGAATCGATGATGAAACAACTGCAAATATCGGGCGATTTGAGGGTGGCAAGCAGACAAACATCGTATGCGATTACGTGGAAATCCTAGCTGAAGCGCGTTCCCTTGATCCAAAGAAAATGGAAGCACAAGTGGAAAAAATGAAACAGGCGTACGAATCGACTGCTATCGAGTATGGTGGCACAGCAGAAGTTGATATCCAGATTATGTATCCTGGATTTAGACAAGAAGCCGGTGATCAAGTGGTAGAAGTAGCCAGAAATGCAGCCAAAGCAATTGGCCGGGAGAGCAAGCTCTTAACAAGTGGTGGCGGCAGTGATGCAAATGTTATCGCCGGCCATGGTGTTCCTACCGTAAACCTGGCAGTAGGCTATGAAAATATCCATACAACCAATGAACGAATTGCTGTAGAGGATTTGGTTAAAATTACAGAATATATTACCGCAATTGTTCAAGAAACAGCTAAATAGAGGGAAAGAAGTGTTCCAAAAGGTGTGACCCTTATTGGAACACTTTTTTTGCATCTATATGATATAATTAGGATAGAAACAAGAGTTCGTGAAAAGGGTGTTACTGATGTCATCAAAATGGTATCCAAAAAAGGGGCGGGTTATTTTTCATATAGACATGAATTGTTTCTACGCTTCTGTTGAAATGGCTTATAACCCGAAATTAAAAGGAAAACCATTAGCGATTGCTGGAAATCCGGAGGAACGAAAAGGAATCATTGTTACCAGCAGTTATGAGGCCCGAGCAAAAGGTGTAAAAACAACAATGCCTTTATGGGAAGCCAGAAAACTTTGTCCAAATCTTATCGTAATGCGGCCAAACTTTGATCGGTACCGGATGGCTTCTAAAGAAATGTTTAAAATGTTAGCGGATATTACACCAAGGGTACAGCCTGTATCTATTGACGAAGGATATATGGACATATCTGGTTGTGCAGACCTTGGAAGCCCGCCTGACATTGCTGAAAACCTTCAACAAAGAATTAAAACCGAACTCGACCTACCTTGCAGTATTGGTATAGCACCGAATAAATTTTTAGCTAAAATGGCCTCGGATATGAAAAAACCAATGGGAATTACCGTCCTCAGGAAACGGGATTTACCTGAGAAACTATGGCCGCTTCCTGTTGGAGAAATGTACGGAATTGGTGGAAAAACAGCGGCAAAGTTAAATAGTGTCGCTATTAATACTATTGGTGAACTTGCCACTACAGATGTCTATCAGTTAAAGCAGGTGCTTGGAATAAATGGTGAGAGACTAAGAAATCGTGCCAATGGCATTGATACAAGAGCCGTTGATCCTGATGCGGTTCATGAATTTAAAAGTATTGGAAGTTCGCAAACGCTACCAAATGACACAACGAGCGAGGCTGAAATTCGTAAATTAATGCATGCGCTTGCGGATAATGTAGAGAGGCGTTTGAAACGGAAAAATGCTGCGGGTCGGGGTGTACAATTAATGATTCGTTATCACGACTTGAAAACAATCACCCGCAGTAAAAAGCTGAAAATTTACATTGAATCAAAAGAAGATATTCTGCATGTCGCAAACGACTTATTACAGAAACATTGGAACCTTGAGCCAATTCGGCTGCTGGGCATCACTGTTCAAGATGCTGAGGAAAAGCAGCATATTGCTCATCAATTGGATTTATTTACGTATGAGAAGGAAGCAGAAAAGGAAAAATTATATTCCGTAATTGACCAATTATCTACAAAATATGGGAAAAATCCTTTTAAAAAGTTAAATAAGGAACAGGATAAAAATCAGCCACGGACTAGTTTCCAGAAAGATTTCCTGGATGATTATAAGCGGTAGTGAGATAGATGTAGTTGCATATGTCTATTTATGTTGTCTATGGTTGACTATGAAATTCTGAATATACTATCCGTTTAGCAGGTATGCATTGTGACAGCTAAGTAATTATAAATAAAAAGGAGAGTTGCAGCATGCATGTATTTGACTTATTTAAACTATCAGGCAAAACAGCAATCGTAACTGGTGGTGCACGAGGATTAGGCGCGCAAATTGCGCTGGGATTCGCTGAAGCTGGAGCAAATGTAGTAGTTTGCTCGCGTAAACTGGATGCCTGTAAAGAAATGAGCGAAAATCTGAAGGAATTTGGTGTTGATTCATTGGCATTTAGTTGTGATATAACCAATAAGGAAGACATCCAAAAAGTTGTGGCGGATACAAAGTCACATTTTGGATCAATTGATATATTAGTGAACAACAGTGGGGCAACTTGGGGTGCGCCAGTTGTTGATATGCCTTATGAAGCCTGGGAGAAGGTGATTAATGTTAATGTAACGGGAACATTCCTGATGAGTCAGGAAGTTGGCAAAGCTATGATTGAACAAAACCATGGAAAAATCATCAATATATCTTCCGTTGCAGGTTTTGGTGGCACAGATCCAAGGTATATGGATACGATTGGATATAACACAAGCAAGGGCGCGGTAATGACATTAACAAAGGATCTTGCGGTTAAGTGGGGACAATATAATATTAACGTAAATGCGCTGGCGCCTGGATTCTTTCCAACGAAAATGTCAAAAGGGTTAATCGGTACCGGGAAAGATAAAATCCTGGAAGGAACACCATTAAACCGTTTGGGTAGCAACACAGATTTAAAGGGTGCAGCATTGTTCCTTGCATCTAAAGCATCAGACTATGTCAGCGGAGATATTCTTACTGTTGACGGTGGGGCACATGCATTATAGGGTGATAGAAAGAATATGATTTACTTAGAAGGGAATTCCAATGAAAGTTAAACCAACAAACAAAGCATTTTACTTTTTAAGAAAAAGGGTCATAGTTAAATCTCCATTCAATATATAACCGATTCGTTAAATGTGGAAAAGGTGGTAGAAAAAGCAGCAAATCCGGGGAATTTCATGAGGACTTACGAGCAGATATTCTTATTTTTGGAATCTTTATCGGAAGGAACAGTATGCATGGCAAACTGTTATCCGGTAACAAAAGAGGGAGTGAGGATTTCATCATACTGTAAAAACCATTAATGTAAGCGCATACAAAGAAAGGGGAGGAAATGAATGGAAAAGGTTTGGTTAAAGCACTACCCGATGCATGTGCAGAGGGATTTGGAAATACCGGATGAATCAATTCCAGGTATGTTGAAGAGGACGATTGCTAATTATGGGGAAAACAAAGCACTTTATTTTTACGGAAGTGAGACGAGCTATTACGAGCTTGGAAATCAATCGGCAGCTTTTGCCTCATCCCTTCAGCAAAATGGTTTGAATAAGGGCGATCGTGTTGCTCTTATGCTCCCAAATTGTCCCCAGTTTGTGATTGGTTACTATGGCATTTTACAGGCCGGGGGAATTGTTACACAGGTTAATCCAATGCTTGTTGGCAAAGAGCTTGAATACATCTTAAATGATTCTGGAGCGGAAACAATCGTGATCTATGAACCGTTACTTCCTATCCTGAATGCCATTCTTGATCAGACATCCATTAAACAGGTAATTAAAGTCAATCTGGCTGGACGCGATACAAAAGATGGCATGGCGGTAGGGTTTGGCGATTTTATCAAACAGGCTAAAAAACCTCCAGAAGAAGTAGTAATAAACCCTGCAGAAGATGTTGCGGTTCTGCAATATACAGGTGGGACTACTGGCAGGTCAAAGGGAGCTATGCTAACCCATCGAAATGTGCTCGCTAATGTGATGCAGACATACGAGTATTTTAAAGATGAAATTCAACTAGGAAAGGATCGCTATCTTACGGTAATTCCATTGTTTCACGTGTTTGGGATGACGTCCTGCATGAATCTTTCCATCTATACGGGTTCTATGAGTATTATGCTGCCTAAATTTGATCTGGAAGAGGTTCTGCAAACAATAAAAGATTTGAAACCTACTTCCTTTCCAGGTGTTCCAACAATGTATGTGGCGCTCACGAATCATCCAAAGGCAGAACAATATGGGATTGATAGTATAAGACTTTGCAATAGCGGAAGTGCTCCGATGCCCGGTGAATTGCTTCGTTCGTTTGAAAGAAAAACAGGTGCGATGATTTTAGAAGGATATGGTCTCTCTGAAAGTTCGCCAGTTACACACTGCAACCCGGTGTTCTCTACCAGAAAACCTGGAAGTATTGGCATTGGGGTCCCGTCAACCGATTATAAAATTGTCGATTTAGAGGAAGGGGAAACAGAACTTCCTTTTGGTGAGGTTGGAGAAATTGCTATTAAAGGACCACAAGTAATGAAAGGCTACTGGAACATGCCAGAAGAAACCGATCACACATTGCGTGATGGGTGGCTTTATACAGGTGACATAGCACATATGGACGAAGATGGTTATGTTTTCATCATTGATCGCAAGAAAGACTTGATTATCGCAAGTGGGTACAATATCTATCCACGAGACGTGGAAGAGATTATTTATGAACACCCCGCCATTCAGGAAGCCGTGGTTGTTGGGATTCCTGATGCCTATCGGGGGGAAACCGTAAAGGCTGTAGTTGTTTTAAAGGATAATCAGTACTGTGGTGAAGATGAGTTAATCACTTATTGCCGAAATAATATGGCCGCATATAAGGTTCCACGGGTAATTGAATTTAGGAAGGAACTTCCAAAAACAAACGTAGGTAAAATTCTGAGGCGCGCTATAAGGGAAGATACCTAATAATAGAATGTCGCCAGCCACATATACGAAACAGGTGAAATGGTTGTTAAGAGGACAAAATTGTCCCTTCATCATGAAATGGCAGTTTCTTATACTTGTATTCCTCTTTCATTCCCCTATATAATGTAAAACGTTGCATGTGTAAAATAGGAGGGATACATGTTGAACTACATAAATAAATTTATACCAATTTTATTAGTCCTTTTACTCATTTTGGCGGCTTGCAGTAGCGGGGATAATGAGCAAAAGAACAATAATGCAGATTCACAAGAGAATAAGAAGGTGGTGAATATCAGCGCTCCGGGTGTAATTCCAAGTCTAAGTCCAACGATTGCAGATAATGACTTTAGCTTTACCATTATCAATCAGGTATTTGAGGGGTTATACCGTTTAAATAAAGAGGGTGAACCAGAATTAGCGTTGGCAGCAGAAGAACCGAAAGTAAGTGAAAACAATAAGGTCTATACATTCAAAATACGTAAAGATGCGAAATGGTCTAATGGTACTCCTGTGACAGCCCATGACTTTGAATACGCCTGGAAAAAAGCAGTTAATCCGGAAACAGGTGCCGCGTACGGACCGCAATTTGAGGAAATTGTTGACAATGCATCAGAAATCCTAAAGGGTAAAAAGCCGGCTGATTCTTTAGGTGTCGAAGCCCTTGATGATCGTACGTTAAAAGTATCGCTGGAGAATGCTATTCCTTTTTTCAAAGAACTGTTAACAACCGCAATCTTCTTTCCGCAACCACAGGAATTTATTGAGAAACAGGATGGTAAATATGCATCAGACAGTAAACATACTTTATTCAATGGACCATTTGTGTTAGCGGATTGGAATGGAACGGATCAATCATGGACGTATAAAAAGAATGAAAAGTACTGGGACAAGGAAGCTGTTAATGTAGACGAAATACGAGTCAATGTTGTTAAGGATACTGGAACTGCAGTTAGTCTATATGAAGAAGGCAAACTGGATCGGGTTAATCTAACGGGTGAGTATGTAGATAAATATAGAAGTAACCAAGATTATCATACATTTTTGACCGGAGCAACTTCTTATATAAAAATGAATCAAGGAAAAGACGGCAATAAAACAAATCTGGCAAATCTAAACATCCGTAAGGCCATGAATTTGGCATTAGACAAAGATAAATTGGTCAATTCCATTTTGAACAACGGCTCGGTTGTTGCTAATGGCAATGTGCCAAAAGGATTAGCAGAAAACCCAAAAACAGGTGAAGATTTTCGAGCTGAAAACGGTGATTTAACTCATTTTGATCCTAGGGAAGCTAAGAAACACTGGGAAAAGGGGTTAAACGAGCTTGGCAAGGAAAAGCTCGGAATTTCATTGATCAGTTCTGATTCTGGTACATCTAAGCAATTGGCTGAAAATATTAAATATCAACTGGAAGAAAATCTTCCGGGGTTAACGATTACTATAAGGAATCTGACGCCAAAAGCTAGTATTGCAGCCAATGTTGGACAAAATTACGAAATGATTATGACCGGCTGGAATGGCGACTATCATGATCCGCTTACCTACCTGAATCTATTTATTACTGATAGCCCAGGAAATCATACCGGTTATTCAAATAAAGAATATGACCGCCTTGTATTAGGTGCAAAAGGAAGTATGGCAAACGACGCGTTGAAGCGCTGGAATGCTATGCTGAAAGCTGAAAGAATGTTGATTGAGGACAGTGCTGTATTGATCCCACTTTATCAGGACGGGTCAGCATTCCTGCAAAAGAATTACTTGAAAAACTTTGTAACCTATAAGGTTGGCGCGGACAACTATAAATGGATTGATATTGAAAAATAAGTATAAAAGGAGCTCACATTCTATGTGGGCTCCTTTTAAAAATCACTTCATAATCCGCTTTGTTATATTATGGGCTATTTTTCCTCCAGGGTAGCGTAATGGAATATCAAATTTTGTTGTTTGTTTTAGAATGCTTTTCTTGTGGGAAAAGGTGTCAAAGCTATCTTTTCCGTGATAGGAACCCATCCCGCTGGTGCCAACACCACCGAATGGAAGGTTTGGATTTGCCAGATGGTATAGGGTATCGTTAATACATCCGCCCCCAAACGATAAACGACCCAGCACCTTTTGCTGAGACTCAGCATTTTCGCCAAAAAAGTATAATGATAATGGTTTTTCTTTACCTTTTAAAACTGCAATTGCTTCCTCTAAATTCTGAAACGTCAGAACAGGTAATAATGGGCCAAAGATCTCTTCTTCCATAATGGGATCTTCAAAGGTGGCATCATCTATGATTGTTGGTTCAATGGAACATAATTCCCGATTCATTCCTCCACCATAAACAATATTACTTTCCGCTAAAAGGTATTTTAAGCGGTCAAAATGGTCTGTGTTTACAATTCGACCATAGTTTTTATTTTGAACCGGATCTTTTCCATAAAAGGATTTAATATGTTTTTTCATCGCTTTTATTACTTTTTGTTTTACTTTTTCATGGACAAATAAGAAATCAGGTGCCACGCACGTTTGACCGGCATTGGTAAACTTGCCCCAAACAATACGTTTAGCGGCTAAATCAATGTTGGCATCTTTATCAACAATTGCCGGGCTCTTTCCGCCAAGCTCCAATGTAACAGGTGTTAAATGTTCACTGGCTTGTTTCATGATAATTTTTCCGACATTTGTACTGCCTGTAAAAAAGATATAGTCAAATTTTAATTCAAGTAATTGCTGACTGGTTTCCTCAGCCCCTTCGACCACGGCAACATAATTGGCATCAAATGTTGAACCGATCATATGGGCTAGCAGCGAGGAAGTTGCCATCGTAAATTCAGAGGGCTTGATAATTACTGTGTTTCCGGCAGCCAACGCACCGATTACAGGGGCGATAGCCAATTGCAAAGGATAGTTCCAAGGCGCTATTGTAATCGTTACACCATATGGTTCCGCAAGTACGAAGCTCTTGGAACCCTTATGGGTAATCGGTGTGTCAACCTTTTCGGCTTTCATCCACTCTTTAAGGTGTTTTATTGTGACGTCAATTTCACTGTAAAGAAAGCCTAATTCAGTTGTTAAAGTCTCATTTTTAGATTTATTCAGATCATCATTTAAGGCTTGGTAGATGTCCTTTTCATAAGTTTTCAGCATGTCTCGCAGTTTTTTCAGTTGTTCCTTGCGAAAAGCATAGGGGAGTGTCTGCTCGGATTTAAAAAATGTGCGCTGGTTATTGACCAAAGTATGGAATGGATTCATCGTAAAAACTCCTTCGCCATTATTTTTTAGTAGGGATGTCCATTACAAAAAAATCATGTGCAAGTTTCGTGTTCGAAAAAATAGATTGAGCTTCCCGAACCAGGTCCTGACTGTCTTGTTTTTGATAACGTGAGGAAATATGAGTCAGCACAAGTTGACGGACCGAACTGTCCTTTGCCAGGGTTGCTGCTTGTACCGTTGTTGAATGGAAATATTGATCAGCAAGATCCTCATTTTCCCGGTTAAATGTTGCTTCATGAACTAACACATCGGAATCAAGAACAAATTCTGTATTGGTTCCTGTTCGACGTGTATCCCCTAAAATGGAGATGGTGCGGCCTTTTTTGTCTGGACCCAAAAAGTCGGATCTGGCAATAGATTGACCATTTGGTAGAATGGTTGTCTCTTGTTCCTTAATTTGCTGATAAAGTGGCCCAGGAGAAATACCTTTTTCTTTTAGTTTTGAAACAAGTAATTCTCCGGGTTTATCCTTCTCTTCTATGCGAAATCCATAACTGGATATTCCATGGTGGAGCTTTTTACAATATACCTTAAATGTGTCATCTTCAAACAATTTTCCCTCAGAAAGTTCGATAAATTGCAATGGATACGTTAGATGCGTACCGCTGATTTGCAGACTGGTTTCTACGTATTCTTTAATTCCTGTTGGTCCATAAATGGTTAACAGGTCATTACCCCCTTGGAATGACCTGCTGCTTAACAAACCCGGAAGTCCAAATAAATGATCCCCATGCAGGTGGGTAATAAAAACTTTGTTAATTTTTCTTGGTTTAATGGATGTCCGTAATATTTGATGTTGCGTCGATTCTCCGCAATCAAACAACCATATACTATTTTGTTCCTGTAACAATGTTAGGGCAAGGGAAGATACATTTCTTTCCTTTGAAGGCACCCCGGATCCTGTCCCAAGGAAAATTAATTCCATGCGATTCTCCTCCTATCGCCAACCACGCTTATACTGTGTTGGTGCGTCAATGGTTTCTCCTAATTCATCCGCGACTTCTTTAGCCCAATACGGATTTCTTAGCAATGCCCGGGCAACAATGATAAGATCTGCACGGCCATTTTGCAGGATTTCCTCAGCCTGGATACCGGTTGTGATAAGTCCAACAGCTCCCGTTGAAATAGCTGTTTCCTTCTTAATTGCTTCACATCTTGGAACCTGATAGCCGGGGAATGCTGCTAATTTTGCTGGGACAACACCGCCGGAACTGCAATCGATTAGAGCTACTCCTTGTTTTTTCATTGCTTGTGCATAATAGAAAAAGTCCTGAAGCGAGTTGCCATTTTCATTGTATTCATCTGTTGAAATACGAACAAAAATAGGACCATTCCATTCAGATTTTACAGCATCAATTATTTCGGAAAGAAAACGATAACGGTTTTCCCGGGAACCTCCATATGAGTCTGTCCTTTTGTTGATTAAAGGAGTTAAAAATTCATTAATCAAATATCCATGAGCACCATGCAGTTCAATAATATCAAACCCGGCTTCCTTTGCACGTTTGGCGCCATCTTTAAATGCCTGAATGGTTCTATTAATATCATCCGTTGACATTTCTTTTGGTTCCTTATATTTTTCATTAAAGGCAATAGCAGAAGGAGCATAAATAGTTGATTCTAATTCTGCTTTCCTTCCTGCATGAGCTAGCTGTATACCTGATTTAGCGCCATATGCATGGATTTGCTTATTTAGTTCTGTCAATCCTTCCACATGTCCGTCTTCCCAAATGCCTAAGTCTTCCGCAGAAATACGGCCTTCAGGCTGGACAGCTGTTGCTTCTGTAAAAACCAGCCCAACTTGCCCTATAGCACGTGAAACATAGTGTGTCATATGAAATGGTGTAATTTTTCCATCTTGGTCAAAACATGAATACATGCACATTGGTGACATTGTAATTCTATTTTTTAATGTGACATTTCCAAATTCGATTGGTGTAAACAACTTATTCATTTAGATCCTCCTAATTTAATGTGATGGGCATCTCCTGGAACATCTGTGAATATTCCGTCACAATTTAAATTGAAACAGCGCTTTATCCGTAAGGCTTTATTTACGGTATAGATGCGAATAGCGATCCCTTCCCGCTGGCAGTTATCGACCAGTTTACGACTTAGTAAACGGTATTTCACGTGGATAGCACTCGCCCCAAGTGACTTTGCATAGGTAACTAAATCCTTTCTCCTCCTTGATGTGAGGAGGGCTGATTCAATTTGTTTATCCAACTTTTTCATGCGTTTAATACTCTTTGGATTAAACGTTGACAATGTGGTACGATTTAATAATTGATAATCGTTTAGCATTGTATAGACAATTTTCTCTAGGTTGGTATAGTCTATCTTATTATTTTTCAGTTCAATATTTAAGTATAAAGGCTTATCCTTTATCCAGCTAAGGAGTTCTTCCAATGAAAGAAGCTTTGTACCTGTGAACGATGAAGAAAACCATGAACCGGCATCTAGCTGTTTTAATTCTTTGTACGTATAGTCTTTTAGATAACCATAACCATTGGTCGTCCGTTTTAGGCCTTCATCATGCATAAGTACTGGTATTTGATCTTTCGTTAATTGTACATCCGTTTCAATACCTTCTGCACCTAGCTCATATGCCAATTGAAAAGCTGGTAATGTATTTTCAGGTGCTAGTTTACTTGCACCTCGATGTGCTATTATTTGAGTAGACAATCGCTTCACCTCATGTATGATTTTGTTTTATTTTTACTGAAAAGTCAATTTATATAGGGGGCCTCATGATGAAAAACTGGCAAACGAAAGAAGAATTAACGGATCTTCTCTGTTCACTTGTAAATCATCAAAGCATCACAGGCAGTACAGCTGAAATTGCACTTCCTGAATACATATACCATTTACTGGCGGAAAAGAAGTACTTTCAAACTAACGCGGACCATTTGAAATTGCATCCATTGGACGATGGCAGACGGCTGTTGACTGCGTTAGTTAAAAAAGGCAGTAAACAAGAAACGGTTATTTTGCTAAGTCACTTTGATGTAGTTGGAGTTGATGATTTTGGTTCCTTGCAAAATCTGGCCTTTCACCCGAGAGAATTGACAAAGGAAATGGTGCGGATTAAGGATAATCTGCCTGACGAGGTTCGCAACGATATTGAAACCGGTGAATGGTTGTTTGGACGCGGATCAATGGACATGAAAGCGGGACTGTCGTTGCATATGTCATTGATCGAGCAGGCGATTGACGGTGAGTTTGATGGGAATATTCTACTCGTTACAGTACCCGATGAAGAAGTGAACTCACAAGGGATGTTAACAGCTCTTCCAGTGTTAAATCAGCTTAAGGAGGATGAGAATCTTATTTATCAGGCGTGTTTAAATGGTGAGCCTATGTTTAGTAAATACCCCGGGGATAAGGCCTATTATGTATACGCTGGGTCGATTGGAAAAGTGCTTCCGGGTTTCTATTGTTATGGCAAGGAGTCCCACGTAGGTGAGCCGTTTGCTGGTATTAATCCAAACCTGATGGTCAGCTTTTTGTCGCAGCAGTTAGAACTGAACGAGGAATTTATCGAAAAAATTGACGATGAAGTAACCCCGCCGCCAGTCAGCTTAATGCAGCGCGATTTAAAAGAGGAATATTCAGTCCAAACACCTAATGCCGCAATCGCAATGTACAATGTATTATATTTAAAGCAAACCTTTGCAGAGATAAACAAAAAATTACTGTCCAGTACCAAAAGGGCAGCAACAGAAATTGAAAACTATGTAAAACAAAAGGCTGATAACTATGCGAATATCGCTACAGACTTTTCTATGCCGAATATTCGTGTTTCCGTAATGATGTATGAAGATTTGTATGCGGAAGCTGTAAAACGCCATGGTGAACATGAAGTAGTCAGACGTCAGAATTTATTAGTAAGCCAGCGGGATAAGGGGGATCGTGACTTTTCCACGTTATTGGTACAGGATTTGGCTTCTATGTGTAAAGATCTAACGCCGATGATCGTCCTATTTTATAGCCCGCCGTTTTACCCGGCCGTCTCTTCCTATGATGATCCATATATCAAAGATGTAATGGACCATGTCAAGTCCTATACCTCTTCAACCTATGAGATGAACTTGACGGTTGCTGAATTTTTCACAGGATTATCTGATTTGAGCTTTCTTGGACCAGTATCATCCAAAAGTAAATTAAACCAGTTAACTGTAAACATGCCATTGCAGAATAATGGGTTCGTATTTCCAGAGGATGTGATGGAGAAATTAACGATGCCCATTTTAAATATAGGACCATTAGGTAAAGCCCCACATCAATGGACAGAACGATTGGAATTAGTATATAGCTTTGATTATTTACCACATATTTTAACAGAGGCAATCCATCGCCTATTAATTCCAAACAGGTAAAGATGGGTGACATCCAGCATAATTAGCGATACAATAGAAAGAAAAATGAATGATCATTCATTGTGGGGGATTTAATATGCAGGTAGTACATGACACAATTTCAAAGCTGACTATACCGACGCCATTTGCGGTTGGCGATACACACGTTTATTTACTTAAAGGGGATATGCTGTCATTAATTGATGCAGGTGTGAAAACAGCGGAAGCATATGATGCTTTAACGGCACAATTAAAAGATCTAGGATACCATCCGAATGATATTGAACAAATTATCTTAACACATCATCATCCGGATCACACTGGACTTGTGGAACGATTCCCAAAGGCGAATACGTTAGCAGGTCATAAAAATAATGACTTATGGCTGACACGAAATCCCGAGTTTTTTGAGCGGTTTGCACAATTTTATCGCGATTTCTTTATTGCATCTGGTGTTCCACAATCCTTTAAAGGCTTTCTAAAAAAGCTGGAGGAGCCTATACATTACGCTGGTGAAGGAAAATTAACTGCATTTCTGGAAGAAGATAATCATTTGCCAGGGCATGGGGATTGGCGGGTAATTGAAACAAAGGGGCATGCGCAAAGCCATCTGTCATTTTTTCGGGAGCAGGATGGTGCTTTTATTGGGGGCGATCATATTCTGGAACATATCTCACCAAACCCTATTATCGAGCCCCCTTATGATGGAGAAAAAGAACGTGCAAAACCACTTGTTCAGTATCGTGCCAATTTGTTGAAATGTTTATCCCTTGGTATTTCCACAGTATATCCAGGGCACGGGATAAATGTTTTGAACATCGATGAATTGGTTCCTTCGCAAATAAAGAGACAAGAACAACGGGCGGCTAAGGTTTTGCAAATGCTGGAGGAAGATGGGGAGCAGACGCCGTTTCAATTATGTCAACGACTGTTCCCTAAACAAATTGCTAAACAGTTGGATCTCACTATGTCAGAGACAACAGGACAGCTAGATTATCTTGAAGAATGTGGAAAGATAAGAAAAGCAACCCATAAGGGCATTTACTATTATCATGTGATTAGGTGATTCAATGAATAACAGGGTAACTTCTAAAAAGATTATTGTTACGGGTGCTTCAAGCGGTATTGGGGAAAGGCTTGTTTGGCATATTGCTAAAAACGGCGGAATTCCGATTATGCTTGCCAGATCAATAGATAAACTGCAGGATATCCAACAGCGAATCAAGGAATCATTTGGCATTCAGGCGTATTATTATCAGTTAGATTTACTTGATGAGGAAATTCGGGAAACAACTGTTAAGCAAATTCTTATGGAGCATCCACGTGTACACGGGTTAATTAATAATGCAGGCTCCGGGTTGTTCGAATTTGTTGAATCAATGCACTTTGAAGAGGCGAAAAAGATGTTTGAACTAAATGTTTTTGCGCTGTTGCAAACTACCCAGCAACTCGTAAGTCACATGCTTGCTAATGGTGGCGGTCATATTATAAATATTGCATCGCAAGCAGGAAAAATGGCAACACCTAAATCATCTGTCTATGCCTCTACAAAGCATGCAGTTCTTGGCTTTACCAATGCATTAAGAATGGAGGTTGCCGATAGAAATATTTGTGTAACAGCGGTTAATCTGGGACCGGTTCGAACGAACTTTTTCGTTGATGCTGATCCTTCCGGAAATTACCAAACCCAAGTAGCAGCCTATATGCTTGATCCGGATCGCGTTGCCAAAAGGGTTGTAAACTATTTGTTTAAAAGAAAACGCGAAATCAACATGCCGGGGTGGATGGAATTTGGCAGTAAATTATATTATCTTTTCCCTGGCGCAATGGAATTTATTTTGAAAAGTCAATTTAATAAGAAATAGAAAAAACAGTCCGGATGTGGACTGTTTTTTATAGCGAATATATGTTTAGCCTCAGCGTCTCCGCTTTTTTATAGAACATAAGGTCCAAAGAATGTTGTAAGCAGCAGAATATGCACGCCTACAAAGTAGATAACTCTCACTGGACTGTCCCATTCATTTTCCCGTTTTGTTAACAGCGCAATACCGTATGTTATGACAGCAAATAAAATCATAAAGAAATACGAGCTCCCGGTGAAGGTCAGGTAATCCGGTGCATTTGTATAAATACTTTGGACAAAAAAACTATTTTTAAAAGCTAATGCTGCAATAGCATATATCCCGATTCCTGTATAAAAAATCCAAACAGGATCGCGATCAATGGTTCTGCTCCTAAAGAAATACATTAAAGCAATGAAGGCAACCGGCCAGATAAACCATATAGCGGAAATCGCAATGGCGAAAATAGACGATGACAACATACCAAGCGTTTTCCCAAGTGACCGGATCCAGTCACCTTGGTTGAATCCAGTGGCCTGACTGATGGCAGCTATGTCACTTGAGGAAATGTTTATCTCATTACCATCTGAGTTTAAATCAAGCCAAGCGATTGTTTCATTATTAACCCATTGTGGTTTGATTGATATTGCCGGTGTATTACTTCTTCGTACAGTATTTGTGCCACTTTCACTTATTTCCGTCATATATATATTGAAAGTGGTAGAACCGTTCTTGTACTGTGTATTTGTTTGGCCGCTTGCTTGAAATAATAAATTCAGCTTACCATTATTGTACTTAAGAACGACATGTGAAATTTCATTTAATTGACCATTCCCAGCAGGATCCTGAAACGTTAATTCACGTAATGGTTGTTGACTCTTGGCTGTTAGTGTAGTTTCCATAAAATAATTAAAATATTGCTGTTGTCCTTGCGGGGCCTCCAGTTCCTCCTGCAGCAATATCCCTAATTTTTGTTTGTCAAGTACAAATGAAATATCATTTACCACTTTTCCTGGAGTTATCGGCATTTTTGTCTGATATAGCTGATTAATTTTTTGATTATGTAATTGGTGGAGCGTAATGGTAACATCTCTAGTATCCAATGAAGATGTTAATATATTTATTCCGCTTTCGCTTTCCTGTAAAGCGATATCCTGTTTATTTAAGTCAATGTCCATAATCTTGGTCGATTTCTTATTCTCCGGTGATAATTGATATAATGCATTTTCTTTTACATAGAAAATAGTGTTATTTAATGGATAAAACTGCTCGATATCAGGCACAAGTCTATTGCTATCTTTATCATATATATTTGTATAATCGGAATAGATAATATGGTTGTCCTGTTGATAAACCTCTGTCCATTTGTCAACTGGAATATTATAGACTTTTTTGTCTTGTACAGTGAAGTCGCTATTGACCGTTGTTGCAGTCAACTTTTGGTTTTCAAAACTTGTGACGATGAATCCTCCATTTTTTGTATTCTTGATAGGAGGTAATCGGTCCACATTTGTTTGCCCAATCGTTAGACCTCTGCTCCAATTTGGTGCAGGCGGTTCGGTAACTTTAGCATAATTTTGATAAAATAATAAAACCAATCCAAACATCATAATGACTACAGGTATTACCCAATACAATTGTTTTACCAGATTTTTTTTCATATTAACCCCCGTGCTCTAGTTTTTCTTCTGTCAATAAAACAATATTACCATATTTCTGAAAGAAGTTGCTATTTAAATTTTTACATTTTACTATGCTTGGTGACCCCCGATTTTCTTACTTCTTCCGATGGTAATTCCAGCATTGGTATAACTGGTAGCACGGAGTATTGCGGTTGATCCATATCTATCACGAATGGAGTCCATTACATAGCCGATATCTTTTTTCTTAGGTTTATTTTCAAATAAGTCCAGTTGCGTTTCCGCGTTATCATAAAGGTTATCAAGAGTCACATATACGTGCCTGATGTCACTGACTCCGTCATAAAATCCGATAAATAATTGCATACAAATATGATAGATTTCCATCGTAATATTTGTCGGGAGCGTTATTGATCTTGACCGGCTAAACCCTCCACCTGTTACTTTTGAATACGATATACCAAGATGAATGGTTCTTCCAGCCTTATCAACTGTTCTCGCCCTGCGGCAAACCTCTTCACAGAGATCAAGAATGCAGGTGGCAACTTCTTCCTTTGAGTAATCACGTAACAGGGAAATTCCATGACCAAACCCTTTTTGTTCAGATTTTATAAAATTACCTAAAACGGGACTAAGATCAATACCCCAGGCATGCCAGTACAACTGTTCCCCCATAATTCCAAAACGCTTTTTTAATTGTTCTAAGGGGAAGTTTGCTAATTGGCCTAGGGTAACGATCCCCATTCTGTTTAAATTATTTTGCATTCGGCGGCCAATTCCCCAAATATCCTGTACCGGAAATGGCCATAGCTTTTTTTCCACGTCCTCATATCTGCATTCAGCTATGCCAGTCTTTTTTGCGTGTAAATCCATGCCAACCTTGGCAAGAAATTTATTATCTCCTATCCCAATTGAGCAGGTAATTCCCATGTTTTCCAAGATGTCATGTTTGATTAACCTGGCTACTTGCCACCGGTTTCCAAACAGCCTTTGGATTCCATTTACGGTTACCCAAACCTCATCAACAGAATATTGATGAATAGCTTCCTTTGGTACGTATTGGTTAATTAACTTTGTGATTTCCATTGAAACAGCTAGATAATCTGCCATGTGCGCATTTACTATTTGAATATCCGGGTCATTCGGCAGTTCAAAAAAACGACTTACATTACTGATGCCATGCTTTTTCTTTAATGCAGGAGAAGCAGCAAGTACAATGCTGCCTGTGCGGTTTACATCACCAACAACAGCCAGTTGAACAACCATCGGATCGAGGCCCAATTTAACAGCCTCCACACTTGCATAAAACGACCGCATATCGATACAAAGTACATCATTGCGCGGGTATTTCAAGTAATCCACATGAATCCCCTCCTTGTAACAGGAACGTTTGTTCTTATTATATGAAGGGAAGAATAAATTATCAATGGAAATTAATTCATAAAGGTAAAGAGGCTGGGACAAAACTAAAATATTTGAGTCAAAGACGAACAATCAAAGGATAGACGTTTAAAACGTTAATTTTTCAATAGTCGGGTCTAATTCGCAGTTGATATAAATAGCGACATAAGCGCTTGGTTGTTTTCCGCTGTGGACCGTTGCACACCTTAGGGCACGGCTTAGGCCTCCTCGAGCTTACGCTGAGGCCACTGAAAAAGGTATAGATAGTGCACAAGCATGTGGATCTATCATCGCATCTTTGAATGTACTGCGCTTTTCGCGGGCGAGTGACGAGACTCCTTGCCCCGGCAAGGGGTAGCCGACGTTGCCCGCAAAGGGCGGTTTTAGTCGGGCTTCATTAACTGCCGTCCTGCGGGGTCTCGTCGATCTCTCACTTCCCGCAGGAGTCTCCGCATATTCAAGATGCTAAGTTAAGGTGAATAGCTAAGTTTTTCAAATCCACCACTTTTTCAGTGCCTTCGAGCGTAAGCTCGAGGAGGCTCATCAGCTGTCCACGGAAAGCGCAGTGTTTTTCCGCAGCGACCGCCGGGATGCCAAACATGATTTTTAGTTACGTTGCAGTTTATGGACAATTCGCAGTACAGTTACAAAAACAGCCAATAAAATATCCGAACTAATCCAAATTCTAATTAAAGAATTTGGAATCATAGTTCGGATTTCTCTATGACTGAATCACTTTTGTCTCAGCCTCTTTCTAACGGTGTTTATCGTATTTAATTGGTTTTGTAATTGCCTGAAGAGCCGGGTACAATTCATCTGGCATCGTTTTCGCATTATTAGAGGCTGCGTTGTGTTTAACTTGCTCAACAGAGCTAGCCCCGAACACGGCACTCTTAACAGCAGGATGATGCAAAATATATTGAAAGGCAGCATTGCTGATTAGCGAATCGTTCACAGTAGCAGATAATTCCTGATAAATAGTTACTAATTCTTGATGGGAATAATCGAGAAATCCATTCTGGGCTTTCTTTTCTATCTGCTGATTTCCGTTTTCAGTAAGCATGCCTTTAGCAAGGGGACCGCGGGCTAAGACACTTATCTGATGTCGTTCCAATAAATCCAGTACCTCTTCTTCAGGACGACGGTCAAGCAGATTGTATTGCATCATGACACCATCGATTGATGAGCGTTTCACATATTCACGTATTACATTTGGTCTGATTGAAGAAATGCCATACGCCCGAATAACACCCTCCTGTTTCAACTCATCAAAAGCCGAGATTGTTTCATCAATCGGATCGTCAATTGTCCCGCCATGAAGCATGTAAAAATCAAGATAATCAGTTTGCAGCCTGCGTAAACTATCTTTTAATCCATTTTTAATATGTGACTTTGATGGATCCCAGTACCAGTCTTTTTTGGCGCGGTCAAAATGATTGCCCACTTTTGAGGTTAGAACAATATCCTTACGCCTATTTTTAATAGCTTCACCAACAATTTCCTCATTTTTTCCAAAATCATATAAATCCGCTGTATCAAGGTGATTAACCCCTGCATCTAATGCCGCGTCAATAATTTCTTTTGCCTTGGCAGAGTCCGTCCCAAGCGACATACAACCAAGCGTTAATTCTGATACGTATAAATCTGACTTTCCTAAACGGTTTGTGTTCATTTATTTAACCTCCATTCTTGCCTCTATAGTAATAGTGTAAAAACTAGCAGGCAGAATTACAATTATTTCAGGCGCAATCCATATAATTAAACTATGTTAGAATGGGGAGTGAGTATGGCCTAAGGAGGTAAAGAACTTGAAGAAGTTTGAAGAGAAAACAATCCAAACGGAACAAATATATAATGGGAAAGTCATCCATTTGCAGGTTGATGAAGTAACATTGCCAAATGGAAAGACGTCCAAGCGTGAAATTATCAAACATCAGGGGGCGGTTGCGGTTATTCCGATAACCCAGGATAATAAAATCGTTTTTGTTGAACAATATAGAAAGCCATTGGAAAAATCCATTGTTGAAATTCCTGCCGGTAAATTGGAACCTGGCGAAATCCCTGAAGTGACAGCAATCAGGGAACTAGAAGAAGAAACAGGGTATACAACAAATGAATTAAAATTTGTCACTTCATTTTATACCTCACCTGGATTTGCCGATGAAATCATGCACATATATATGAGTGATAAACTAAAACCTATGGAAAAAAAGGCAGCTTTAGATGATGATGAATTTATCGAAATACTTGAATTAACACTTGATGAAGCCGAAAAGTACATGAAAGAAAATCGTATACATGATGCAAAAACAAATTATGCAATACTGTATCTAAAAACATTGGAGATGATGTAACACATGCTACAGTCGTTCTTTGCTGATCTGCATATTCACATCGGCCGGGATATGTATAATAAACCAGTAAAAATAACAGGGGCAAAAAGCCTAACACTTACCAATATTTTACTAGAATCAAGCAGAAATAAGGGGATCCACTTGGTAGGTATAATTGATAGCCACGCACCACATGTCCAGCAGGAATTAAAACAATTATTGGCAAATCAACAAGCTAAGCAGCTGAAGGATGGCGGCATCCGTTTTGAAGATGTGACATTAATTCTTGGCTCGGAGATAGAAGTTTACGATGAGAACTGTAAGGGGCCTTTACACGTTTTATGCTATTTGCCGTCACTAGCAAAAATGGAAGAGTTTACGGAATGGTTGGCAACTAAGATGACAAATATTAACCTGAGCTCCCAGCGTTATTATGGAACCGCAAAGGCATTACAATACAAAGTGAAGGAACTTAATGGTTTGTTTATTCCAGCCCATGTCTTTACCCCGTTTAAAAGCACGTATGGAAAAGGTGTAAAACAGTCACTGAATGAGGTATTTGATCCAGATTTAATTGATGCAATCGAATTAGGTCTCAGTTCAGATACAGAAATGGCCGATCAAATAGCGGAACTTCATTCCTACACTTTTGTTTCCAACTCGGATGCCCATTCGCTGGGAAAAATTGCGCGTGAATATCAGGAAATACTGATGGAAGAACCATCATTTAAGGAACTTAACTGGGCATTACATCAAATAAGGGGCAGACGGATCACCAGCAATTTTGGTATGAATCCAAAGCTTGGTAAATACCATACAACAGTTTGCAGAAACTGTTTAGAGCCGTTAACAATCAAAGACCAGGTCTGTCCGGCGTGTGGATCAACTAAAATTGTTAAAGGTGTTTCCGACCGGATCAAAGAGCTCGCAAGCACAACCGGGAGTGGTATGAATCGCCCCCCATACAAGTATCAGGTTCCACTTGAATATTTACCATCACTTGGCCCGAAAACATACAAGAAACTGCTTGAAAAGTTTGGAACGGAAATGAATATTATTCATCATGTACCTCTAACTAGATTAACAGAGGTGGTGCCAGAAAAGTTGGCAGAAGCTATCATTCAAATGCGAAACGGAGAATTAATGATTAAGGCTGGTGGTGGAGGGAAGTATGGAAGTATTAGCCATTCATGATTATAAAATATTACTATAATAATTAAGTAGATTATGGTATTTTTATTCGGAATTCCTCATAGTTTTTAAATATAAGATAGTTTGTGTGAATGGGGGGCTCCGATGTTTCAAAATAAAATGCTAATTGTCGATCATTTAAAAAAGTACGCAACCATCTACTTATTTATGCTAGTTCTGTTTTTAACAGGAGTTATTTTTGGGGCAGTTATTGTAAACAGCATGGACTTTGTACAAAAGCAGGATTTATTCTTTTACTTGGAACGTTTTTTTGAAAAGATTGCCGGCAGTCAGGAAATTGATAACGGAGAGATACTGAAAGACAGCTTTTTTTATCATGCAAAATATTTACTTTTGTTATTTATTCTTGGCTTGTCGGTTATAGGGTTGCCAATCGTATGGGTATTGTTATTTTTAAAAGGGCTTGTTGTTGGGTTTTCGGTAGGTTTTATTGTCAATCAACTTGGTTTAATAAAGGGATTGTCCCTTGCATCATTATCGATTGCTCCGCAAAATCTGGTAGTTATCCCTATCTACCTGATAGCTGGCAGTTTATCCATGATCTT
Source organism: Virgibacillus phasianinus (assembly GCF_002216775.1). Lineage (GTDB taxonomy): Bacteria > Bacillota > Bacilli > Bacillales > Amphibacillaceae > Virgibacillus_F > Virgibacillus_F phasianinus. Next base: position 3,019,697 of record NZ_CP022315.1, read on the forward strand.
TTCTTTAACGTTACTGAATAAGTTATTTTCAAGACGCTTGTCACAGCCAATATTACAGCCATTAAGTCGTTATGCTATTGTTTTTACATTATTATTAACTGGTGCACTGCTCGCCGCATTAATGGAATCATATGTTTCGAATGAAGCAATGGAATCCTTAATCAGAACATTTTATAAACAATAATAACTATTATATAATAATAAGTGGAACCAGTTATTTATAATTATTATACTTTGACACTCGTTTCAACTGTGCATATAATAATAAGTGGGAATAGTGAGGAGGAGACTTGCCATGGAACACCGGATTGATCGAATTAAAAAGCTACTCCATGCACAAAGCTATAAGCTGACTCCACAACGTGAGGCAACAGTGAGAGTACTATTGGAACGGGAAGAGGATCATCTAAGCGCGGAGGAAATATACTTATTAGTCAAAGATAAGGCACCAGAAATTGGTCTCGCGACTGTTTACCGTACCTTAGAGTTATTGTCGGAATTAAAAATAGTCGATAAAATTAATTTTGGCGATGGTGTTTCCAGGTACGATCTTCGGAAAGAAGGGGCGGAACATTTCCATCATCATTTGGTCTGTATTGAATGTGGATCAGTAGAAGAAATTGTTGATGATCTGTTGGGAGATGTCGAAAAGATAGTAGAGAATGACTGGGGTTTTCAAGTAAAGGACCACCGCTTGACATTTCATGGCATTTGTAAACAGTGCCAGAAAGTAGCTGTCGAATCATCATCATAACACATACTAAAAGCGCCTTTTTCCGTAAGTAAACGAAAAAGGCTTTTTTTGTACTTTTTATGTATAAAAAATCTAATGTCCGGAATAAAGTTAACCAATCATTAATATTTTTTAATGAAAGCCATTTTTTTCGAATTTTTGTTTTACAAATGACAGAAAATAGGTTATTTTGATGAGGAAGAAATTAATTATTTCTAGATTTATAGTTTTATGTATATTGTTCCTGTTTTTTGGCATATCTTTTAATAGTGGATACTATAAAAAGGAGATATGCTGGATGAAACGGATGTTATGGGACACGCTAAAGGTTTTCGTAATATTTACTGTGTGCACGTTTTTATTTTATTTCGGATTGCGGATTATGCATGCTGAGTACAAGGAATATCATCGGTATGATCCACCAGAAGGGCCTGCTGTAAAAGTTTTTGATACAGAAGAAGATTTGATAGACCGATTTAATTTATTTTTTCGATTAGGAGAATAATAGGTATGCTAAACCATGCGATTGATGACTTTTCCCATTATTTACAGGTAGAACGAGGACTTTCTGCTAACACAATTAATTCCTATCGAAGGGATCTGGAGCGGTATGTTCAATATCTAGAACGTGTACTTCATAAAACGGATTGGGGCATTGTTTCCCGCAGTGATTTAATAGGTTTTTTGCATTTATTGAAGGATGAACATAAATCGCAGGCAACAATTGCACGTTCTCTTTCATCACTTCGCTTGCTTCATCAATTTTTATTACGGGAACAATTTGTTGAACACGATCCAAGTATACATATTGAAACACCAAAAAAAGAGAAAAAACTGCCATCCGTGTTATCGTCCAAAGACGTGGAAAATTTACTTTCTGTAAGTGGACGAACCCCTCTCGCCATTCGCAATAAAGCTATGTTAGAATTACTTTATGCAACAGGATTACGTGTTTCCGAGCTAATTACGTTAAAAGTAAGCGATCTCCATCTAACTATGGGATTTGTACGGTGTCTGGGGAAAGGGTCAAAAGAACGGATTGTCCCACTCGGTGATGTTGCAAAAAGTGCAATAGAAGATTATTTAGATCATTCACGGGGTATCATCCTTAAAAAGAATAAAGAAGTAATTCTTTTTCTCAATCAGCATGGAAGGCCGTTATCCAGGCAAGGATTTTGGAAAATCCTTAAATCGATAGCAAAGGAAAAGCAAATTGAAACAAATATAACTCCACACACATTAAGGCATTCGTTTGCCACGCACTTACTTGAAAATGGTGCTGACTTAAGGGCTGTGCAGGAGATGCTTGGACATGCGGACATATCGACAACACAAATTTACACACATGTATCGAAATCCAGACTAAAAGATGTTTATAAGGCGTTTCATCCAAGGGCGTAATCTTTTAATGTCAGTTGTCTGACATCCTACAACTTACAGTTGATGACATATATTACTTGAAGTATGGGAATATAATTATGGGAGGTTTGAAACATGGAAAATTTTAAACGCGTTTTTTTAATCGTGATGGATTCAGTTGGTATTGGTGAAGCACCGGATGCGGAAAGATTTAATGATACAGGTGCGGACACTTTAGGTCACATTGCCGAGCGGATGGATGGCCTTCACATGCCAAACATGGAGAAATTGGGTCTAAGTAATATCCGGCAAATTAAAGGGATTGATAGGCAGGAGAACCCTGGGGCACATTATACAAAAATGCAGGAAGCATCAAATGGAAAGGATACAATGACTGGCCACTGGGAGATTATGGGTCTTCGAATCGAACAGCCTTTTCAGACTTTTCCGGACGGTTTTCCAGCCGAATTAATCCAAGAATTAGAGACGAAATCAGGCCGGAAAATTATTGGCAACAAGCCCGCTTCAGGCACTGAGATATTAGAGGAATTAGGGAAGGAACACATGGATACAGGAGCACTGATTGTATATACATCAGCAGACTCGGTGTTACAAATAGCTGCCCATGAGGAAATTATTCCACTTGAAGAACAATACCGTATTTGTGAAATTGCACGTGAATTGACACTGGATGAGAAATATATGGTGGGACGTGTCATTGCTCGGCCATTTGTCGGCATTCCAGGTGCATTTGAACGCACTTCAAATCGTCATGATTATGCCTTAAAACCATTTGGCCATACAGTTATGAATGAGCTGAAGGATACAAATCATGATGTAATAGCGTTGGGTAAAATTTCAGATATATACGATGGTGAAGGTGTGACAGAAGCCATTCGAACTGCTGATAATGAAGATGGTATGACAAAACTAGCAGAGTCAATGAATAAAGACTTTCATGGTATCAGTTTTTTAAATCTAGTTGATTTCGATGCGAAATATGGGCATCGTCGTGATCCAAAAGGATACGGAAAGGCTCTCGAAGCATACGACGCAAGACTCCCAGAAGTACTCGCCAAATTAAATGACGATGATTTATTGTTAATCACCGCAGACCATGGTAATGATCCTGTCCATTCTGGAACAGATCACACCCGGGAATATGTTCCACTGCTTGCCTATCACAAAAATATTGAATATGGAAAACACATAGCAGAAAGAGATACATTCGCTGATATCGGTGCGACCATTGCTGAAAATTTTAAAATTACGATGCCGGAGCACGGAACAAGTTTTTTGAAGGAAATTCGTTAGGGGGATTCTTATGTACCGGGAAGATATCAAAGAAGCATGCACATTTATCGAGAATGAATTAACAGCTAAACCAAGCCTTGGACTGATTCTTGGATCAGGGCTTGGTGTATTGGGTGATGAAATAGAAAATCCACAAACGATTGCCTATAAGGATATCCCGCATTTTCCAGAATCAACGGTTGCTGGGCATAAAGGACAATTAATAATCGGGACACTCGAAGGTAAACAAGTAATCGCCATGCAGGGAAGGTTCCATTATTATGAAGGCTATACCATGCAACAAGTAACCTTTCCAGTTCGGGTAATGAAGGAATTAGGTATTGAATCGATTATTGTTACCAATGCAGCGGGCGGCATTAACAAAGGGTTCAATCCTGGTGATTTAATGCTGATCACAGATCATATCAATAACATGGGGAATAATCCGCTGCTGGGGCCAAATGATGATCATTTAGGAGTACGTTTTCCTGATATGTCAAAGCTATATAATAAGGCATTTATTTCACATGCTGAGTCCTGTGCCAATGAACTTGGTCTCAAGGTGCAAAAGGGTGTCTATGTTGGGAATACTGGACCTGTATATGAAACACCTGCGGAAATAAATATGCTTCGTACCCTAGGTGGAGATGCTGTTGGCATGTCAACAGTGCCAGAAGTAATTGTTGCCGGCCATGCTGGTATCCGGGTGCTCGGAATCTCCTGTATTTCCAACATGGCTGCCGGGATCCTTGACCAGCCATTAACCCATGATGAAGTGATAGAAACAACAGAAAAGGTTAGAGAAGATTTTTTACAATTTGTAAAGAAAATTATTCAAAAAATATCTTAAAATTTTTATAAAAAGGTGATTCGGTCATGAGAATGTATGATTTAATTGAAAAAAAACGCAACGGTAAAGTTTTATCCGAAGAAGAAATTCAGTATTTTATTAATGGTTATACAAACGATGAAATACCTGATTATCAAGTAAGTGCATTACTAATGGCCATTTATTTTCAGGACATGGCTGAGGATGAACGAGCAGCACTGACTACTGCGATGGTAAATTCCGGTGATACGATTGACCTTTCGAATATCAATGGCATTAAAGTCGATAAACACTCAACCGGGGGTGTTGGTGATACGACGACATTAATATTGGCACCACTGGTTGCATCAGTCGGTGTTCCTGTTGCCAAAATGAGTGGCCGCGGTCTTGGCCATACTGGCGGGACTATTGACAAATTGGAATCGGTGCCAGGCTTTCATGTGGAAATAACAAGTGATGAATTTGTCCGTCTAGTAAATAAAAATAAAGTTGCTGTAATCGGGCAAACCGGCAATTTAACTCCTGCAGATAAAAAATTATACAGTTTACGGGATGTTACAGCCACAGTCAACTCAATTCCATTGATAGCAAGTTCAATAATGAGTAAAAAAATTGCTTCCGGTGCAGATGCCATTGTTCTGGATGTCAAAACGGGTGCTGGAGCATTTATGAAAGAATTTGATGATGCAAAGAGCTTGGCAGAAGCAATGGTATCGATTGGCAACCGCGTCGGCCGTCAAACGATGGCAGTCATTTCTGATATGTCACAGCCGCTTGGGAGAGCGGTTGGTAATGCCTTAGAAGTTAAAGAGGCCGTTGAAACATTAAAAGGAGAAGGGCCGGATGATTTAACCGAATTATGTTTAACACTCGGCAGCCAGATGGTCCTGTTGGCTAAAAAGGCAAAAACAATAGAAGAAGCACGGTCAATGCTGAAGAATAATATTACGAATGGCAAGGCATTTCAGCAGTTTAAACTATTTCTTGAGGCCCAGGGTGGAGATGCCGGTGTAGCGGATCGTCCGGAACAACTGCCCCAAGCAGCCCATAAGATTGAGCTCCCTGCTAAAACATCGGGGACAGTTTCAGAAATTATTGCAAATGACATAGGTACTGCTGCAATGATGCTTGGTGCTGGAAGAGCAACAAAAGAATCGAAAATTGATTTGGCTGTTGGACTGGTTCTTCATAAGAAAATAGGTGATAGGGTCAAAGAAGGGGAATCACTACTAACCATTCATGCAAATGATACAAATATAGAAAATGTAAAAGAAACACTTTATCAGAGCATCTCAATCACATCAGATTCAGTTAATGCACCTTCCTTGATCTATGACATGATAACAACAAAATAATTGCTTTTATTGCGTAACACTCAAGTTTGGAGCTTGAGTGTTTTTTATATTTTAAGAAAGCATAAAACTTTATCAGTATAAGCATAAAAAGATCTAAGACTCTTGCCATTAATTTTTGGCGGACAGACCAAGATTTTCTAATTATAGAACTTATAAAAAGAGTACAGATTGGAAAGCCTAGAATTAAATAGAATGTTGGAGGTAAGAGTTATGAAAAATTGGATCATTGTACTTTGTACTATTTTTATAGTGTATGCGGGAGTTTCGATACCAGTCTTTGCCGAAGAGAGCAATTCGGATAATAAAACTGATTCATTAAATCTATCATCGAAAGCGAAATCTGCTATTTTACTTGAGCAGAACACAGGTAAGATACTTTATGATAAACAGGCACATGAAAAGCTTCCGCCCGCTAGTATGACAAAAATTATGACTCTATTGTTAATTATGGAAGCATTGGACAATGGAAAAATTCAATTGGACGAAAAGGTGCGCATAAGTGAGAATGCTGCATCAATGGGTGGTTCGCAGATTTTTTTAAAAGCGGGCGAGGAAATGACCGTAAATAATTTACTGAAGGGAGTTGCAATAGCTTCGGGGAATGATGCCAGTGTAGCACTTGCAGAACGCATTGCGGGAAGTGAAGAAGAATTTGTGAAGAAAATGAATGAAAAGGTGAAAGAATTAGGATTGAAGGACACTAAATTCCAAAATCCAACGGGACTTCCTGCTGAGGATCACTATTCAACTGCATATGATATGGCAGTTATTGCGCAGCATTTATTAGATCACGAAGAAATTACGAACTACACGTCCGTATACGAGGATTATTTAAGAAAAGGCCAAGACAATGAATTCTGGTTGGTAAACACGAATAAATTAGTAAAGTTTTATCCAGGTGTTGATGGATTGAAAACGGGTTATACAAGTGAAGCAAAATATTGTTTAACTGCAACAGCGAAAAAGAACGACATGCGGGTAATAGCAGTTGTCATGGGCGCGGATTCACCAAAAACAAGAAACTCTATTGTATCTAACATGCTGGACTATAGCTTTTCACATTTTGAAACAACGCACCTGTATAAAAAAGGCGAACAGGTTGCGAATTTAAATATGCTTAAAGCTAAGGACAGCAATGTCAAGGTAGTTGCATCCCAGCCAATAAGCACTGTTCATAAAAAAGGGGAAAAGCCGGAGAAATTTACAACATCTGTAAAATTGAAACAAACAATTGCTCCTCCGTTGAAGAAGGGCGAACAGGTTGGCACAATGATTGTTAAGAATGGCAATAAAGTCCTTTCAAAGACACCATTAATCGTTGAGAAGAAAGTGGAATCCGCCAATATATTTACATTGTTTAACCGGACCTTACAAAAAATCGCAAAGTATAACTAGTTTTGTCGAATATCTTCTTCTTTTGACGCCTTGCAGGAATAGTAAGGAGGTATAAAGAAAGTAAACTATATAACATTTTGTTAGGAGGAGAATTTGTGGGGATGAATTCTACATTTGAGGTAGTTGAAGATGTTCTTATTGTTCGACTGGAGGGAGAATTAGACCACCATGAAGCAGAAGCGTTAAGAACCCAGTGGAAGAATATGATTGAAAAGAATCTTGTAAAGCATGTCATATTAAATTTACAATCGGTAACGTTTATGGATAGCTCGGGTCTTGGTGTTGTGTTAGGCAGATATAAGGAAATTCTGCAGCTTGGAGGGGAAATGGTAGTCTGCTCAATTTCACTTCCGGTAAAACGGTTGTTTGAAATGTCAGGATTGTTTAAAATTATCCGCTTGGAGGACGATGAACAGAGTGCACTATTTACGTTGGGGGTGGCGTCATGAAAAATGAAATGTATGTAGAGTTTTCCAGTATCAGTGAAAATGAATCATTTGCACGTGTATTAGTCGCATCGTTTATCGCACAGCTTGATCCAACAATGGATGAGTTAACTGAAATTAAAACGGTTGTCTCTGAAGCAGTAACCAATGCAATTATCCATGGTTACAATAATGAACCGGACCATAAAATAGCAATGGAATGTAAATTGTACGATGATGAAATTGAGCTTACCATCAAGGACAAGGGTACTGGTATAATCGATATCGAAGAAGCTCGCCAGCCCTTATTCACTTCCAAACCTGAATTAGAACGTTCAGGCATGGGCTTTACTATAATCGAAAACTTTATGGATTCCGTTAATGTGACCTCCACCGTGCAAGAAGGCACAACCGTTATGATGAAAAAGCAATTAACAACAAGTAAAACGGTCTGCAAATAGGGATATGTCTATGGATGTAAATGTAAAGCATCATAAACGGGAAGAACAATTAACGGATAAAGAAGTGAAAGAATACATTCATAAAAGTCAAAATGGAGATAAAATAGCAAGAGATATATTAGTCGAACGGAATGTGCGATTGGTATGGTCAGTTGTTCAACGATTCATTAACCGTGGGTATGATCCAGACGATCTGTTTCAAATTGGCAGTATCGGGCTGATTAAATCTATCGATAAATTTGATTTATCCTATAATGTACGATTCTCTACCTATGCAGTGCCGATGATTATCGGTGAAATTCAGCGTTTTATCCGAGATGATGGAAGTGTCAAGGTCAGTCGGTCACTTAAGGAAGTCGGTAATAAAATTCGTAAAAAACGCGATGAATTAACCAAAGAGCTTGGTCGATCACCAACTGTGAATGAAATTGCCTATATTCTGGAAATTACGCCTGAAGAAGTGGTTCAGGCGGAAGAGGCAACGAAAACATTGCATTCCATCCATGAAACCGTTTTTGAAAACGATGGCGATCCAATTACACTTTTGGATCAAATTGCTGATCAGGATACAAAATGGTTTGATAAATTAACACTGCAGGAGGCCATCAGGGGGTTAAATGAACGAGAGCGCCTTATCGTTTATTTGCGTTATTATAAGGATAAAACACAATCAGAAGTTGCGGATCGGCTTGGAATATCGCAGGTTCAGGTCTCCCGGTTAGAGAAAAAGATACTGGACGAAATGAAAAAGTTAATGGATTAAAACAAACATCACTTTTATAAGTGGTGTTTTTTCTTTGTAAAGGAATACGGTCTTAAAAACTTGCGTGATAAAAATAGTATTTTTAACAAATACTAAAGAGAAATAACTGTTCATAAGGGGTGATTGTAGTTATGGAAATTGTCTACTTACGAATGAAGAAAAGTATTACTTTAGAAAAGCTACAATATGTGAAATTAAAAGATATCGCCTACACCTCTGCACCGTCAGAACTAAAAAAACAATTGGAAGAAACACCTATATATCGTATCACACAAAAAGACAACAACATTGTAATAATTGACGGATTTTTAATTATTGATCATTTAACCAAATTATGGCCGAACTTAGAATTTCAATTAATTGGTCCCGAGCAGACCATCATTCGAGTCGAGAAGCAAAAAAAACAGACTTCGGTGCTGGTTGTATCGTTTGTCTGGTTATTATTATTTATTGGAACAGCCATGACAATCATGAATTTCCATTATGACGTCAGTATGCAAGCTGTTCAACAGAAGCTTCATTATCTGCTGACCGGGGAGCATAATGATTTTCCATTATGGATTCAAATTCCCTATTCTTTTGGACTTGGAATTGGAATGCTGCTCTACTTTAACCATTGGTTTAAAAAACGCTTTAATGAAGAACCAAGCCCGCTCGAAATCGAAATTTTTAATTATCAACAAGATCTCGATCAATACGTAAGATCCTACGAGAACAAATTAAAATGATTAATATGTTACTGATTAAGCTTGTTGAAATGATTATTGGGCTTGCTAGTGGGCTTGCGGTAGGTTCAGGTTTTGTAGCATTTTTAATGGTACTTGGGATTGTCCCAAGGCTAATTCAGTTAAGTCGATCAATGAAACTGATCAATCTCTATGGTCCGTGTGTAATTGCGGGATCGTTATTTGGTGTTTATCTGTCATTTACTGCAACTACATGGAATCAGCCGCTGCTCGTTTTAGCGATATGGGGTGTGTTTCACGGAATATTTGTTGGAATGCTTGCTGCGGCTTTGACAGAAGTGTTGAACGTATTTCCGATTTTATCAAAACGTATTGGAGTGGATAAGCAGTTGCTTTGGTTATTAATGGCAATTGTTTTTGGTAAAATTGGCGGATCCTTATTTCAATGGACGTTTTTTGTGAAATAACCAATCTAGATTACTGGAGGGCAATGCTATGGCGAAAAAACAATCCAATGAATCTAAAAAGCCCATTCCGTCGAATATCGATGACGTTGAAGCTTTTATGAAAGAACAAATCGGTACGGGTAAGTCGTTCGATCTCGGTTTTCGGGAAATAATTATCATGAAAAAGAAAATTCAATTATATTATGTAACTGGCCTTACTGATTCTTCCGTTGTATTGGAAGTAATCAAAAAGTTGGTAGATATTAATGATAAAGAAAGCAATATGAAAAAGATTCCTGAAATTATTAAAAATCGTTTAATCCATCAGCAGGTGGAAGCCATCAAAACGATGGATGAAGCGGTGGATCAAATCCTATCTGGATTAACCGTGGTCTTTATGGATGGTGAGAAACAGGCATATGTTGTTGATGTACGAAATTATCCAGGCAGGACGCCGCAAGAACCCGATTCAGAACAAGTAGTTCGTGGTTCAAGAGACGGGTTTACCGAAAATATAATCGAAAATACAGCATTAACTCGGAGGAGGGTTCGAGATGCCCGCCTTCGCAATGAAATGCTAAAAGTGGGTGAACGTTCAAAAACAGACGTATGTGTAAGCTATTTAAAGGATGTGGCCGATGATGGGCTTGTAGAAGTCATTAAAGAAAAGATCGGGGCAATCGAAGTTGATGGGATAACAATGGCCGATAAAGCAGTTGAGGAGTTTATCATCAAACGAAAGTGGAGCCCATATCCGTTAGTTCGGTATACGGAAAGGCCTGACATTGCTGCAAATCACCTGCTTGAGGGTCATGTCCTAATTACAGTTGATACATCGCCAAGTTTAATTATTTTACCGACAACCTATTTCCATCATTTGCAGCATGCAGAAGAATACAGGCAAGCACCTGCTGTCGGTACATTCATACGCTGGTCAAGATATATCGCGGTTTTAATGTCCCTATTTTTACTTCCATTATGGCTGTTGTTCGTCATGGAACCTTCTCTATTGCCGGATAAATTGTCATTTATTGGATTGAATGAAAAAGGCAATGTTCCGGTATTTGTTCAAATTATTATGGGGGATCTTGGCATTGAATTTTTAAGGATGGCTGCCATACACACCCCAACGCCATTATCAACCGCCATGGGTTTAATCGCAGCTGTATTAATTGGACAAATTGCAATTGATGTGGGATTGTTCAGTCCCGAAGTTATTTTATATATTTCAATTGCCGCGATTGGCTCTTATGTAACTCCCAGTTATGAATTAAGTTCAGCCAATAAATTAGCAAGAATGATATTGGTATTAATAACAGCAATCTTTGGGTTAATAGGACTGACAATTGGATTTACTTTGTATGTGTTATTTTTGACAAGTTTAAAATCTATTCGCACACCCTATTTGTGGCCGTTACTGCCATTCAATCCAAAAGCAATGGTACAGGTAATCTTCCGTGTTCCCGTTCCTTTATCCAATGACCGCCCAAGTATTGTTCATCCTAAAAACAATTACAGACAACCACCTAGAAAGGATGAACTTAGGTAAACATGCAAGGCACTCTGAAGGGAGTGCTTTTGTTTTTTTAAAACGTATGGTAAAGTTATTTTTAATATTAAATGCTTCACTGAACGGGGGACACTTTAATGATTATTAATAATCATCCATTCGCTGTAAACGCAAAGGGGCATTTGGAAATTGGTGGAATGGATTCAACGATACTTGCTGAAAAATATGGGACACCCTTATATGTTTATGATGTGTCTATTATTCGAGAAAACTGCCAATCTTTTGTTAATGCCTTTGAGGAATTAGGGATACAGGCACAAGTCGCATATGCAAGTAAGGCTTTTTCATCGGTTGCGATGCTTCAAGTGATTAAACAGGAGAAGTTAAGCCTGGATGTTGTTTCAGAGGGTGAATTATATACGGCACTAAAAGCAGGGTTTCCAACAGAGAAAATACATTTGCATGGCAATAATAAAAGTTATGATGAATTGCTCATGGCAATTGAAAATAGTGTTGGATGTATAGTGGTTGATAACTTTTATGAGATATCATTAATCGAGAAGATTTTGCAAAATAGAAATGATGAAATTAATGTTTTGATACGGGTGACACCTGGAGTGAAGTCGAATACGCATCAGTACATCATGACGGGGAATGAAGACTCAAAGTTTGGATTTAGTTTACAAAATGGACAGGCTGAACAAGCATTTCTTCAGTTAAGTGAACATCGGCAAATTCATGTAAAGGGATTGCACTGCCACATTGGTTCCCAGATTTTTGAAACGGACCGTTATGAGAAAACAATTAATCTATTATTTGAGACGATTTCTAATTGGAAAACGAACTATCTCTTTGAACCTGATGTTTTGAATGTTGGTGGCGGTTTTGGCATCCGTTATACTGAAAAAGACGAACCACTTGATTTGCAAGAGTACGTGCATTCCATTACAAAGGCCATTAAGGAACATGCTGATAGTATTGACATACCAATGCCGGAAATATGGATAGAACCGGGCCGTTCAATTGCGGGCAACGCGGGTATAACCCTTTATACAGTTGGATCGATAAAACAAATTCCAGGTATTAGAACCTATTTGTCTATTGATGGGGGAATGACGGATAATATCCGCCCTGCATTATATCAGGCGGAATATGAGGGGGTCCTAGCAAATAAAGCTGATGCAGAAACAGTTAACAATGGTTCTATCGCAGGAAAATGCTGTGAATCGGGCGATATGTTAATCTGGGACCTTCCATTACCTGAGGTGGAATCAGGGGATATGCTGGCAGTTTTTGCTACTGGTGCGTACGGCTATTCAATGGCGAATCATTATAATCGATTCCCGAATCCAGCTGTAGTTTTTGTCGAAAACGGAATAGATAGATTAGTGGTAAAGCGGGAAACCTATCAGGATGTCAGCAGGAATGACCTTTCCTATGAATAATAGTTATTTGAATAAATGCGATAAAGTGATAAGATAAGGAATGGGTTGTGACCTGAATTTAACTTAAAAGGGGATAATGAAATGGCTAAAAAAGGATATATAGTAATGGAAAATGGAAATAAAATCGAATTTGAACTTTTCCCAAACGAAGCGCCTGGCACTGTAGCAAACTTTGAAAAACTGGCAAATGAAAACTTTTATGATGGATTAACATTTCATCGTGTCATTGACGGATTCGTAAGCCAAGGTGGGTGCCCAAAAGGGAATGGCACCGGTTCTGCTGGTTACACAATCAAATGTGAAACAGAAGGAAATCCGCATAAGCATGTTGAAGGTTCATTATCAATGGCGCACGCTGGCAAGGATACCGGAAGCAGTCAATTCTTTATTGTACACGAAGCACAGCCGCACCTTAATGGTGTTCATACTGTTTTTGGGCAAGTGACTTCTGGAATTGAGCATGCAAAAGCAATGCATAATGGCGATGTAATGAAAGAAATGAAAGTTTTTAATGATTAATAGATTACTATTTGTCCATGACAAATCAGTAAAATAGTAGTATGATTTAGATTAAATCAGTAAATGCTGTTAAAGGATGAAGGCACTTGAGTCAGAGGAAAAAGAACTGGATTCTATTTTCAATTTTGGTTGCAGTTTGCATTATTTGGGGAATAGCTTATTGGCTAATTTTTGCATTCTAGGCCAGCATTAAAAGTTGACAATTGATGTAATGTAAGGCATAACTATATATACAACTTCTGCCTAGAATGGTTTAACAATTGAGTAAGGATAGATAGCATAATAGGGTGATGTCACTGCAGGATAGAGTATCTTTTTATTCTCATAGCAGGTAAGTTATTTTCATAATGAGGGGTATCTATGTTAATTCGATTTAAGAAAAACTTAGAAAAAATTGCGATGGGCTTACTTTCCTTCATGCCTGAAGAAAAGGAAGTAAAAAAATTGCAGCAAACAATTAAAGAATATGAAACTAATCCAAACTGGCATCTCTATTTGTGGAAAGAGGAAGATGTCGTGGGTGCAATAGGCGTAAGGATTGAAGATGATATAAATGCAGTAATCCAACATATCTCAGTAAGTCCTTCGCATCGTAACACAGGAATTGGCAAACAGATGGTAAATGGGGTAAATAAAATTTATCAGGATAAATACGCTGTATGCGCTAATGAATTAACACAGCATTTTTATAATAAATGTGATGAGGCTATCAATGAGGATGAATAAGCCAAAAGCCAGCCCGTGTACAATATGGGCTGGCTTTTGGTATGATTAGCTGACTTGCTTTATTAAAACTACATCCATGCTGCTCCGACGATAATGAGAAGGATGAACAATACAACGATTAACGCAAAGCCACCGCCATAAGAACCACTCATAATAAAATTCCTCCTTTTTAAATGTTTCTAAACATTTATCTTACGTTATTAACTTATGTTGACATGAGCCACAGTGTATAGGCGGATATGACAAATTGTTTAATATTTTTTAAGAAAAGCGGCGCAAGTGCCCGTATAGCCACGTATGGGCTGCATCCGTGCAATACGGATGGTTCGATGTTGCCGCACAAAGCGGCGATTTTTTAATCGAACACTCCTCCGTAGGACATAAAGGAAACATACCCCTGCAAGAGGGGTATGCCAAGCTGAGCGACAGCCCGAAGTTAGTCGGCCTTCCCTTTAAAGCGAACCGATTTTGACCTTATCGTACGAAGGTGAAGGAAGTTCACTAGTTGCTGGATGCTGAAGCTAGACATTTAATCTTTAAGAAAGGGAGAAAATATCATGAATCAGGCATACCAAGTGAAACTAGATACATTTGAAGGACCGCTTGATTTATTACTTCATCTGATAAAGCAATATGAAGTTGATATTTATGATATTCCTGTTGCAACAATTACGGAACAATACATGCAATATATACATACGTTGCAGCGTCTCGAATTAAACATTGCAAGTGAGTACCTGGTAATGGCAGCTACGTTAATTGCCTTAAAAAGCCAAATGTTATTACCAAATGAATCTGTTGATGAAGAAGCAGATGAGTATATGGAGGATCCCCGCGTGGAATTAATGCAGCGCTTGATTGAGTATCGAAAATATAAAGAGGCAGCGGAAACACTACGGGATAAGGAAGTGGAATCCATTGAAGTATATACCCGTGAACCAATTTTATTTAATCCTTTGGAAGTAGAACAGCCAATGCTGAATGACGATACATCTATTTATGACATGTTAGGTGCATTAAATAAATTGTTTGAACGTAAAAAGTGGACTGAGCCATTGGACACAAAAGTTAAAAGAGTAGACATCCCAATTGAACAAAGAATGACCGAAATACTGGATACTGTAAAAGAGGCGGACCGGGGAATTTCTTTTTATGACCTATTTGTCTATCAGTCCCGTGCACATATTGTGGTAACTTTTATAGCTGTACTGGAATTAATGAAGACAAAGCAAGTATACTGTGAGCAGAGCAAGCATCTTGAACTGTTACAGGTCTTTTATATGGGGGATCAATAGTGGAGAAAGCCGAGCAAAAAGGTATGATAGAAGGATTATTATTTGCCTGCGGGGATGCTGGAGTAACAATCAAGCAACTCGCCAGAATTATTGAAGCAGATAAGGGAACGACAGAACATTTAATAGAAGAATTAATTTCAGATTATCAGTGTCTAGACCGTGGCATAAGAATTATGCAATCACATGATACATTTCAACTTACAACAAAGCCTGAGCACAGCAAGTATGTTCAAAAGTTGTTTGAGAGTCCAAGAATGAACAAAATGTCACAAGCAGCACTTGAAACGCTTGCCATCATTGCTTACCAGCAGCCAATAACGCGAACGGAGATTGAAGAAATTCGCGGGGTGAAAAGCGATCGTTCCGTCCAGACATTACTGGCAAGAGCATTGATTGAGGAAGTCGGAAGAAGGGAGACTATTGGACGACCGGTATTGTTCAGTACGAGTAAAGAATTTTTAACTTACTTCGGTCTTTCTTCCCTTGAGGAGCTGCCACCACTTCCGGAAAATGTAGAGAATAGTGATGTTGAACAAGAAGCGGATTTGTTTTTTCAAAAATTTAATGACAATGAATAAACCTATTTACGGGGTGTTTATCCCAGTAAATAGGTTTTTTATGTGATTTATTCATATCGGGATTGGCCAAGCATAGACTATACAGACTAAAGTTCTTGGGAGGACCCTTTTATGCGGATAATCTTTCTTTCTTGTTTATTGATAGGGTTGATACTACTGTCTCCTATTCATGGATTGGCGAAACCAAGCGTTTCAGCTATAAATGCAGTATTGATCAATGAAAGCACTGGCGAAGTCCTGTTTGAAAAAAATGCACATGAAAAAGAAAAGATTGCAAGCATCACAAAAATTATGACAGCTATTATTGCGATTGAGTCAGGAAAAATGAACGAAACAGTAACGGCTAGTAAACGAGCAGTTTATACAGAGGGTTCGTCTATTTACTTAGAGCAAGGTGAAAAAATGAAACTGAAGGATCTTGTTTATGGGCTAATGCTGCGCTCTGGAAATGATGCTGCAGTCGCAATTAGTGAATATGTTGGGGGAAGTGTAGAAGGATTTGTTTATCTAATGAATAAAAAGGCACGCTGGATTGGCATGACAAATACGCATTTCGAAAATCCAAGCGGGCTTGACGGGGAAGCGCATTACTCTACAGCCTATGATATGGCCCTGCTAATGCAGTATGCGATGGACAATAAGGTATTTGAAAAAATAACAAAAACTGAGATGTATAAGTCTGAATCCCGAGAGTATGCCTGGAAGAACAAAAATAAGCTGCTCACCACATATTATGAATATTGTACAGGTGGAAAGACCGGTTACACAAAGGCAGCCGGAAGGACCTTGGTGTCTACTGCAACCAAGAACGGAGTCGATTTAATTGCTGTAACCTTGCAAGATCCAGATGATTGGGTTGATCATATTAATTTGTATGAGTGGGGATTTAAAAATGCGGATCAACCAACGATGGCCCAACCCCAACATTCAAATGATTTTTTAGAAGGATTTGGGAATATATATAGACAGATTATAGGGTTAGATGTAAATGGTTAATCTAATTTGGGCCTGCATGGCAATGATCGGCATTGTATATGCGATGTTTAATGGAACAATGGAAAATGTAAATAAAGCATTATTTGAAAGTGCAAATAATGCTGTGACATTATCAATTGGATTAATCAGTATACTGGTATTTTGGCTTGGAATCATGAAGGTGGCCGAATCAGCAGGTGTCTTGAAATGGTTAATTCGTTTATTTAGACCAATAGTAGAGAAGATCTTTCCGGAAATACCAAGAGATCACCCTGCTATGGGCTATATCCTTTCAAACATTGTAGCCAATATATTTGGACTTGGAAATGCTGCCACACCAATGGGGATAAAAGCTATGGAACAAATGAAAGTGTTAAGCGGAACCGATACAGCATCCAGATCCATGATTACCTTTTTAGCTATCAATACATCCAGCCTCACATTAATTCCAACAACGGTAATTGCTATCCGAATGCAATACAATTCGGTATCTCCAACTGAAATAGTTGGAACCACTATTATCGCAACGATTGTTTCGACTGTAAGTGCACTTATTATTGATCGCTATTATTACTTTAAAAGTGTGAGGAGAGATAATAAATGAGTTTCATCACAACAGTTAGTGCATGGCTAATTCCTTGTTTCATCTTAGTTGTTTTGTTAACAGCAACCTATAAACGAATTCCCACATACGAAACATTTGTAGAAGGAGGTAAGGAAGGTGTCAAATTGGCATTTTCTCTACTTCCTTTTTTAGTTGGAATGATCGTTTCGATAGCTATCTTGCAGGCATCAGGGGCAATGACAGCATTTATTCATTTAATTGAGCCAGTTTTAGTTATGATTGGTGTACCGCCGGAAATCATACCTTTAGCGCTTGTTCGCCCAATATCAGGAACCGCGGCCCTTGGCATGACAACCGATTTAATCGAAAACTTTGGACCTGATTCCTTTATAGGACGTTTGGCATCTACTATGCAGGGAAGTACAGATACAACATTGTATATCCTAACCGTTTATTTTGGTGCAGTAGGTATTAAAAAGATGCGGTATGCACTAAAGGTTGGACTATTAGCCGATCTACTTGGTATAATAGCCTCAATCGTAATTGTAACGCTTGTATTTGGATAAAATAGGTGTAGCATTAGCGTTAGCGTTCTGTTAACGCTTTTGTTCTGCAATTAACAAAAATAGAAAGAACTTGGTGATTAGATGACAAACTCATTAGAACGATTGCAAAAAATTATTGCACAAAGCGGTGTGACTTCAAGGCGGAAAGCTGAACAAATGATTGTAGATGGAAAAGTAAAGGTAAATAATAAAGTTGTAACGGAATTAGGCACAAAGGCTTCTTTATCGGACGAAATTGTGGTTGACGGAATTCCACTGCAAAAGGAAGCGCCAGTATATTACATGCTCTATAAACCAAGAGGTGTAATTTCCAGTTTAAAAGATGAAAAGAATCGAAAAATCGTAACGGATTTCCTTAAGGATGTTCCTGAACGAATATTTCCAATTGGACGATTGGATTACAATACATCAGGCATCCTGCTTTTGACAAATGACGGCGATTTTGCAAACCTTCTTATGCATCCCAAACACGAAGTTGATAAGGTATATGTTGCCAAGGTTAGTGGCATACCTGAGAAAAGCGAACTAAACATCCTACGTAAAGGAATAAAAGTGGAGAATGATGTTTTAAGGGCGGTACGTTATAAACTATTATCGACAGATAGAAGTAAAAATACCTCGATTATTGAATTAACATTAAATGAAGGGAAAAATAGACATATTAGAAGAATGATGGAGCAAATAGGCTTTCCGGTTCAAAAATTAAAACGGGAGAAATATGGGATGTTAACATTGAAAGGGCTTAAGCCTGGAGATGCAAGGGCACTGACACCGCATGAAGTGAAGCAAATGCGGCACATTGCCAGTGAAATTGTTAAATAATAGTCAAATTTGGCTTTGTGTTCACATGGTATAATGTCATGGGAGTGAGATTCTTTGAATGTTGATCAAATAAAAGCAAATAAAAAACGTAAAAAACGAAATCGACTAATCTTTCGTTCAATTGTCTTAGTTATTTTACTGGCAGCTGTTGCATATGCAATTATTTCCAATATTAATAAAGACACAACGAAAATAGACGTGGGCTCCAAAGCACCTAATTTTAAACTGGAACAAATCAATGAAAATAACGAACTGGAAACAGTGGAATTAAGTGATTTGAAAGGGAAAGGGGTCATGTTGAATTTTTGGGCTACATATTGTAAACCCTGTGAGGCGGAAATGCCATTCATGGAAAAACTGTATCCTGAGTACAAAGATAAAGGGATTGAAATAGTTGCGGTAAGCCTTGATTCAACAGAACTGGTCATTAACCGATTCATCGACCAGTATGATATAACATTTCCAGTCCCACATGATAAAACAAATCAAGTAATGGATTTATACGGGGTGGGACCCATTCCGAGTACATTTTTTATAAATCCGGAGGGTGAAGTGGTGGATATTGTTGAAGGTGCACTAACGCTGGATAAGCTAGAAGGTTATTTAAAAAAAATTCAACCTGAGTAAATTTGGACACTACTATTGTGAGGGATACGAATGAATAAAGTTAAATGTGAATGCGGACACATTAATCCGGAGGGCACAGTCCTTTGTGAGGCATGTGGAAAGCCAGTTGAAGGAAACCAGCATATTGATGGAAATGATAAAACGAGACTATTGAACATGCGATATGATGGTAGCGCCCGCCGTTCGCAAACATATAAAAAATCAATAATAGATAAAATCTGGAACTTTTTTTCTTCTGTAAAGGTAGGGGTATGGTTAATTGTTTTAACATTAATCGCGTCCGCAATTGGCACCATCTTTCCACAGGAGCAATACATTCCTGCAAGTGCGGTTTCCAGAGACCCTGCTATTTTCTATGAGGATACATATGGAATTTTTGGTCAACTTTATTATCAGTTAGGTTTCTATCATTTATATAGTTCCTGGTGGTATATGTTATTAGTTGCACTAATTGGTATTTCTTTAGTTATTTGCAGTATAGATCGGTTTGTACCGTTATATAAGGCACTGAAAACACAAAAACCAAAAAGACATGAAACATTCCTGAACCGCCAACGGTTATACAGTGAGTCAGAAGATATTACTGATGAGGAAAAGGATCAAGTTGTAGAAGCATTGAAGAATCAACATTATAACGTCCGGGAGGAAAAGGGACATATTCTGGCTGAAAAGGGAAGATTCTCAAGATGGGGTCCTTATGTAAACCATATTGGTCTGATTATCGTTCTGATTGCCGCAATTTTACGCATGACCACGCCAATGTATATTGATGAGTATATGTGGCTGCGTGAGGGAGAACAACAAGTTATCCCTGGAACTCATGGTGAATACTATGCCAAAAACAAAGACTTTACACTAGAAACTTATGATAAAGACAATGAACGATTTGAAGAGGCAATCAAAAAAGATGGTGTTGTTGCAAAAAGCTTTGAAACCGACCTTGTTGTATACAAGAAACAGGCTGACTCTGTTGCAGGATCTGATCCTGAATTAGAGAAGGTTGAGGAAAAAAGCATTAAATTAAATCATCCGCTAAAATTTGATGGGTATACATTGTACCAAGCTGGATATCAACAGAATGAATTTAAAAGTATGTCATTTAAGATACACAAAACCGATGACCCAGATGAAACTGCACTGGAAGCATTCAAAATTGATCTGACAAATCCTAAATCGGAATATAACCTTGATAACGGATTCCGGGTAGTGGTAAATCAGTATTATCCTGAATATTACTTGGATGATGGGGAGCCAAGGTCCAAGTCAAAATTCCCGAGAAATCCAGCATTTGTTTTCTTTATTTATCCACCGAACACGGATAAACCGGAAGTCAGTTTTGTAGGAATTCGTAAAAACATTGATGCAACCGGTGAAAACGAATATAAATTGGGATTACAGGATTTTGAATTGCGGGATGTAAGTGGAATAACTGTAAGAAGAGATTATACATTGCCATTATTTATTATTGGCGCTATTATCTTTATGCTTGGTGTCATTCAAGGAATGTACTGGCAGCATAGAAGAATTTGGATACACCCTAAAAAAGGAAAGCTTTTGTTGGCTGCACATACGAACAAAAACTGGCATGGTATTAAAAATGATATTGATAAAGCGATCTCAAATACATCTATTAAAATGGTGAAGGATCAACAAGAATTACCAGATTAAACATCTCATTTTGAAGGAGGATTTATATGGATACAATGCTTAATATAAGTAATACTATGTTGTTTACAGCATTTATCTTATATTTAATTGCGACATTTTTCTTTGGTGCAACCATACGCGATAAACGCAGCAAAGGGAAAAAGGGTAAAGCTGGAACAATCGGTATTACGATTACGATAATCGGTTTCTTATCCCAACTTGTATATTTTGTTACACGGTGGATCGCCAGTGGACATGCTCCAGTGAGTAATTTATTTGAATTTGTGACATTCTTTGGCATGGCAATGGTGTTCGCGTTTATCATCCTATACTTTATCTATCGAGTGAGCATTCTGGGATTGTTTGCATTACCAATTGCCTTAATTGTAATTGCCTATGCAAGTATGTTCCCGACTGAAATTTCACCATTAGTTCCTTCCTTACAAAGCTATTGGTTGTACATCCATGTAACGACGGTGTCAATCGGCGAAGCGATACTATCCATTAGTTTTGTTGCTGGATTAATTTTTTTAATCCGCACAATTGATCAAACGAAGAGCGACAAGCGTACAACCTGGCTTGAAATTGTATTGTTCTCGTTAATTATTTTTATTGGCTTTAGCTTAATTAACGTAATTTTCCAGGTTGCGGGTTATAACGCAGAATTTGAATATACCACAAATACAAATGTTACAATGACTACAGACTATCAATTACCTGCAATAGTCAGTCCATATGAAGGAAAGTTGCTTTCCGAGGGTGTAATGGAACCATGGTTTGAAGCCCCTTCATGGATGCATGGTGCCGATGCAGGAAGAAAATTCAATACATTAATATGGTCTGTGTTTGTAGGGATTATCTTATATGTTCTACTCCGTCTTATTCTGCGGAAACGAATTGGTGCAGCAATAAAACCTGCATTAATGAAAGCGAAGCCTGATTTGCTGGATGAAATATCCTACCGAGCAGTAGCAATTGGGTTCCCAGTATTTACGCTTGGGGGTATTATATTCGCTTCCATTTGGGCGCAAATTGCCTGGGATAGATTCTGGGGCTGGGACCCTAAAGAAGTATGGGCACTAGTCACTTGGTTCTTCTATGCGGCCTTCCTGCACCTAAGACTATCAAGAGGCTGGCATGGTGAGAAATCGGCATGGCTAGCGGTTGGGGGATTTGCAATTATCATGTTTAACCTGGTTGCAGTGAACCTTGTCTTAGCCGGTTTGCATTCGTACGCTTAAGTAGTTTAAAACAGGGCATTGTTATTCATTAGAATTAATAATGCCTTGTTTTTCCATACAGGGAAATAAAAGAGGAGGAAATCACACATGGATGAACATGCAAAAATATTAGTGGTAGACGACGAAGACCGAATCCGCCATCTCATCAAAATGTATTTGGATCGCGAAGATTTTATAGTTGAGGAAGCTGATAATGGTGCTGACGCGTTGGGGATGGCACTTGACAATGAATATGATGTTATCTTACTTGACATTATGATGCCTGGAATGGACGGTATAGAGGTATGTCAGGAACTAAGGAAAGAGAAACAGACACCTGTGATTATGTTAACAGCTAAGGGTGAAGAAGCAAATCGTGTCCAAGGATTTGAAGTAGGTACAGATGATTATATTGTAAAGCCTTTCAGTCCACGTGAGGTAGTGTTACGTGTTAAAGCGATACTTAGACGATCAACCCAGTCCAGCTTCCATGAAAGTGATACGATACCTAAGGATATGTTAGTGTTTCCCCATTTATCCATCAACCATGACGCACACCGTGTTCTAGCAGATGGGAAAGAAGTAAGTCTAACGCCAAAAGAATATGAGCTCTTATGTTTCCTTGCGAAAGCACCGGACAAGGTTTTTAATCGGGAGCACCTGTTAAAAGAAGTGTGGCAATATGAATTCTTTGGTGATCTACGTACGGTGGATACACATGTGAAACGTTTACGGGAAAAATTAAATCAAGTATCTAATGAGGCATCCAAGATGATTGTAACAGTATGGGGTGTTGGATATAAATTTGAGGTAGATGATGTTTAATGTTCTGGCGTAGTGTAGTCGGGAAACTAGCGGTAACTATTTTATTGCTAGTTTCTTTTGTATTATTTATTCTGACCATCTTTTTGCTTGAGTTTTTTGAGAACTTTCATATTGATCAAGCAGAAAAAGATTTACAGCAAACAGCAACAAAGGTAGCTGAGATGGTTGAGCAGTACAATGATGATAAATTAATTCATGAAACAACTAATCGTATCAAAGACGCTTCCAGCCGAATCGCAATTATTTTGGACGACGGAACGCTTTGGGTATCAAAAAGCAGCAATGATGATTTACCTTCCTTCCAGCCGGGATGGATTAAAAATGACAAAACATTAGAAGAAGTCATATCGAAAAACCAAAATGTTAAAAAGCAGATTACCATACCAAATAGTGAAAGCAAAGTCATGATAGTGGGTACTCCATTTGGCGATAAAAACGGTGCCGTCTATGTTTATCAATCATTAGATGTAGTTGATCAAACAAAAGCGGAGACCACTAAAATAATTTTTCTCGCAGCTGGAATAGCAATAATATTAACCACCATTTTTGCCTTTTTCCTTTCAACAAGGATCACTTCTCCATTAATTAAAATGCGGGAAGCAGCATTTGACCTTACAAGGGGAGAATTTAATACGAAGGTGCCAATTTTAACACATGATGAAATTGGGGAGCTCGCAATGGCCTTCAACAGAATGGGAAGACAATTGAAATTCCATATTAACGCATTACGTCAGGAAAAAGAACAGTTGTCAGGTATTGTTAGTTCGATGGCAGATGGTGTTATTACGCTCAATCGCAATGGGGATATGATTGTCACAAATCCTCCAGCACGACAATTTATTGAAAGCTGGTATTTTGAAAACAGCAGCCAACAGTCTGAATCACATAATCAGCTGCCAGGAGATCTAAATCTTATTTTACAAGAGGTTATTAAAAGTGAGGAAGCAGCAATACATGAAATAAGTCTGCAGGGCAGAAACTGGGTGATGATCATGACTCCATTGTATGATCAATCCTATGTACGCGGTGCTGTAGCTGTTATTCGGGATATGACGGAAGAACGCAGGTTAGATAAGCTCAGGAAGGATTTCATTGCAAATGTTTCGCATGAGTTACGGACGCCAATATCCATGCTGCAAGGTTATAGTGAGGCTATCGTAGATGATGTCGCAGAGTCGAAAGAAGACAAAAAGGAGTTGGCAAAAATAATACATGAAGAATCACTTCGAATGGGTCGTTTAGTCAATGAATTATTGGACTTGGCTCGTATGGAAGCTGGGCATATTCAGCTAAACTTAGAAAAAGTAGAGGCAAATGCTTATATAAATCGTATCATTAAGAAATTTAACGGAATAGCGCAGGATAATAATATTAACTTAACACTGCAAACAAATATTAAAGAAACCTTTATTCTGATTGATCCAGATCGATTGGAGCAGGTATTTACCAACCTGATAGACAATGCGATTCGGCACACGAATAAGAACGGTTTTGTAAACGTAAATGCAGCGATCCATAACGACGAATTACGCGTTTCAATTGCTGATAGTGGAAGTGGTATTCCGGAAGAGGACATTCCATTTGTGTTTGAACGCTTCTACAAAGCGGATAAATCTAGAACTAGAAATAAGGAAAAAAAGGGGACGGGCTTAGGGCTCGCAATTGCTAAAAATATAATTGACGCTCATCAGGGCACCATTTCCGTTAAAAGTAAATTAGATGAAGGGACAACATTTACGTTTAAAATTCCTCTTTAAAAAACATTAAAAAATTGCTTATCCCGTGATAGTTTGGTAGCATTACAAGGTAAACTAATTGAATACAATAAGTGAAAATGGTGCATATGCTTAAAAGGGAACCTAGTGAAAAGCTGGGACTGTCCTCGCAACTGTAAATGATGTACGAAATAAGTGAATCCACTGTATGGAATCATATGGGAAGGGCTTAAAGTAGGATGATATCAGAAGTCAGTAGACCTGCCTTTTCTCATGTTTCAATGCTTCGAGGATCAAGCGACTTGAGATAACCGGAAAATAGTTTTTTGTGATAAATTATTCGATTGTCTTATTAAGCTAACTCTTCTTTGAAGAGTTAGCTTTTTTAATTTATCATCATAGATGTTTATCCGGGTATCTGCCGTCTATTCCTCACAATTATATACTTGGAGGTTTTAAGGAATGAGCAAGATGAAGTTATTTCTAGTTTCATTAATAGCTGTTATTGGTATTCTAGGTGGGTGCAACTCTGAGGGTGCAGATAATGAGCAATCAAATGTTGCAAATAATCAACCAGAATCAAGTGAAAGTAATGCATCGGATAATGAAAACCAAGAAAAGATGGTAACTATCTCCGTTACAAAGAAAAAAGGGGAAGAAACCGTTACAAAGAAAGAAGTCCCAATTGAGGATGGAGCAATTCTTATGGACGTGATGAAAAAAAACTTTGATCTCAAAGAAGATGGAGGATTTATCACAACAATTGAAGGAATAGAAGCCAAGAAAAGCGAGAAAATGGCTTGGATGTATTCCATTAATGGAGAGTCAGCAAGTGTTGGAGCAAGTGATCTTGAACTAACACCTGGAGATTCCGTCAACTTTGATTTACACTCTTGGGAATGATAAGGAATGAACACGTATAAAATGACATTACTTGCGCTCCTGGCAGCGCTTGGTGTAGTCGGAAGATTTGCGTTTTCTTTTATTCCAAATGTTCAACCAGTTACTGCAATCATTATTATTTGCGGCTTGTTTCTTGGACCAATTGCTGCTATGACGTTGGCAGTGTTGACTGCATTTCTGACCAATATGATATTAGGAATGGGAATATGGACAATTTGGCAGATTGTTGCCTGGGCAATAATTGGATTGATCAGTGGGATCATTGGAAAATACAGAAGAAAACATTCCTTACTGCTGCTAACCATTTTCGGAGTCTTCTGCGGATATTTATATGGGTTTGTCCTCTCGTTAACGACATTTACAATAGCTGGTGAATTCATTCCGTATTATTTGGCGGGACTTCCATTTGATACAGCACATGCAATCGGAAACGGTGTATTTATGGTTTTTTTATATCCAATCATTTCGTACTTTTTTAAAAAATATGCAAAAGGACGATTCTATCTGCAAAATACCAACTAACACAAGTTGGTATTTTTTATGTTGACTTTAGATTTGTCACAAATTAGTATAAGGATAATACCTTTTTGCTAGGTGTAGTGATGTTTTGGACATAATGAAATGTGACTTTTCAATATAGTTAATGGAATTAGTAGTCTTATTCTTCTTCAAATCGTAATGGGTTTCCTTCAAACTTTTCATTTGATAATTTTACAGAATCCGTTGGACAGCCTTCAAACGCATCAATCATATCTTCTTCAAGCGGTTTTGGTATTTCTGCAATTCCTTCATTGTCATCAATAATTACATACGCAAGACCTTCATCGTCATAATCATATAAATCTGGTGCACTTGCGCCGCATGCTCCACATGCAATGCACGTTTCTTTATCTACAATTGTATATTTAGGCATGATAAGTCTCCCCTTGAGCTAAACTTCCATTCTTTTATTGTAAGACGTAAACATATACAATTCAACCAATGGTAGTTTTAATAAAAACTTTTATTAGGAGCAATGACATGTTAGCAGATGGAATTATATTAGAAAGCAGCTTACGGTTCAACCGCAGCCGGACGTGTTCAGCAATATATCATTTAATTTCCGGTAGAAAATCGATCCAAACTGTTCAGGACTCTCATATCTATCAATTAAGGAACTTATACGGAATTAATCGTTCATTACATAAACATGATTATGACAAAAAGGTAGCTGCGATGGTCTCTGATCAACTGCTGGAATTGCATGAATCAATGGGATGTTTGGTAACTTCAAAGGGAATCGCCTGGTTGAAAGAGCACAATAAATCTCTTAAATTGCATGAATTTAATGGGATAATGTATCACACCTCATCACCGATTTTTCATGATCGATTGTTATTGCTCATTCAAACAATGTCGAATAGCTGTAATAATTATTATTCATTTATCCCTATTAATGATAAAACACCAATAATGCGTTGGGTGAAAACTATCTTTCAGCAACTAAATCACCAAAGAGAGTCCTTTTTTCAACAGCTTTATAAGGAGCTTTATCAATTAATGGATTCATTCTCGGATGAGGAGGCGTCGATGTATGTTGATCATTTATCCGGTTATCATCATTACGGAAAAAGTACGGATCAATTGGCACATGACTATGACAAAGAAAAAATTGATATTCCTTTTATCCTTGAGCGGATGAATCATTCGCTATTAGGTAACATATATCGTGATCCTGCTAGGTTTCCTGCACTTAAAATGCTCCTTAAGGATCTTAGGAATAACCAGTTTATTACAAATTCAGCAAAGCAAACCTTTCAATTGTTGAAGGAAAACTATTCAATTGAAGACATTGGCCAGATTCGGAAGCTAAAAGAAAATACTGTCTATGACCATATTGTGGAGGTTGCTTTGTTCACGGATAATTTCCCGATAATAGAATACGTTTCAGAGCAGGAGCATAGTCAAATAATGGCGGCAATAAAGAGTGAGAACACTTATAAACTAAAAGCAATAAAAGAGATGATTGACCGGGATATCAGTTATTTCCAAATCCGGTTAGTTCTCGCAACTATGCAAGATGCAGGTGATCAGCATGAATGAAATAATAAATAACAATGAATTAGAACGGGAATTACATGATCATTTTGGTTACACATCGTTTCAAATTGGCCAAAGGGAAATAATAAATGATGTTATGCAGGGTAAAGATGTATTAGGAGTACTTCCTACAGGCATGGGAAAGTCAATGTGTTTTCAGCTTCCTGCCAAACTTTTAAACGGAACTACAATTGTGGTTTCACCACTAATTTCACTTATGATTGATCAAGTGAAACAGCTTAAAGCATCAAACTTTAAAAGAGTAGTAGCATTGAATAGTTTTTTAAGTCCTAAAGTACGGAAGAAAGTATATAGCCTGTTAAATCAATATAAGTTGATTTATGTCTCGCCAGAACTATTGCAGCAAAGGGAGTTAATGGATTATCTAAAACAGGTGAGGGTGGATTTGCTAGTAATTGATGAAGCGCATTGCATATCCCAGTGGGGCCATGATTTCCGTCCTGATTACTTACGGTTGAGCGAAGTAGTTGCTGAATTGAATAATCCATCCGTATTGGCCTTGAGTGCAACTGCTACAAACGAAATACAGCGGGATATTAAGCAGGTACTTCAACGTCCAAATATGGTTGATCACATTTACCCAATGGACCGTGAGAATATTGTCTTCTCTGTAGAAAAGCTGGCCAATGACATGGAAAAAAATGAAAAAATAAGCCGAATATTTCATCGTATTTGTGTTCCCACTATTATTTATTTTTCAAGTCGAAATGCAACGGAACAATTTACAGCATTTTTATTAAATGAGCACCCTTCTTTGCGAGTGGCTTTCTATCATGGAGGAATGGAAAACGTAGATCGTATTTCGATACAGCAGCAGTTTATGAACGATCAATTAGATGTTATCTGTTGTACAAGTGCTTTTGGGATGGGGATCAATAAAAAAGACATACGGTTCATCATCCACTATCATTTTCCAACACAACTGGAGTCATTCATTCAAGAAGTCGGCAGGGCCGGGCGGGACGGGAATGAAAGTGTCAGTCTCGTTCTCTATTCTGAACACGATTATTTTCTTCCAGCAAGGTTAATCGAGCATGAACTACCACAAAAAGAAGCGTTAGTCTATGTTTTCCAACAACTTTATAGAATGTATAAACAATCAGAACAAATTCCATATAAGGTAGAATTGATTGAAACACTCTTTCATCTTAATGATAGTCAATGGCGATTTTTACACTATCATCTTGAAAAGCATGGTATGATAAAGGGAAATCAAATCATTTATCAAAAGGAAAATTGGAAGGCCGCTTTTCATTCAATCAACTCAATTGTTTATAATCGTATCCAGTTAAAAGAACAAAAGTTACTTCAGATGACTTCCTGGGTAGAAACGAAAAGTTGTCTTAGGGAGCAGCTTTATAAAGGATTTCAATCAACATTTAAGCAGCCGCTGCACGCTTGCTGCAGCAATTGTGGATTTAATCTGGAAAATTGGAATCCAATCCCAACTGTTATTGAACAGCGTAACCAGTCATGGAAAGAAAAACTATCAGCTTTATTTTCAACCGAAGGGGCTGCAAAGGTACCATAAGTCAATTAATTTCGTGAAGATTTCTGCTTGGCAACATTGGAGGCAACCATGCGTAAACAGAGTGATATTATCAAACAATTATCTGATCATGACCTTAAGGTCCAATTGATTATATCCCAGCTTGTTCTGATTTTCATAGGTTTCTTTTTAAGCAACTTTTTATTTGATTCCCTTGCTATGTGGATGGATTACCTAACGTTTTCCATTTTTGATGTCTTGTATTATGGAGTTATTCCTGGAATCTTGATTGTGCTATTTGATTTAGCATGTATGTATACATTTCCGAAGAAACATTATGACGATGGGGGCATTAACGAGAGGATCTTCAGCAATCTGTCTGTGGGTGAAATTTTCTTTTTAACACTATTAATTTCGATAGCGGAAGAATTATTATTTCGTGGTGTACTCCAAACCTCATTTGGTTATTCTGTTGCAAGTTTATTATTTGCCTTGGTGCATTTTCGATATTTACAGAAGCCTGTGTTGTTAGTTTCTATATTATTTGTCAGTTTCTATATTGGATATATATTTGTGTTAACTGAAAGCTTATTGGTAACGATTGTGGCTCATTTCATGGTTGATTTTATTCTTGGACTGGTAATACGTTTTCAAAAAAGAGGTGCTAAGTATGACTGAGAAAAACACGGCAGAAGAGGAACAGGCAAATGACCTCCATAAATTATTTAATGAAATACAAGGGAACGAAAATGAAAATAATCGATCTAGTGATGCAGAAAATAATGGTGAACCGAAAAAAACAGAACCAACCGACAGAATTAATAAGAATAGCGAATTCACGCGGGATATTGATATCTTAAATCTTCCTCCTCGAAAAGAGGTTCATGGTAATAGAAAGAACCACACTAGAATAAAAATAAGTAAGCCATTCGTTCGATTCAGTGTTGTTATTATTCTGCTAATACTTGTTTTTTTAGTCGTTTATTATTTTTGGCAAGAGGAATTAATCCAATTGTCCATGAATTTATAATATGTAAAAAGGGTGTCACTGAAGCAGCGACACTCTTTTAATTTAGACTATTTTCTATAAGATGTTTTTTCACAAAATCCATAAACTGCGACGTATGCGCTAGATTGTTTTCCGCTGCAGACCATTGCTTTTCGAGGGCAAGAATTAAGCCTCCTCAAGAAACCCGCAAGGCCACTGAAAAAAGTAAATGTAGTACAAAATAGGTGGATCTATCATTGCATCTTGAATATACTGCGCTTTCCGTAGCGGTCGCTGGACCACCAAACATGATTTTTAGTTATGTCGCAATTTATATAAACTACGGTGATATTTGCGACAAACTATGCGAAAATAGTCTCAATCTAAAATATTTTTTTGCGGTCTCGTTCTTCCTTCAGTAATTCAACAGCTTCTCTAAATCGCATCGAGTGAACAACTTCTCTTTCCCGCAAATAGCTAAGACCGTCATTCAAATCTGGATCATCACTTAAATTAATGATCCATTGATAGGTTGCCCTTGCTTTTTCCTCAGCCGCAATATCTTCATATAAATCAGCAATAGGATCACCTTTAGCCTGGATATATGAAGCCGTCCATGGTGTTCTATCCGTATTTTCTGGGAACAAAGCAAGGCTGTGACCAGTGTAGTGACCACCTAACCCTGCTTCATCCATTTGCTCCGCTGTGGCATCTTTAGTCAGTTTATAGATCATAGTAGCAATCATTTCCAAATGGGCAAATTCTTCTGTTCCAATATCATTTAATAATCCAGCTACTTTATCCGGAATTGTATACCGTTGATTTAAGTAACGTAACGCTGCAGACAATTCTCCGTCAGCGCCACCGTATTGTTCAGTGAGAAGCTTAGCCAGATGTGGATTACAGACACTTACTTTTACCGGATATTGAAGTTTTTTTTCATAATACCACACAACATGTTTCCTCCCGTCTATTGTAAAACTAAATATCATTATCCAAATCGTTTACCTTTTTAAACCTGCCATGGCCACGGTGTGTCATCCAAATCCCATGGATAGTTCGAATAGCTTCTACCAAAGTTCATAAGTGGTCCGAACTTTTTTTCAAAGGCGATCTTTAATTGTTTGCTTTTTTGAACATTTAAATTAAACTGTTCGATTGCATCATAATCATGATTATGTGTATCCAAATACAAATTCAATTCAACCAAGACAAAATCAACTTCTTGGATTTCTTCAAGCAGTTGATAATATTCAGGTGGCATGGTTTTACTCATTTGTATCACCCCTAACCTTTGTATTTGGATTTGGCCATGGGCTGGATAGAGCAGGCCATAATGTACCATGGAATAATGCATCTTCTGGATTATATTGTGGTAATCCTGGCGGTTGAAAGTTGATATATAATTGGGGAGGGGTTGGATAGCTTTTTACTCTGATGGGTTTGCATGGATCATATGGGCTGATGTATGGTTCCCAATATTTAAACTGTGTAAATTCATGATTTCCTTTCATATGGATCTCCTTTCATTATGTTATTTTCAATCTATTCATTTGTATGATTTGATAATTTGTCCTATTCTTTAACTTAATAAAAGTGTGATTGTGTGTTTATAATTGAAAAGATGAAAGGAATAATGATAAATGGCATATATATGGATTATAGGAATTTGTGGTTTATTGATCATTATTTATATGGTTTATTTAGCACATCATGATACAATAGATTATCGAACTGTAAACGATGAGAACGTACCCGCGGGTTTCGATTCTTTTCGGATTTTTTTCATTTCTGATATACATCGAAGAAACATAAAACAGGCAACATTAAATAAAATTGATTCGCATATTGATCTCATCATAATTGGTGGCGATTTAAGAGAAAATGGTGTGCCGCTTAAACGAACAAGAAAGAATTTGGATATGTTGAAAAAGTGGAACAAGTCAATCTGCTTTATCTGGGGTAATAATGATTATGAAGAAAACCCTGTAGCATTATATCAAATGCTTCAAAAAGAAAACATTACAATCCTGGCAAACGATTCAACTCAGGTCAAAGGAAACAACGAACAATATTTCAACCTCGTCGGTCTTGATTGCTGTAAATATAAAGAGGCCCGGTTTGATCTGGCTACAAAGAATATGGACGCTGCCTATACGGTATTGGTAACGCATGCTCCGAGTGCATTTGAAAATATGACGGAAAATGAACAGGATACTGCACATCTGGTGCTCGCAGGCCATACACACGGCGGTCAAATACGTATATTCGGATATGGATTCTACGAAAGAGGCAGCTATACGAAGAGAAGAAATACGAATATCCTAATTAGCGAAGGCTACGGATACACAGGACTTCCATTTCGTTTAGGAACAAAATCTGAATGCCATGTCTTAACATTTGAAAAAAAGGTATAAGTGTATGTGCAATCTGCATGTTAGTTGCATATAGTATTACAAGTAATAAAACACATGGTTTATTAGTGTGGGGCATACTACTGTGTGAAGGGGGTTTCTACATTGCGTATTGAACGTGTTTCTAATGATCAATTCACCATTTTTTTGACATTTGATGACTTGATAGAACGTGGATTTACAACACAAGAACTTTGGCATGATGTTAAAAATGCTGGGAGCCTATTTAGTGAGATGATGTATGAAGCAAGTAGTGAGCTTGGCATTGAATTAGAGGGAATGCTCCTTGTACATGTTCATTTGATGCAGGCGCAGGGAATGCATGTATATGTAACACAGAAAATAGAAGATACTAATTGGGATGAGGATTTTATTGAAATGAAAGTTACATTAGATGAAAGTAATGAATTGATATTTTCTTTTCAGGAATTTGAAGACTTGATTCAGGTTGCAACTTATCTTGATAATATTTCAATCACAGGCGGAAGCGTATATTACATGAACGACCGATATTATATTTTACTGCAGGATGAAGAAATAAATATGTCGTATAAAGAAAATGTTATTGCAATTTTGTCTG
This sequence comes from Virgibacillus phasianinus, assembly GCF_002216775.1. Taxonomy (GTDB): domain Bacteria; phylum Bacillota; class Bacilli; order Bacillales; family Amphibacillaceae; genus Virgibacillus_F; species Virgibacillus_F phasianinus. The sequence continues at coordinate 3,052,951 of NZ_CP022315.1, forward strand.
AGTTTTCTTCACCAAGTATTGTGACTTCGGCAAGGTTAAATGAATATGGAAAAGTGATTATGAAAAATAATGCAATTGACCAAATAATTGATCAATTTTATTAATGCATAGCCATTGTATACTACATTTTGTAGTGTGGTATACAGTAATATTTGTTATCGTTTTCACGTCAATAAAATAATTAAGGAAAATAAGTTTTCTTTTATTGCATATTTATGATGAACGTGTATACTAATCTCTGAGTACAGCTATATTTATTATAATTGAGTAGATTTACTAGGAGGTAAATTCATGGTAGCCGATAAAGCAGCAGATTCTACTAAAGAACAAAGTAGTAAAAACAACGTATTAACTTCAACAAGGACTGTTGTAAAAACCGCATTGGAAAAGTTAGGTTATCCTGATGAGGTATTTGAACTATTAAAGGATCCTATTCGAATGATGACTGTTAGAATTCCCGTCCGTATGGACGATGGATCAATGAAAATTTTTACTGGTTATCGGGCACAGCACAATGATGCTGTTGGTCCAACAAAGGGGGGCGTTAGATTTCATCCGGATGTAACTGAAACCGAGGTAAAAGCGCTTTCTATCTGGATGAGTCTAAAAGCAGGTATTGTTGACCTTCCGTATGGTGGCGGTAAAGGTGGAATTATTTGCGATCCAAGAGAGATGTCATTTCGTGAACTTGAAGGGGTTAGTCGTGGATATGTTCGTGCGATAAGCCAAATAGTTGGCCCAAACAAAGATATACCAGCTCCTGACGTTTTCACTAACTCGCAAATAATGGCATGGATGATGGATGAGTACAGCCGGATTGATGAATTTAACAGCCCAGGGTTTATAACAGGAAAACCGATTGTTTTAGGTGGTTCTCACGGTAGAGAATCTGCAACGGCAAAAGGTGTTACAATTGTTATTAATGAGGCAGCAAAGAAAAAAGGTATCGATGTAAAAGGCGCAAGAGTAGTAGTTCAAGGATTTGGTAATGCAGGAAGTTTCCTATCCAAATTTTTACATGACGCTGGCGCAAAAGTTGTAGGTATTTCTGATGCATATGGAGCACTTCACGATCCGGATGGTCTAGATATTGATTATTTATTAGATAGACGTGATAGCTTTGGAACTGTAACAAAATTATTTGATAATACTATATCAAATAAAGAATTACTTGAGTTAGATTGTGATATCTTGGTACCTGCCGCTGTAGAAAATCAAATTACTGCCGAAAATGCACATAATATCAAGGCAAGTATTGTGGTTGAGGCTGCAAACGGTCCTACTACATTGGAAGGAACCAAAATTCTATCTGACCGCGGTATTTTACTAGTTCCTGATGTATTAGCATCTGCTGGTGGTGTAACCGTATCCTATTTCGAATGGGTGCAAAATAACCAGGGATATTATTGGGAAGAAGAAGAAATTGAAGACAAATTGAACAAGATCATGATAAAGGCATTTAATTCAATATACAACACGGCAGAAACAAGACGTGTGGATATGCGCTTAGCAGCTTATATGATTGGTGTAAGAAAAATGGCTGAAGCATCCCGCTTCCGTGGCTGGGTATAAAAACAGGAAGTGAAGGCGACTGCTCAGAAGCGGACGCATAAGCAAGGGACCGTAGAGCACATGTTTTTTGTGCTCGGAGTGTTCATTGCTTATGATGGCAGCTTCTAGGAGCCGGAACTGGACTAAAAACAGGAAGTGAAGGCGACTGCTCAGAAGCGGACGCATAAGCAAGGGACCGTAGAGCACATGTTTTTTGTGCTCGAAGTGTTCATTGCTTATGACGGCAGTTTCCAGTTCCCCAAACCGAAATAAATGACGAAAAAACTCCTATCATGTATAGTTAGATAGGAGTTTTTTTGTACTTTAAAAAATATTAATCTTTATCGGTATAAAGTATAAAGTTTAAGGTTTTCGCCATTAGTTCTTGGCGACAGCCAAGATTTTCTAATGATTGCCTAGCAAAACATGAAGTAGATCGCAGTAAAGGAAGTGTAATCATTGCTAAAGGAAGATACCATTATTATTGGCGGCGGCCCTTGTGGGATGTCATGCGCCATTGAATTACAAAATAAAAATATAGATGCTTTAATCCTTGAAAAAGGGAATATCGTGAATACCATCTATAATTTTCCAACGCACCAGATGTTTTTTAGTTCCAGTGAAAAACTGGAAATTGGAGATGTTGCATTTATTACAGAAAAACAGAAACCAGTCAGAAATCAGGCGTTAGCGTATTACCGTTCGGTAGCCGAGCGCAAGAAAATACGTATGAATCCGTTTGAAAGAGTCATTCAAGTGGATAAGACAGACCAGTATTTCCTCTTGAAAACAGAGCAATCTAACACAGGTAAACAAGTGGAATATAAGGCTCGTAATGTGATCATAGCAACCGGATATTATGACCAGCCAAACTATATGAATATTCCTGGTGAAGATTTGGAAAAAGTGATGCATTATTTTAAGGAGGCACATCCTTATTTCAATAAAAATGTGTTGGTGATTGGTGGTAAGAATTCAGCGGTTGATGCCACATTGGAACTCCATAAAGCAGGTGCTAATGTCACCGTATTATATCGTGGTGAAACCTATTCAAAAAGTGTTAAACCTTGGATTCTGCCTGAATTTGATTCATTAGTTCGAAAAGACAAAGTAAAGATGGAGTTTAATGCGGAAGTGTCGGAAATCACGAGTACACAGGTATACTATGAAGTGAACGGTGAAAAGAAAGCACTTGCCAATGATTTCGTTTTTGCAATGACCGGCTATAGACCTGATCTTCATTTCCTTAAACAATCAGGAATCGAAATTGATTTGCAAAGCGGACGACCGCAATTTGACAAGGATACACTGGAAACAAATGTGCCAGGAGTGTATGTCGCCGGTGTAATCGCTGCTGGATATAATAACAATGAAATTTTTATTGAAAATGGCAGACATCATGGTAAAGTTATCGCAGAGGCAATGACCGGCAGATAAAGGTATTTTTATGTGGAAAAGAGGGGGGATAAAACGTGAAAAAAGTAGTAGTATTAACAACCGGTGGAACGATTGCGAGTAAAAAAAATTCAGAATCCGGCTTACTTGAATCAGGTGTCATTAATGGGAATGAGTTACTGGATTTATGTGATATTCCAAGTGATATAAATATTGACATTCAAGTCGAATCTGTCTTTCAAAAAGCAAGTATGCATATTACCTATGATGATTTGTTGCTAATAAAAGAAAGAATCGATGATCATTTGATGAAAGATGAAGTGGCAGGTGTTGTTATTACCCATGGAACGGATACATTGGAAGAGACATCCTATTTTCTTAATTTAGTTACAAATCACGTGAAACCAATCGTGGTAACAGGTTCACAACGATCCCCTGATGAAATTGGGACAGATTCATTTGTGAACATCAAGCATTCTATCCTTGCGGCCTGCAGTAAGGACTTGTGGGATGTAGGCGTTGTCGTCGTGTTTAATGAGCGGATATTTCATTCAAAATATGTAAAGAAAGAACACGCATCGAACATCCAAGGATTTAATTCATTTGGATTTGGTTATTTGGGAATTATAGATAATGGATATGTTCATGTTCACCAAAAACCAATAACAAACGAATTTTTTCAATTGAAAAAGAAATTGCCAGAGGTTGACATCATTAAATGCTTTATGGATTCCGATGACAAATATATTCGAACTGCAAGAGAAGCGAAGGTACAAGGGCTAATATTAGAGGGAGTAGGACGGGGTCAGGTTCCTCCCAGAATGGTTGAGGAAATAAAACAATGTGTAAAAAGTGGAATAAAAGTTGTGATTACAACTTCAGCCGAGGAAGGTGAAGTTTATACTACCTATGATTATTTAGGTAGTGCATATGACCTATATAAAAATGGCGTTATTTTAGGCCGGGACTATGACAGTAAGAAAGCTCGGATTAAACTCATGGTAGGGTTGGCAAGTGAGTACCCGAATATCGAACGGATATACGATCCATCTTATTATTAAGCCATTATTACCATCATTCCAACCTGTTTAGTTTGTATTTGCAATGCATGTAGTTAGTGTTACTATTGAACTACCATAATTGGAATGGGGTTAGACTATGCTTGCCATATTATCTGCTGGTGTTGCACCTGCATTTGCATTAATGTCCTTCTTTTATTTAAAAGATCGATTTACAGAACCGTTACATTTGATAATCCGAAATTTTATATATGGTGCGATATTAGTATTTCCAATCATGTTTATGCAATATGCATTGGAGGCAGAAGGAATTGGAAATGGTGATTTTGTTCAATCATTTTTAATCATCGGTTTTATGGAAGAATTTTTTAAATGGTTTATTTTTATTTATACAATCTATCATCATACCGAATTTGACGCTCATTATGATGGAATCGTCTATGCGGTAGCAATAAGTCTGGGATTTGCAACAGTGGAGAATTCCTTGTATTTGTTATCAAATGGCATTGAATACGCATTCTCCCGTGCATTATTTCCAGTTTCATCACATGCATTATTTGGAGTGATTATGGGCTTTTATTTGGGAAAAGCAAAAATGGAGCAGCATCAAAAAAAAATGAATTTAACCTTTGCTCTCACAATTCCATTTTTGTTGCATGGTGTGTACAATTATATCTTAATAAAAGTTGCAAGTGATTGGTTAATCCTATTGGTCCCATTTATGATATTTTTATGGGTTATTGCCCTTAGAAGGGTGAAGGTAGCCAATGCATCAAAAGTTAGTGCAACCCTGTCAAATAAAAGTAGTTAACTAAGACCCTTTGTTTAACAAACGAAGGGTTTTTTTGATGCCTTAAAAATTTCTGAGAATCAAACGGGCACTTATACTTCCTTAGTTTTTCCATAATTCATGCATAAAAAAGAAACATATTCGAAAAATAGAGTTATGAAGTTCATAAGCTGTCAGGAGGAAAAATAATGCTTAGAAAAATAGGGCTTGTACTAATAAGTATGTATTGTATGACTGTTATTTTACAACCTGCTACCCCTAATCATACGGTATATGCATTCACCCAGCAGGTCATTCAACAGGGGGCTGTTGGGGATGATGTGATTGAGTTGCAATCGAGACTGCAGTATATAGGTTATTACAATGGAGAAATTGATGGAGTATTTGGATGGGGTACGTATTGGGCATTACGGAACTTTCAGTATGAATTTGGACTTGAAGTGGATGGATTAGCTGGTTTAACGACACGAAAGAAGTTAGTAGCTGTTACGGAATATAATTATCGTGCCGCACCAAACAAAAACCAATCTTCTAATACACAGAACTCAAAAGGGAATTCAAATAATAATAATACAGCAGCGACTCCTACCGCTATGAATGTTCCCCAGGGGTACTCACAAAATGATATTCAATTAATGGCAAACGCAGTTCATGGAGAATCACGTGGGGAACCCTATGTAGGTCAGGTCGCTGTAGCTTCCGTAATTTTGAATCGAGTGGAAAGCCCAACATTCCCCAACTCAGTTTCAGGTGTAATTTTCGAACCGGGGGCATTTACAGCGGTTGCTGATGGTCAAATTTGGCTAACACCTGATGAGACATCAAAACAAGCGGTAATCGATGCCATCAATGGATGGGATCCGTCCGGAAACGCATTATATTATTTTAATCCAGCTACCGCTACTTCTGATTGGATTTGGTCAAGGCCGCAAATTAAGAAAATAGGTAAACACATATTTTGTAAATAGAAAGGTGTGATCACATTGGTCCGATGGATTTTGATAACCGTACTTACTCTAGGTATAGTAGGGGTTGGCGTATGGGGGTATCAGGAGCATCAAGAAAAAAACTCTGTCCTGATTCAAGCGGAAAATAACTATCAGCGTGCATTCCATGAATTGACTTATCATATGGATTTACTTCATAACAAAATCGGTACTTCCTTGGCAATGAATTCACCAAATAGTTTATCACCGCAATTGGTTGAGATTTGGAGACTATCTTCCCAGGCATTGTCAGATGTAGGACAACTACCATTAGCATTAATGCCATTTAACAAGACAGAGGAGTTTCTGGCGAATATAGGCGACTTCACCTATGATACTGCTGTACGGGATTTGGAAACAAAGCCATTATCAAAAGAAGAAACAACGAGGCTGGAAAAGTTATATGAACAATCTGGTGACGTAAAAAAACAATTGCGCAAGGTTCAGCATATGGTTTTAAAAAACAATCTGCGTTGGATGGACGTCCAGCTTGCTTTGGCTAACTCTGATGAACAAACGGATAATACCATAATTGATGGATTTAAAACTGTTGAGAAGAAAATTGGAGGATTCACAGAAAGCAATGTGGATTCTACACTCATTGGCACGTCATCCAAAGAGCATCCATACCAATTCTTAAAAGGTTCGAACATCGGTAAAAATGAGGCATTAAAGAAAAGCAGAAAATTATTTAATGTAGACAAAGATGCCAACCTTACTATAACAAAAACAGGTAAAGGTGCCGATATACCTATGTACAGTATCTCTTATCGAGGATCTGATAAAAATGCCTACATGGACATGACGCAAAAAGGCGGACATCCGATTTCACTTTTAGTAAACAGGCCAGTTAATCAGAATAAGATTAGCTTAAATCAAGGACTTGATAAGGCAAAGGCATATATAAAGGAGCAAGGTTTCGATAATATGGTTATTTTTCAAAGTGATGAATATAGTAATATCGGTGTATACTCCTTTTTATATGATGAAAATGGAGTGCGTGTATACTCTGATGCAATTGAGGTAAAAGTGGCATTGGACAATGGAGATATATTAGGCTTTACTGCCAGAAACTATTTTATGAATCACAAAAAACGTGATCTTCCATCACCAGGTATTTCTGAAAAAGAGGCAAGAGACCAGGTTAATCCGGATGTTGACATCCAGGAAAAACATTTGGCTGTAATCGATAATTCAGAAGGTAAGGAAGTTCTCGCATATGAGTTTCTTGGTGTTTTAAATAATGAGACGTTCCGTATATTTATCAATGCAATGGATGGAACTGAGGAAAAAGTAGAAAAATTAGATGGTACAGAGGTAAATTTAGATTTAGTATTATAGGGGGGAGGAAGAACCTTTCTTTCCCTTTTTCCTTAGGTTAGAAAGTATAAACGAAAATATGTCTAGCTCCAGCGCCTAGAAGTTGCGGTCATAAGCTAAACCCATCAGGGGTACGGTCACTTGCTTACGCTTCTTAACGGGGCGCCATGAGCTTTTCTAATGTCAATTTAGCATGATTTTTCGGTGATATATGAAAAAGATAGACCCTGAATTTCCTGCATTATGTTATATTTAATATAGTTAATGCACTTATCTGACTTGGCATTTGCCAAGTTTTTTTAGTAAACTGAAATGGGTAATAACTTTTAGGATGATGAGAGGAATGAATGGGATTAATGAGAGATAATAATATAGCGATAGCAATCGACGGACCTGCGGCTGCGGGGAAAAGTACGGTAGCTAAATTGGTGGCGAAAGAACTGGCATATATCTATATTGATACAGGGGCAATGTATCGTTCTTTAACACTAAAGGCGCTAAACGAACATGTATCGCTTGAAAACGAAGTTGAACTAGCAGCATTATTGTCGTCGACATCAATCGAATTAAGGCAATCAGAGGCAGGACAAAAGATCTATTTAGACAATCGGGATGTAACACGTCAAGTCCGTTCCCTTGAGGTTACAAATAATGTGTCGTATGTTGCAAAACATGCCAGTGTAAGAAAAGAGATGGTTAAACGTCAGCAAGCATTAACAGAAAGACGTGGCGTTGTAATGGACGGCAGGGATATTGGAACTCATGTTATACCTGATGCAGAGGTTAAAATATTTTTACATGCCACTGTGGAAGAGCGCGCAAAAAGACGTTATGAGGAAAATGTTTCAAAAGGTTTTGCGTCAGATTTGGAGGCGCTAAAAAAGGAAATAGAACAACGGGATTTGATTGATACAAAAAGAGAATCTGCGCCGTTAATTAAGGCGGATGATGCCATAGAAATAGATACTACTTCATTATCTATCGATGATGTAGCTGACCGGATTTTAGGTGAGGTAACGAGAGTATTAAAAGAGTAATCTGCTTTTTACACTTTAAAAATGTTAAAAGCTACATCGGTATAGTATAAAAAATCTATACTTTTTAATCTTCAGGGAATCGAAATAATAAAATATTTGGCTAATAGACTGCTTTACTTGACAAATAATTATAAATATTAGAAGTTATAAAAAAGAATGTTTTTATATTGTGTTGTTTTATGTATTTTAAGGAGGCTTTTTAGATGAATGATTCAGGAAATGAAATGATGGAATTACATGTTGGTGCAACAGTTACTGGGACCGTTGTTAAAGTTGAAGATAAACAAGTTCTTGTGGATGTTGGCTACAAAACGGAAGGAATTGTTCCAATTGGTGAACTATCAAACCTTCATATTGAGGTTGCCAGCGATATCGTAAGTGAAGGGGAACAGCTTACACTTATGGTTAAAAAGATGGATGACGATGAGATTATTCTTTCAAAAAAAGCTGTGGATTCCGATAAGGCTTGGGTTGACCTCGAAGAAAAATATAAAAATGGTGAAGTATTTGATACCGAAATAAAAGAGGTAGTCAAGGGTGGGCTAGTTGTTGATGTTGGACTTCGGGGATTTATTCCTGCTTCTCTTGTAGAAACTTTCTATGTAGATGATTTTTCGGAGTATCAAAACACAAACTTAAGCGTTAAAATTGTAGATTTGGATCGAGAGCAAAATCGTGTAATCTTGTCACATCGTGCGGTGGTAGAAGAAGAATCGGCTGCACAAAAACAAGGTATTCTGCAATCGCTTGAAGAAGGACAGGTTTTGGAAGGAACTGTTCAACGTCTGACGAATTTTGGAGTTTTTGTCGATATTGGCGGTATAGATGGATTGGTTCATATATCACAACTTTCACATCAACATGTTGAAAAAGCTTCAGATGTGGTGTCAGAAGGGCAAGTAATTAAAGTGGAGGTACTTTCCGTTGACCGGGATAATGAACGAATTTCACTATCCCACAAGAAAACATTGGCGGGACCATGGACAGACATTGAAGCGAAAGTCTCCCGCGGGGACATTTTAGATGGAACAGTAAAGCGTTTGGTTAATTTCGGTGCATTTATCGAAGTTTTACCAGGTGTTGAGGGGTTAGTCCACATATCACAAATTGCTAATCGTCATATCGGTACACCGCAGGAAGTATTGGAAGTGGGTCAAAACATCAAAGTAAAGGTACTGGATATAAATGAAAAAGAACAAAGAATGTCATTAAGTATTAAAGAATTAGAGCAGGAACAGGAAGCTGCTGAATATAAGAAATATGAAAAGGATGACGACCAATCCAGCTTTCAATTGGGAGATATGATTGGTAACAAGCTTGATAAATATAAATGATGGTAATCAAAGCAGCCCAACGCAGCAGGGCTGCTTTTTCTTACGTTTAAATATATAAGTATTTTGTCATACTTGTTAAAAGGTGATTAAAATGATGAATGGCTTACTATTTTTTTGGTTTAGCTGGTTAATATGGGTGTATATTACGTTTATAATGAAAAAGGGCAAAGAACGGACCTTTTTTGCGATTTGGACCTTACTTTTGATAAGTGGCTCATCGTTTCATTTTGTAATGTTTGGTTATAAATTGTCACTGGGCTATTTGTTTTTAGTGATCGGCGCCATGGTTATGGTAGCGAGCACCAAGCGCTTATTTTATCACCTGTTTTCATCCTTAACACTGATGGTGCTTTATATGACGATTAAGGTATGGGAAAATTTTTTTCCAATCTGGATGATCCTTTCCAAATCATTTGTTATACCATTCATGATGGTATTTATCATCTTGTTGTTGGTGAAGGGTTTTCGTAATCGTGTTTCAATTGGATTATTGGGAATTTGCAGTGGTGAACTAGTTTACAGTTTTATTCTGTCCAGTTATTCATTACCAGAACCAGTTGGAGGATATGAATTTTTTGATTATGTAGTGGTTATTTTATTCTTATTTATCGGAATAGAAGCAGCGCATGCTTTTCGTGTTAAAATTCGTGCATTACTCTATACATACAAAAAGTCATTTCAAGTGTTAACGGAAGAGTAGTGCAAAAACAATTGTTAATATCATATTCTTTTGCTAGAATTAGTAAAAGTTGTAACTAACACCATAACAAAATAAACTATTTGGTAAAAGAGAGAGGATGTTCCTTTTATGAGGAAATCTGTAGTAGCAATTGTAGGTAGACCAAACGTTGGTAAATCAACCATTTTTAATAGATTAGTTGGGGAACGTATATCAATTGTTGAAGACATTCCTGGTGTAACAAGAGACCGAATATATGCAGAGGGGGACTGGCTGACATCAACCTTTAACGTGATTGACACAGGGGGTATTGAAATCGGCGATGAACCACTGCTGGTTCAAATGCGCCATCAGGCAGAAGTAGCTATTGATGAAGCAGATGTAATTATATTCCTGGTTAACGGTAAAGAAGGTATCACCGCTGCGGACGAAGAGGTAGCCAAGCTTTTATATAAATCGAATAAACCAATCGTACTAGGCGTTAATAAAATTGATAATCCAGAAATGCGGGAAAGAATATATGAATTTTACTCACTTGGATTCGGGGAACCATATCCCATCTCAGGTGCCCACGGACTGGGATTAGGTGACTTACTGGACGATGTTGTCAGTAATTTTCCGGAAAAACCCGAAGAAGCCCCGGACGACGATACAATCTATTTTAGTTTGATTGGTCGTCCAAACGTAGGAAAATCATCTTTAGTCAACGCTTTATTAAATGAAGAGCGTGTGATTGTTAGTGAAATGGAAGGTACGACACGGGATGCAATTGATACGCATCTGCATAAGGACGATCAGGACTTTGTTATCATAGATACAGCCGGCATGAGGAAACGCGGTAAAGTATACGAATCAACTGAAAAATATAGTGTACTGCGGGCATTGAAGGCTATTGAGCGTTCAGATGTTGTGCTGGTATTAATTGATGCAGAAACCGGGATACGTGAACAAGATAAAAAAATTGCGGGCTATGCTCATGAGGCTGGCCGGGCCATTGTTATCGTTGTTAATAAGTGGGATACAATTGAATCAGATGAAAAAGCGATTAAGGAGTTTGAAGAAAAGGTTCGCGCTCATTTCTTATTCCTTGATTATGCACCAATTGTATTTTTATCAGCCAGAACTAAAAAAAGGCTGCACACGTTAATACCAGCGATTGGATTGGCTAGTGAAAATCATTCCAAACGCATTGCTACCAATGTATTAAATGATGTACTGATGGATGCAATCGCAATGAATCCAACACCAACACTTAAGGGAAAACGATTAAAAGTGTTATATGGAACACAGGTAGCTGTAAAACCACCAAGTTTTGTCATATTTGTAAATGAGCCAGAATTAATGCATTTTTCTTATCGACGATTCTTGGAGAATAAAATTAGAGAAGCATTTGGTTTTGTTGGAACACCAATTAAAATTTTTGCAAGAAAAAGACAGTAAGGGAGAGACAAATATTGAGTAAAGTAGCTGTATTAGGAGCTGGAAGCTGGGGTACTGCATTAAGTATTGTATTAGCCGATAATGGACATGATGTCCGCTTATGGACACATCGCAAAGAACAGGCTGATATGATTAATTCCTCGCATAAAAATGAAAAATATTTAGAGATAATGATTCCAAGGACTATTAAGGCACATCATGATTTAGCCAAGGCTGTCGCGGATGTTTCTGTAGTGGTTGTAGTTGTACCATCAAAAGCGATTCGTGAGGTTTGCACGAGCCTTGACCAATATATAACCAAGGATATAACAATTGTACATGCATCGAAAGGAATCGAACCGGAATCCCTAAAGAGAATTTCTGAAATGATAGATGAAGAAATGGATAACTATGCATATGAGGATATTGCTGTTCTATCCGGGCCAAGTCATGCGGAAGAAGTTGGGAAACGACAGCCAACCACTGTCACTGTATCATCATTAAATGAACAAAAGGCTGAAATAATTCAGGATTTATTTATTAATGAAGCCTTTCGCGTTTATACGAGCCCTGACATTTTAGGTGTTGAACTTGGCGGTGCACTAAAGAATATTATCGCACTCGGTGCCGGTATTTCTGACGGATTAGGATATGGCGATAATGCAAAAGCTGCGTTAATTACACGTGGCTTAGCAGAAATTGCTAGATTAGGAACGTCACTTGGAGCAAATCCTCTAACCTTCTTAGGGTTGCCAGGAGTTGGTGATTTAATTGTTACGTGTACAAGTGTACACAGCAGAAACTGGCGTGCCGGAAATTTATTAGGAAAAGGAAGGGATCTCGATGAGGTGCTTGATCAGATGGGTATGGTTGTTGAAGGTGTAAGAACAACAAAAGCAGCTCATCAATTCGCCGAAAAGCAGCAGATTGAGATGCCGATTACGAATGGAATTTACAAAATTTTATTTGAAAACGAAAAGCCGAAAACAGTTGTTGATCAATTGATGAATCGGACTAAACGGGAAGAAATGGATGATTTAGCCGCATTGCTTAGTAAGAAGTATTCCTAAGCTAGCACATGGGTCTCGTCCTTTGCATACAATATGTTGACTAAACATTGCAAGGAGGAAACCGTGTGAGTAGTTTTAAAGATAATCTGTTTAATAATATAGAAAAAAAGTCTAATATTAAACAGGATGATATTTATAAAGTTGCTAATTCTGTAAAGCATGCCGACTTTTCTGATGAAAAAACTGTTAGAAATTTAATCAGGCAGTTGTCCCGAATGGCTAATAAACCGGTATCTAAGGAAAAAGAAGACAAAATTGTACAATCCATAACTAAAAACAATATGCCAGTGGATATGCAATCGTTAAGTAAACTTTTTAAAAAGTAGGTTTTCATAGGCAAGTGATGATGCAATCGGTTGTTTACTCGCATACTATAAAACGCACAAGCATTCTTGGATAAAGTTGCTGAGGATATTATTTAGTCTTACTGAGATGGAGCCAGCCCTCTCCATCTCGGTTATTTATTTGTTTAATTTTTGCCATAAATAAAGGACGTGCATGCTACTTATCGCTGTAACCTATGTTATAATAACGATTGGCAACTAAAACCGTCAGTTTAGGAGGAAAAGATATGTCAACATCCATGCTAAAAATGTATGTTTCTTTTGTTGGTATGGTACTTTTAATCCTGGCAATTGGTTTGATTTTGCTTAGCAGATATAAACTTAATGGGTGGCTTGCTGGCATTGTAGCAACAATCGCTTATATTAGCTTAATTTTGGGAAGCATCATTATTTTTTATATTGTAATAAGCGGACCAACAGGATAAATGGTATAGGAGGATTTATACATGAAATTTACATATATGCGTGCCATTGGTGCTGTTATCCTGATATCGTTGCTTAGTGGATGTCTATATCCCGAAAACGAATTGTCTAAAAACCAGGTTCCAAATAAAATCCAATTAGAATCTGTCCAGTCAGCGGTGGATACATATCGTGAAAAAACGAATGGCCTCGTGCCAATTAAAACAAAAGATAAAAATACACCGATATTCCGTAAGTACTTGCTTGACTTCGGTGCACTGCAGGAAAAGGGTATCTTGGCAGAAATACCTGGGACAGCCTATGAAAATGGTGGGTTATACCAGTATGCATTACTGACACCTGAAGATAATCCCCGTGTAAAACTAATTGACCTTAGAATATCGGACGCAATTCGCGAAGTTAGTGTACAGCTTCATATTTATCGAAATGAGCATATGTATCCTCCCTTTGGTAAGCCTATTACTAAAAATCTGTATAAAATAGATTATCAAAAACTCGGTTTCGAGCATGAACCGTACGTTGTCAGCCCATACTCACAAAAAAATCTCCCGGTTATCATGGATACGGATGGGAAACTATATGTGGATTATCGTCCTGACTTATTTGAAGCTCTGGACAAATATGATCATTCTTATCAGACGGGTGATGATATCCGTTATATTTTAGCGGAAAATTCACCTTTTCTTCCAGTATATTCCTACCCTAGCACTATAAAAAACGGGGAACCAGTTTATATGAAGGTAAAAAAATAAATTCATAAATAACCCTTTGCAGCATAGATTGTTACAAGGGGTTATTTTTATTTCACTAGAAACTAGTTTCTTGTACATACAACATGCATAATTATTTTTTTATGATTTAAGTCATATTCTGATAGGACAACATCATAGAATTGTAATGTCAATTATACGTATGTTGTTCATGATTAATTGGTTAAGGAAATTGGGAGGGGATCGTTTGGAAAAAATTGATATCTTTAAAGATATTTCGAAACGGACAAACGGAGATATTTATTTAGGTGTTGTGGGAGCGGTTAGAACAGGTAAATCCTCCTTCATAAAGAAATTTATGGAGTTGGTAGTTTTACCGAACATCCAAGAGGAAGGTGATCGTTCAAGGGCCCAGGATGAACTTCCACAAAGCGCTGCTGGTAAAACGATTATGACTACAGAGCCTAAATTTATACCGAATCAAGCTGTAAGTATTGAAGTTGACGAAGGTTTAGATGTTAATGTAAGGCTGGTTGATTGCGTAGGGTATGCAGTCGACAGTGCAAAGGGTTATGAAGACGAAGAGGGCCCGAGAATGATCCACACTCCATGGTATGAGGATCCAATACCATTTCATGATGCTGCAGAGATCGGAACCAGAAAGGTAATTCAGGAACACTCTACAATTGGGGTGGTTGTTACAGCAGATGGTACCTTTGGTGAAATACCGCGCAATGATTTTGTGGATGCTGAATCGCGGGTGATCGATGAATTAAAAGAAGTAGGTAAGCCATTTATAATGGTGGTAAATTCACTTAGACCAACTAGTCAGGAAACAGAAATGTTACGGCAGGAACTAATTGACAAGCATGACATCCCGGTATTGGCGATGAATATTGAGACAATGACTGAGCACGATGTAAACAATGTTTTACGTGAGGCATTATATGAGTTTCCGGTCCTTGAGGTAAATGTTAATCTTCCAAGCTGGGTAATGGTGCTTAAAGAGGATCATTGGCTTCGTACGAATTACCAGGAAGCCATTCAGGATACTGTTAAAAGTATTAAACGGCTGCGGGATGTTGATCAAATAGTCGGAAGCTTTGATGAATATGAGTATATCGAGAGGGCTAATTTAGCTGGTATGGAACTTGGTGATGGTGTTGCTGAAATTGATTTACATGCACCGGAATATTTATATGATCAGATCCTAAAGGAAATTGTTGGTGAAGAAATTCGGGGTAAGGACCATTTGCTGGAATTAATGCAGGACTTTGCCCACGCGAAACGGGAATATGATCAAGTATCAGGTGCTTTAAAAATGGTCAAACAAACGGGGTATGGCATTGCCGCTCCAACGCTTGAAGATATGGAACTTGATGAACCGGAAATCATACGGCAGGGATCCAGGTTTGGTGTAAGACTAAAAGCTGTTGCTCCGTCGATCCATATGATTAAAGTAGAGGTGGAATCAGAATTTGCACCGATAATTGGAACAGAAAAGCAAAGTGAAGAACTGGTCCGATATTTGATGCAGGACTTTGAAGAGGATCCATTGTCCATCTGGGAGTCCGATATCTTTGGGAGATCACTTAGCTCCATTGTCAGAGAGGGAATTCAAGCTAAAATTGCCTTAATGCCTGAGACCGCACGATATAAACTGAAAGATACATTAGAACGAATTATCAATGAAGGTTCTGGTGGTCTAATCGCCATAATCTTATAGCAGCGCAATTTGGCTGCTATTTTTTTTGCGAAAAATAAATAAAAAATTTAAGAAGAACAGCAGGAAAATAATAGTTTGTGTCGTATATCTTTTATAAGCAATAAAATTGTTGTTGAAATGCACGTTGGTTAAGGCTTAGCAACGTCTTGGTCCAATTTTACATTTACTGGAAAAATTTAATGCATTTTCTAGTAAATAAGGGTCAAATAACAATTAAAAATCGATAAATTGCGTACTTATTGTTGAATTTTAAGGCAATCTCGGTTAATATAAGCCTTGTCACACATGAAAATGTTGGCACAAAGTATAATTGTTGGCAAATTGGTCAAATAATGAAGTATCGTTATTTATACCAATGTCGAATGAAACATATTTGGGAGGAGGTGAATGTCATGAATAAAACAGACTTAGTAAATGCGGTTTCTGAGAAAAGCGAACTATCTAAGAAGGATGCTACAAAAGCTGTGGACGCAGTTTTTGAATCTGTCATGGATTCACTTAAAAGCGGTGAAAAAGTTCAATTAATTGGATTTGGAAATTTTGAAGTACGCGAGCGTTCAGCTCGTAAAGGTCGTAATCCACAAACTGGAGAAGAGATCGAAATTCCTGCAAGCAAGGTACCTGCTTTTAAACCAGGTAAAGCCCTAAAAGAAAGTGTTAAATAATACTTTTACATAGGGTGTAAAGGGTGCGTATCATCGCACCCTTTTTTTAATGCAATAAAATTACTTGGTTAAGAAGCACATATCAGGGTTAGTCTAACCCTGATACAACTTAATCGTTGACACGACACCTCTTAAAAGTGATAGTATTGGAATATAATGAGGAGGACATATATGGGAAACTCAATAGATAAAACAGATTTCTTTGTTATTAAAGCGTTGGAAGACGGCGTGAACGTTATTGGTCTGACACGTGGATCGGACACACGTTTTCATCATTCAGAAAAACTAGACCGGAATGAAGTTATGATTGCCCAATTCACCGAACATACCTCTGCAGTGAAAGTTAGAGGCAAGGCTGTCATTCAAACAAGTCACGGCGAAATTTCCAGTGATAGCTGACCGGATACATACAAACATGGCGTTAGTAGTGATAGGCCATGTAAAGTGTGCTATAATATCAAATGTGAATAAAGTATGTATGAAAAGGTTTAGGTGATTATGTTGCCAACATCAAGTGTAGAGCTTACTAAACTTCGGTCATTGATTGAAGATAAAATACAACATGCTTATTTAGATAAAGCCATTCAAAAGCCAGAAATCGATGAAATTAAATTAGCTCTACTATATTACTACATGAGGCAGTCCAAATTGCCGGTTCCAAAAATAGAGCAATATATTTTATCAACAATGTTCGTCCAAATGGCTCTGGATATACATGAGATTGTACCATTAAGAAATGACAGAAGCGAAAGCAGTACAAATCAGGAAAAAAGACAATTAAAAGTACTGGCTGGTGATTATTATAGTGGTTTATATTATTCACTTCTATCTGATACAAAAGATTTTTCGGTAATACATATCCTGGCAACGGCTATTAAAGAAATAAATGAATATAAGATGAAACTATACTATGATGATATATGCTCCTTTGATGAGGTAATCCTCTTATTGGTGAAAATAGAATCATTACTAGTCACACGAATGATTAGTCACACTATAGAATTTCCTAACATAGCACTTATTGAAAATATTATTTTAGTAAATAGGCTTTTACACGAGAAGAAATTATTCGCAGGCAACAATAATTCACCATTATTTGATAACCTGAAAGTTTATGTAACGAATTTGCAGAAACTGGATTTTCAAAATAGAGTAGATCAAATTATCAGCCAAAGAAAGAACGATATTGAAAATTCCATCGCGGATCTTCCAAACAAAAATGATATCATAACTATTTTACGGGACATACTTGAAAATGACACTTCCGTCGCAAAAGAAGGGTGAAAAATGCACCAGCAATCAAAAGAAGAACGTGTTCATCATGTTTTTGAAAAAATATATTCGAATTATGATTCCATGAATTCAATTATCTCATTTCAGCGCCATAAGGCCTGGCGACAGGATGTTATGACCCGTATGCAGGTCGCAAAAGGTTCAATGGCCCTGGACGTTTGTTGCGGAACTGGGGATTGGACACTTTCATTGGCCAAGGAAACCGGTACTGAGGGAAAAGTATATGGACTGGATTTCAGTCAAAATATGTTATCTATTGCAAAAGATAAACAAGCAGAGTCAGGCCTTAAGCAAATAGAATTCATTCAAGGCAATGCGATGGAACTTCCATATGATGATAATTCCTTCGATTATGTTACGATTGGATTTGGGCTCAGGAACGTTCCGGATTACACGACAGTGTTAAAAGAAATGTACCGGGTAGTTAAACCGGGTGGTAAGGTTGTGTGTCTTGAAACATCGCAGCCAACACTTATTGGTTTTAGGCAGCTTTATTATTTATATTTTCGTTTTATCATGCCATTATTTGGTAGGTTATTTGCAAAAAGTTATAAAGAATACGCTTGGCTCCATGAATCTGCAAAGAATTTCCCAGACAAAAAAGAACTGCAGCAAATGTTCTTTGAAGCCGGCTTTTCTCATGTTCGAATGAAGAGTTATACTGGTGGAGTCGCAGCAATGCATATGGGGTTTAAAGAAAAATAAGCAAAAGTCCGTGAATATTAAAGGTGATTGGCATGAAATTAGCTAAAACGTACAGTTATTTAAAAAAAGATCTGGATTATATTGAAAAGGCCTTAGACGAGGTAATACAAGCTGATCATCCCGTATTAAGAGAGACGTCAATCCAGTTGTTAAAAGCTGGGGGGAAAAGAATCCGTCCCGTTTTTGTGCTTCTGGGCGGACAATTTGGTGATTATAATCTGGAACGTATGAAAATTGTCGCAATAACACTTGAATTAATTCATATGGCATCACTTGTTCATGATGATGTGATTGATGATGCAGAAATACGTCGTGGGGAACCAACAATAAGAAAGCAATATGACAACCGAATAGCAATGTACACCGGGGATTATATTTTAGCAAGATCACTTGAGAGTATTACATTAATAAATGAAAAAGAAGCTCACCAAACATTGGCTAAAACAATTGTAGAGGTTTGTATCGGTGAAATCGAACAAATTAAAGATAAGTATGAATGGGACCAAACACTCAGAACCTATCTAAGACGGATCAAACGGAAGACTGCATTATTAATTGCTACCAGTTGTAAACTTGGGGCTGTTGTTGCAGGTGTCAATGAAAAGGACACCAATAGGTTATTCATGTATGGGTATAACATTGGCATGTCTTATCAGATCATTGATGATATTCTTGATTTCACTTCCTCTGAAAAAGTTTTAGGAAAGCCCGCTGGTAATGATTTATTACAGGGGAATGTCACACTGCCTGTGCTTTACGCTATGAAAGACCCGGCGTTTTTTTCATTGCTGAAGAACACTTTTGCTAACTCGGAATCAGTATCACGAGAGCAAATGCAGCAATTAATTCAGGTTTTGAAACAAACTGATGCGATTGAGCGTTCCTATCAATTAAGCGATATGTATTTGGAGAAAGCCCTTCGTATCCTAGACAAGCTTCCCGATCATCGCGCAAAACAATCGTTGCATGGAATAGCAACTTATATTGGAAAACGCCGTTCATAAATAAGTTGTCATTTTTCTAAAAGTTTGGTAGAATTTTAACGGCTGCTTGATATGCAATACTATACATACTAGAAGAGGTGTAGAAAATGGAAAAAACATTTTTAATGGTAAAACCAGATGGCGTACAGCGGAACCTGGTTGGTGAAATCGTAAAGCGCTTTGAAAGCAAAGGTTTCAAATTGATAGGGGCAAAGCTTATGGTCATTTCAGATGACCTTGCTAAAACTCATTATGGGGAACACAGTGAGCGTCCATTTTTTGGTGAATTAGTTAGTTTTATCACTTCAGGCCCAGTCTTTGCTATGGCCTTTGAAGGTGAAAATGTAATTACCACAGCACGTGATATGATGGGTAAAACAAACCCACTTGAAGCTGCTCCAGGCACAATCCGTGGGGACTTTGGTATGACCGTGGGAAAAAATATTATCCATGGTTCTGATTCTGCAGAAAGTGCAGAAAGAGAACTAGGTTTATTCTTTGATGAAAAAGAATTAACAACATATTCAAAACAGGATAGTGAGTGGATTTACTAATAGCGAATTCGCTTTATTATTATTCCATGTTCATTTCCTTAGATAAGTACAGCCCCCGTTAATAAACGGGGGCTTTCTTTCAACACCGTATTTAAAAGGATCTTTGTTGAAAAGAAAAAACTCTTGTCCATAGGCAAGGGTTTTTCTATAATACGTAATCACTATAGTAACTTGATATGGTATAGTAGAAACTAAACAAATAAGGGAGGTTTCCACATGCGCTATTTAACTGCTGGGGAATCACACGGGAAACAATTGACGACCATCATTGAAGGCTTACCATCACACATGCCTTTGACAAAGGAAGATATCAACAAGTCTTTACTGCGCAGACAAAAGGGCCATGGCAGAGGAAAACGAATGCAGATTGAGAAAGACTTGGTAGAAATCACGAGTGGTGTCCGACATGGCTATACTTTAGGATCTCCCATTTCATTGGTGATTAAAAATGATGATTTCAAGCACTGGATCGATATTATGGGGGAAGACCCATTAGAAGGTAATACCAAAATCAGACGTGCTATTTCAAGGCCAAGACCAGGCCATGCTGATTTAAATGGGGCCATAAAATATGGACATCGTGATATGCGTAATGTGCTCGAGCGTTCTTCAGCACGTGAAACAGCTGCCAGGGTGGCTGCTGGCGCAGTTGCAAAATCATTGCTAAAACAACTCGGCATTGAAGTAACAGGGTATGTAAAGGAGATTGCCGGAATTAAAGCTGAAGAAAACCAGCAATTATCCAGTAAAGATCGACAAGAAATTTCTGAGGAATCACCCGTCCGGACTCTGGATAAGAATGTTGAGAAAAAAATGATGGATGTGATTGATCAAGCAAAGAAAGAAGGAGACTCAATTGGTGGTGTGGTTGAGGTGTTTGTTGAGGGAATGCCGGCCGGAATTGGATCCTATGTTCATTTTGATCGGAAATTAGATGGTCGCATTGCTGGAATTGTTGCAAGTATCAATGCATTTAAGGGTGTAGAGTTTGGTATGGGTTTTGAGGCAGCAAGGAAAAATGGAAGTCAGGTACATGACGAAATAGCATGGGATAAGGAAAGAGGCTATTATCGCAAGTCTAACAACCTAGGTGGATTTGAGGGCGGTATGACTACTGGAATGCCTATTATAGTAAAGGGTGTTATGAAACCAATCCCAACCCTATATAAACCATTGCAGAGTGTTGATATAGAATCAAAAGAACCATTTAATGCAAGTATTGAACGATCTGATTCATGTGCGGTACCAGCTGCGTCAGTCGTTATGGAACATGTCGTAGCATTTGAACTCGCTAATGCGATTACCGATCAATTTCCAGCTGACCAATTTCCGAAGCTTAAACAGGCGTTACAAGACTATCGTGAGGAAATCAGGTGTTTCTGATGACCTGTTTAAATGTGCAAACAAGTACAAATCAGTATTCTATATTTATAGATGAAAATATTAGACATGAAACAGATAAATACCTTCCTAAAACTTATTCATCGATTCTCATTGTAACGGATGAACAAGTGGCTGATTTATACCTGAATGATGTAAAAGAAAGTCTCGCAGGCCGTTCTAATGTTTTCCATACAGTTATAAAAAATGGAGAACAATCGAAGGATATTGATACATTCTATCAGCTCCAGACAAAGGGAATTGAATGTGGACTCGATCGCAGGTCACTTATTATTGCCCTGGGCGGCGGAGTGATTGGGGATTTAGCGGGTTTTGTCGCCGCAACCTTTATGCGGGGAATTGATTATGTTCAGCTTCCAACTACTATTCTTGCTCACGATAGCAGTGTCGGGGGTAAAGTGGCCATCAACCATAAACTAGGAAAGAACCTGATTGGCAACTTTTATCCGCCAGAGGCAGTTATTTATGATATTCAAACATTACATTCATTGGTGCCAAAGGAAATTCGATCAGGTTATGCTGAAATAGTTAAGGAAGCATTAATTGCTGACAAAGAATTGTTTGCCGACATTATGGACGCAAAACTTAGTAATCTAACAACTACTATGTTGAAGGAACATATTTTTCGTGGCGTCCAAATAAAAAAACATTTTGTGCAAACAGATGAAAAAGAAAAAGGCATTCGTGCATACCTGAACTTCGGCCACACATTGGGCCATGCGCTTGAAGCCGAATATGGCTATGGTTCCTTAGCACACGGAGAAGCTGTAGCAATCGGTATGCTGTTTGCCATGGAAGTCAGTAATGACATTTATTCCATAAACCTGCCAGTCGATATACTTGTAAACTGGCTTCGCGCTAACAATTATCCAGTACACCTGGAAAAAATAAACACAGATCGTGTGCTCGCACGAATGAAGTCAGACAAAAAGACTGTAAATGATCAAGTTCAAATGGTATTACTTTCGGATATTGGAAATCCTGTGTCAGTAAAGATTACAGATATGGATCTCCAGAACTACCTGAAATCCTTTTTAATTAAAATGGCGAGAGATAGGAAGTGACATTTAGATGGCTGAGAAAATATTAACTCCAAATAATCATATTATTTCAGGTGTTATCGAGGTCCCCGGCGATAAATCTATTTCACATCGCGCCATCATCATGGGATCAATTGCGAACGGAACCACGGAAGTCTCTAATTTCCTAAATGGCGAGGACTGTATGCGTACGATTGATGTTTTTGAATCAATGGGAGTAAAGTTTGAAAAAAACGGAACAAACATTACAATTCACGGAAAAGGAATAAAATCTTTAAAAAAACCAGCAGAGGAACTGTATTTTGGAAATTCCGGAACAACTGCAAGACTCCTATTAGGTGTACTTGCGGGCTTACCTTTCCAAACAACTGTAGCAGGTGATGAATCACTTTCAAAAAGGCCAATGAATCGAGTGATTTTACCTTTACGTGAGATGGGTGCTAGAATTAACGGGAAAGATGGCAGTGAAGTGCTGCCTTTACGTATTGAACATGGTCAATTAACAGGAATCCAATATAAACTGCCTGTTAAAAGTGCGCAAGTTAAATCTGCCATATTGCTTGCCGGCCTGTATGCTGCAAATAGCACTGAAGTTATTGAACCTACACCAACGCGCGATCACACAGAACATATGCTTAAAGCCTTCGGTGCAGATATAGAAAGAAATGGATTATCAACCAAAATCTCGGGCGATAATTCACTCTACGCGACAAACGTAACTGTTCCAGGTGACATCTCGTCTGCGGCTTTTTTACTTACAGGTGCAGCTATTGTCCCGAACAGCCGATTAACAATAAGGCGAGTAGGTTTAAATGAAACCAGGACAGGTATCATTGATGTTCTTATAGAGATGGGTTCTGCAATTGAGATTACAAATTCGTCAATTGTTAATGGTGAATTAATCGGCGATGTTACCATCACGTATACTAAACTGCGGGGAATTAACATTGAAGGCGAAATTATTCCACGTTTAATTGATGAAATTCCAATTATTGCGCTGTTAGCTACACAAGCAGAAGGAACAACTATAATAAAAGATGCTGAGGAATTACGTTATAAGGAAACTGACCGAATTCATGCGGTAACGGATGTTCTAACAAAACTGGGTGCAGCAATTGAGGGAACTGCTGATGGAATGATTATACACGGTAAAACCCCACTTTCGGGCGGAGAAGTTTCCGGTTACCACGACCATCGGATTGCGATGATGGCATCTATTGCTTCTCTCATTACAACCGGAGAAGTTGTGCTTGATGATGATTCAAGTATAAACATTTCCTATCCTGGCTTTTTCCAGCATCTGGATCAGGTGCAGAATTAAACCCCGTCCTAAAATGAATTCATTTAGAAGGGATGTATATCATGGAAACAATCATGGAAGCAGTTCATTTAATGGAAAACAAAAAAACAAAAGAAGCAATCGATTTATTGGAAAACTATCTTCCTTCAGCAGATGAGGATGAGAAATTTACCATTGCAGAATTATACATCCAGTGGGGAATATATCAAGAAGCAAGTTATATTTTGCAGGAGTTGCTGCAGCATTATCCTGATGAAAGTGAATTGAGTATAATGCTGGCAGATATTTATATTGAACTTGATGATGATGAAAAGGCAATTGATTTATTGAATGAAATTAAACCGGATGATCCGGCATACATGCAAACATTAATTCAACTGGCAGATCTTTATGAAGCACAAGGATTGTTTGAAGTTGCCGAACAAAAATTGTTAACTGCAAAACAACTTGATCCAGAAGAAGTCGTTATTGATTTTGCCCTTGGAGAGCTCGCCTTTTCTACCGGAGAATATCAAAAAGCAATAACATATTATGAACGAATTTTACCTAAAACAAATGAGGTAGCAACCATATCTATAAACGATCGTCTTGCTGAAGCGTACGCGGCATCCGGTGAATACGAACTTGCATTAACCTATTTCCAGGAGCTTGAGAGTGAGAATCCGGATACGTTATTTAAGTATGGGTTTACGGCAGCACATGCTAATCGTAATGATATTGCAATTAAAGCGTGGGAACATGTTATTGAAATTGATCCTCATTATCTTTCCGTTTACTATGAACTAGCGAAAGCATATGAAACGGAAGAACGTGTTGATGAAGCGTATCAGACTATTAATAAAGGTCTGCAACTTGATGATTTTAATAAAGAACTTTATTTCTATGCTGCTAATTTGGCGCACCAGGTTAATAAAAACGATGAGAGTGAAAAATATATTCGTGAAGCCGTTGCTATTGACCCGGACTATAAAGAAGCAGTACTGTTTTTAATTGAAATATTGAAAGTACAAGAACGATACGATGACATACACGAACTGCTATCTGAAATTAAAAAGCTCGGTGCAGATGACCCGCTTTATGATTGGGAACATGCACGAGCATTAAATGAAACAGAATCATTTAAAGATGCATTATTTCAGTATGGTGAAGCATACAATAGACTAAATCAAGACAGTGATTTCTTGAAAGAATACGGATATTTTTTAACCGAAGAAGGGAGGACTGAGAAGGCAATCAGTGTTTTTAAAGAATATTTGAAAATCCAACCGTTGGATACTGACGTAGAGGAATATGTGGATCGTTTAATTCAATCTACCGAGTTTTAGTATAGATGAATGAGGGAGGAAAATAAGATGCAAGCTCCTATTTCCATTCAGGATAAAAAAGAGTTCATTGAATGGTTCTTAAATCATTATCAGCTAAAGAAACGTGAAAGTGTTTGGATTTTAAATTACCTAGTTAATCACGATAATTTGTTAAATCATGTACATTTTATTCGTGAAGCAAAGTTTTGTCCAAGGGGGATCATCATTTCCAGTCAATGCTCAAATGATGCACCGTTTCGCTTTTATAAAAACCATTTAGTAACAACGGATGCCGAAAAATCCTTTCATGATATTCGCATGAATCGGGAGGAACCGTTATACGTACAATTGAATTTTCATAATTCTATTCAAAATGCATCGTATGTAGCTGTTCTTGAGGATAATCCTTTCGTGCCAGAAGATTATTATCTAACAAAAAGCGATGAGGATAATGCAAAGCAGCTTTTGGAGAAAATAGTGTACGATCGTAAAAAAAGAAAATTACAGGAAGCCATCGATTACAGTCTTGATATTAATGACCAGGAAATGTTTATGGAACTCACACAGAAATTACATAAACTAGTTAGCAGTAATCAAGGTCAACCTAAATTGTTAAAACAATAGGTTGATTTTTTTTGTCAAGATAAGATAAACTTTAATATGTTAACGGCTGCTGTATGAAAATATCAGGAAAGGAAGTTAGGCAATGCGGTGGGTGCAAAAAGATTTACTTCAATACATAGAGGCAAAGGAATTTGTAGATACTATAATTATTCCATTGGCCCCCTTCCATTTATCCAATGATTCGGAACTTCAAAAAAGTGGCTTCCAGAGTGAAGCGCTTTCGATATTAATGAATGAAATTGAACGGGATTTAGCGGGAAGGGTCATGGTAACGCCAACTTATGCGTATTTAAAAGGTGCGGACAAGCAAATTGAAATTGATAGACTTAATAAATGGCAGGATGATGTGTCGAATCAACCAGTTAATCACATTTTTTTCCTCACCTTCGACTCAACTTGGAAGAAACATGAGCGACTGCTAAATGGGACGCTTTTGTGGCTCCCTGGGTTACAATCAGGTGATTTATACTCAGCTGAAATGCAAACCGTTGTTCATGATCAGGTAAACGAACTTAGTGAGTTAATCCGTTCCTATTGGGAGACAATGGAATAAAAAAGATAAACTTGAGCAATGATATAGAAAAAGCATCTGATTTGTTAACATTTATGATTACATATTGACCGAACAAGCAGTTTGCGCTATTATGGTAATGTCCTAGTAATCTGAATTATAATTGATAATGTCCGTGATTAAATGAAAAGAGGGGGGAAAATCATGAGCGAAAAAAAGCAACAAGTATCCCGTCGACAATTCCTGAACTATACACTTACAGGTGTAGGTGGCTTTATGGCAGCAGGCATGCTTGTTCCAATGTTAGGGATGGCGATCGATCCTGTATTAAAAAAGTCCAAGTCCGGTGAACTGCACAACGCTGGGATTGCGGTAGAGGATATAACCACCAAACCACAACGTGTTGAATGGAAAGTTGATCAAGTAGATGCTTGGTATGAGTCACAAGTTACTAAATCAGCTTGGGTTTATAAAGATGATGCAGGTGAAATCGTGGCACTTTCCCCAATATGTAAACATCTTGGCTGTATGGTTGCATGGGAAGGCAGTGACAAGTTTCCAGATCAATACTATTGTCCATGTCATGGTGGAAGATACACGAAGGATGGGACAAACATCCCTGGTACACCACCACCGGCGCCGCTTGATGTTTATGAGAAAAAAGTTGAAAACGGTGCGTTGTATTTAGGAAAAGCACATCCTAGAGGGGAGGCGTAATAGCTAATGTTACAAAAAATGTATGATTGGATCGATGAACGCGTAGACATTACGCCTTTGTGGCGTGATATTGCAGATCATGAAGTCCCAGAACATGTAAACCCCGCACATCACTTTTCAGCTTTTGTTTATTGTTTTGGCGGATTGACATTCTTTGTTACAGTAATACAAATTTTGTCAGGAATGTTCTTAACCATGTACTATGTACCGGATATAGAAAATGCATGGAAATCTGTTTATTACTTACAGACAGAGGTTGCTCATGGTCAAATAGTACGAGGTATGCATCACTGGGGTGCTAGTGTTGTTATCGTTATGCTTTTGTTACATACGTTGCGCGTATTTTTCCAAGGCGCATATAAGAAACCACGTGAACTTAACTGGATGATTGGCGTATTGTTATTTTTTATTATGCTCGGGTTAGGGTTTACCGGTTATTTGTTACCATGGGATAATAAAGCATATTTCGCAACTGAAGTTGGTCTTAATATTGCTGAATCCGTACCGTTTATCGGTGAATATTTAAAAATATTATTAGCAGGTGATCCAAGCATTGTTGGAGCACAGACATTAACACGATTCTTTGCAATTCATGTATTCTTCTTACCAGCTGGATTGTTTGCGTTAATGGCTGCTCACTTTCTATTAATTCGTAAGCAGGGAATTTCTGGACCACTATAAAAAGGAGGGAAAGCTGTGCATAAGGGTAAAGGAATGAAGTTTGTTGGAGATTCTCGAATCTCTTCTGATCGCAAACCTAATATACCTAAAGATTATTCTGAATATCCCGGTAGAACAGAGGCTTTCTGGCCTAACTTCTTGTTAAAAGAGTGGTTGGTTGGTGCTGTATTCTTAGTTGGATTTTTATGTTTAACGTTAGCGCATCCTGCTCCACTAGAGGGCGTTGCCGATCCAACAACACCTGGATACATACCGTTACCGGATTGGTATTTCTTATTTCTATATGAACTTTTAAAATATAAATTCGCAAGTGGGCCATACGTTCTGTTTGGTGTCATTATTCTTCCTGGACTTGCGTTCGGGGGCTTATTACTGGCTCCTTTCCTTGACCGTGGACCTGGGCGGAGACCACACCAAAGACCAATTGCTGTTGCAATGATGCTATTAGGTCTTGCGTCTGTTATGGTACTTACTTATGAATCAGCAGAACATGTCGACTGGGAAGCTCGTGCAGAAGCAAACAAACCAGTTCCTACTACTGAAATTGATAAAAGTGCCCCAGGGTATAAGGTTTTTGAGAAAAATTGTATGCAATGTCATGGTGATTCGTTACAGGGTGGTGCGGCTGCTCCTTCACTAATTGGAATTGACCGTTCGAAAGAAGAAATCATGAAGATTGCCCAAGAAGGTACAGGACAAATGCCTCCTGGCGTATTCAAAGGTTCAAAAGACGAACTAAATAAGTTAGCGGAATTTATTATATCTGTTAACGAAGAAGCAAAATAATTGAACCAATTGTTATAAGACACCTTTACCAGCTTAAGCGGTGAAGGTGTCTTTTCTTAAAAGATAAGAATATACAAAGTGTTGTCTAGCGCAAGCGCCCAGAAGCAAGATGCCGTCATAGGCAAAGGACACTACGAACGCCAAACCCATGCGTTCTATAGTCTCCTGCTTATGCGTCTGCTTCTAAAACGGGCGCCCTGAGCTTTTCTTAATTGCAGATGAGGGTGGAGAAAGCATGTTGCATTACATATTACGGGATAAGTTTTTTTTAATTTTATTGTTTCTAATCAATTTGTTCGGTACTATTTACGGGTATATTTGGTATAAGTTTCAACTGGCAATTACCCCGGATATATTTTTAATATTTGTTCCAGATAGTCCTACCGCAAGTCTTTTCTTTACAATTGTCCTCTTCTTTTTCTTATTCAAAAAGAATGTACCATATATTGAGGCGCTTGCTGTGATTACCATGTTTAAATATGGTGTCTGGGCAGTTGTTATGAACATCTTTACATTAATTGAAACTGGTTCTTTGGGATGGCAGGGATACATGCTTATAGCCTCCCATGGAGCAATGGCAATCCAGGGGTTGTTATACGCACCATATTATCGAATCAAATTAAGGCATATTGCTGTAGCAGCGATATGGACACTGCATAATGACATCATTGATTATGTGTTCGGTATGATGCCGGTATACGCTTCGCTGAGTGAGTATATGAATGAGATAGGCTACTTTACTTTTTGGTTAAGTGTTTTTTCCATTTTTATTGCCTATCTGTTAACTGTTAAAAGTAAAAAGAGACAATTTCTTTAACATAACCTACGACCAGCAAACATAAATTTATAATGTAAATGCTTGCGAGAGGTTGATCACATATGTATAATTTTACCTTTTTATCAATTGTGAATCTCATTCAAGACATGACATCATTATTTTGGGTCATAACAGCGGTAGGTGGAATAATAGTTTTTGTATTGGCCTATGTTAGCTGGGTAAAATATAAGAATGAAAAGAGACGTCATGATAAAAGTTCAAACAGTTGACTTTTTCGACATTTTTGACTAAAATTGACCATAGTAAGTTTCTAATTAATGGAGGAATGTAAATGTCACTTGGTGGATATATCGTATATATTGCCTTGTTAATGATCATACCAATTTGGGCACAATCAAAAGTAAAGAAAACGTATAAAAAATTCTCAAAAAAGGCAACATCTTCTCAAATGACCGGAGCAGAAGTTGCTCGAAAAATATTAAATAATAATGGTATTTACGATGTTCATGTAGAGGAAACAAGAGGTTTTTTATCGGATCATTATGATCCACGTAAGAAGGTGGTCCGGTTATCCAGTGGGAACTACCATGGACAATCAATGGCATCGTCGGCAATAGCGGCACACGAGGTAGGTCATGCAATTCAGGATGCTGAATCCTATGCATTTTTAAGATTTAGACATGCTCTAGTGCCAGTTGCAAGTCTTGGTTCAAATATGTCGATTTTCTTGATTATCGGGGGCTTCCTTTTTCAAATGAGTAACCTGGTATTGCTGGGGATTCTGTTTTTTGCTGCAGCAGTTCTTTTCCAACTGGTTACACTTCCGGTTGAATTTAATGCTTCCAGCCGTGCTATGACACAATTGATATCCACTGGGATAATTAACAACAATGAGGAACGTGAAACAAAGAAAGTTCTAAATGCTGCGGCCTTAACATATGTTGCAGCGGCATTAGTTGCCCTGGCAGAGTTAATACGATTTATTTTAATGTTTGCCGGCAGTAATGAATAGCATAAAAAAAAGGATGGCCATCTGGCCGTCCTTTTTCTTAATCCGTAATCGGGTTTTTATTTTCGTCAAGCGTAAATCCCTCTCCGACAACATCATGTACCGAGCTTACAGCAACAAATGCATGCGGATCAATCCCTTTTATTATATTTTTTAATCGAACAATTTCATTTCTGCCAACCACGCAATATAATACATCACGTGTTTCCCCAGTAAAGCTGCCTCGTCCAGCTAACACTGTTACACCGCGATCCATGTCCTTAATGATAATTTCGGCAATTTCATCACTATTACTAGAAATAATCGTTGCTCCGCGGGCCGAATATGCTCCTTCCTGGATAAAGTCGATTACTCGTGCACTAATATAGACGGCCACTAACGTGTACATGCCTTCAACCAATTCCAAATAGGTTAGCACGGATGTTGCAATGACAATGGCATCAAAGAGAAACATGGTCTTACCCATACTCCATCCAGCATATTGATGGACAAGTCTAGCAATAATATCCACCCCGCCTGTTGTTCCGCCATATCGGAAAATAATTCCCAGTCCAACTCCTATAAATACACCAGCAAATAGAGCTACCAGAGTCATGTCTGATTGCAAGTCCATTTGAAATGGTTTAATTTGAAATATCGCTAAAAACACTGATACAGAAAGGGTTCCGATAATAGTATAAATAAATGTATTCCTGCCAAGGTATTTCCAACCGATAAAAAACACTGGAACATTTAAAATAATATTAGTTACCGCTGGATCCCAGCCCCATAAAAAATACATCAGTAACGTTATACCTGTAAATCCGCCTTCGCCAAGGTTGTTTTGCATATTAAAATGTACAAGTCCAAATGAAAAAATTGCTGCACCTAATAAGATAAATATAACGTTCTTTATTTTAACTCCAAACACCATCCTGAAAACCTCCTTTACCCTATCTATTATCTGTCAATCGCACACTTTTACTATTATAGTCAATTTTAACCAATTTAGGCAACATACAATTGGGTATCAGGTTAATCATTTGTCAAATTAAGGCCTTTTAGCTAACATGAAGGGAGTGATACGAATAGGGGTGAATTAAAGATGGCTACCGATAAAAAAACGTATACTACAACCGAGATGCAACAATATGTTGATCATTATATTTCCCAATTTAAAACTGGCTATTTTTCCCCTTTGGCACAAATGGCGAGATTAACAGAGGAACTTGGTGAAATGGCTCGAGAGGTTAACCATTATTATGGAGAAAAGCCAAAAAAAGATTCGGAACAAAAAAAAGCGATAGAAGATGAACTTGGTGATTTATTATTTGTAATTATTTGTTTTGCTAATTCCCTTGACATTGATTTATCAGATGCATTTAATCGATCTATGGATAAAATTGAATCCCGAGATAAATACCGCTGGGAGAAAAAATAAAACAGGGAAGGTGGAGAAAAATGAATATAGCACTTATCGCGCACGATGAAAAAAAACAATCGATGGCAGGCTTTAGTATTGCGTATAGTCAGGTACTTAAAAACCATAACCTATATGCCACTGGCACAACAGGCTCACTCATTACAGAAGCAACACACCTTCCTGTCCACCGGTTTCAATCAGGACCAAAGGGTGGGGATCAACAAATTGGTGCAATGGTTGCGAATAATGAAATGGATATGATCATTTTCTTTCGTGATCCATTAACTGCCCAGCCGCATGAACCGGATGTCAGTGCCTTGATGCGTCTTTGTGATGTCCACCTGATTCCAATTGCAACTAATATGGCAGCTGGTGAAATATTAATCCGCGCCCTTGAACGCGGCGATTTTCATTGGCGGGAAATTGTAAAGCAAAACAGACAGGATTTGAATAAATGATGAAAATAGGTATAACATGCTATCCAACTGTAGGGGGCTCTGGTGTAATTGCAACCGAATTAGGGATGTTGCTTTCAGAGCAAGGAAATGAAATTCATTTTATTACATCCAGTCTGCCTTTTCGTCTAAATCAGGTTAATCCATCCATTTTTTATCATGAGGTGGAACTTAACCATTACCCAGTGTTCCAATACCCGCCTTTTGACTTGGCGATGGCAAATAAAATGGCCGACGTTATAGATAGGGAGAAGCTTGATATTCTTCACGTGCATTATGCAATGCCACATGCGATTTGCGCAATTTTGGCCAGGGACATTGCTAAACACGATGTTAAAATTGTAACTACCTTGCATGGCACGGATATTACAGTACTTGGAATTGATCAATCTTTTAAAAAGATGATTATCCACGGAATTAAGCAATCAGATGCAGTAACCGCTGTTTCACATAGTTTAGTGAATCAAACAAATGACATGCTCGGAATAGAACGTGATATTGATGTAGTTTATAATTTTGTCAATGAAAAGGAATACCACAAAAAGGATTTAATAAGTATTAAAATGGAATATGGCATAGCAGAACATGAAAAAGTTCTCATTCATGTGTCGAATTTTCGCAAGGTGAAACGTATCGAGGATGTTATCCAAACCTTTCAAAAAGTGAAGGAGAAGGTAGATGCTAAACTACTGCTGGTTGGGGATGGCCCAGAATATTCAAACGCAAATCAATTGGTTGACTCACTTGATCTCGGTGATGATGTACTATTTCTTGGCAAACAAAAAAATATTAGTGACCTTCTGTCTATTTCCGACTTAAAACTGTTGATGTCTGAAAAAGAAAGTTTTGGCTTAGTGCTATTGGAAGCAATGGCATGCGAAGTTCCTTGTATTGGAACGAATGCCGGTGGTATACCTGAGGTCATCGAACATAATGAAACTGGGTATATTGTTGATGTAGGGGACACAAATCGCGCGGCGGAGTATGCAGTAAAGTTACTGCAAAATGAAAAGTTGTTGAAACAATTCTCCAAGAATGCTTATCAACGGGCCAGGGGATGCTTTCACTCCGAACTAATCGTAAACCAATACACTGATATATACAGGCGAGTATTGGCCGAAAAAAACATGTAAAGTGGTGAACAAGATGCTTGATACAATTTTTAATGAAGCAGTTGATATTATGGATAAGCTAGAAGAAAATGGTTATCAGGCATACTTTGTTGGAGGCTGTGTACGTGATTCTCTATTAAAACGGCCAATATCCGATGTGGATATTGCAACATCTGCTCCCCCTGATAAGGTTCAGCAGTTATTTCCTGCTGTTATACCTGTTGGTGTGATGCACGGGACTGTAATTGTTCGACATTTAGGTAAGTCATATGAAGTGACAACATTTCGGGTTGATGGGAAGTATACAGATAAACGGCACCCAGATGAGGTTGAATTCATCCAAACAATTGACGGAGATTTAAAACGAAGAGATTTCACAATAAATGCATTGGCAATGAATCGTGAGGGCAGGATTATTGATTTGTTTAATGGAATAGATGATTTGCATCAAAAAGTGATTCGAACAGTTGGCAAGGGGATAGAAAGATTTCGTGAGGATTCGTTACGAATTATTCGGGCGATAAGATTTTCAAGTCAGCTTGGATTTTTCATTGATCCGGCCACATTGGACGATATGAAGGTTGTTGCCCCTGAAATTACTCAGTTAGCTGTCGAACGTGTTCGCGTTGAAATCACGAAGTTTTTTGGCGGGCGGCATATTAATCTTGGGATGGATTACCTAAGGAGCACAGAATTATATAAACATCTTCCTGTTATGATAAACTATCCATATATTATAAATAAGCTTCCTTTGAAACTATTCCCTTTAAAAGACTTTTCTGAAGTAGTTGTACTTTTTCATTATATGGAACCGGCTATCCCTATAAAAGAATGGGTTACAGACTGGAAATGTTCCAATAAGGAAAAATGGAATGTGAAGGAATTAATAGCATCTATTGATTATTTTAATAAAAATGGACTGGATAATTGGCTTGTCTACTGTTTAAGCAGTGCACATATTGATGCTTTTATTCGTCTAGTGACTAATTTATACTCAGCAGAAAATATTCCAAAGCGAAGTAAGGTAATGTCCATCTACAATTCACTTACAATTCATCAGCGGGATGAATTAAAAATAAATGGGCATGACCTGATTGCCCTTTTTCCAAGCAAAAAAAAGGGCCCCTGGATACATAAAACATTGAAAATGGTAGAGAAGCAAGTAGTTTTAAACCATGTTGCAAACAAAAATAATGAATTAAAGGATTGGGTAAAATGGAATCCACCCGGAACAAACTAATTAAACTATTAGCGGAAAATAACTCCAGTTACATATCTGGCCAAAGGTTATCCGAAGAATTACAAATTTCGCGTGCAGCAATTTGGAAGCATATGAAAAAACTGGAGGAAGACGGCTATAAAGTTGAAGGAAAAACAAAAAAAGGTTACAGAATCATCGAATATCCAGCCAAAACAAGTGAGAACACGCTTCATTGGGGATTGCAAACAAAATGGCTCGGGGAGAAAATCATCCATCGAGCATCCATCACTTCGACGCAGCATTTGGCCCACCAGTTGGCAAGTGAGGGTGCACCGCATGGAACAATAGTGATTGCCGATGAGCAAACAAAAGGTAAAGGAAGAATGAATCGTTCTTGGTATTCAAGTAAACATAAAGGAATATGGATGAGCATTATTGTACGGCCGGAAATACTGCCATATATGGCCCCGCAATTAACACTTCTGGCAGCTACTGTACTTGCTGATGTGCTTGATGCACAGTTAGGAGTCAAGCCGCAAATAAAATGGCCGAATGATTTATTAATTAACCAAAAAAAGACCGCAGGAATTTTAACTGAAATGCAGGCTGAACAGGATCAAATTCAGTATATAGTGCTCGGAATGGGGATAAATGTGAATCATACTTCTGATGATATCCCTGATGAACTAAGGAACAAAGCCACCTCGATCTATATTGAATCTAAACAGGAAAGATCCATCAAGGATGTTATACAACAAATTTTACAGGCATTCGAACCAGCGTATGAGCATTATATTAAGCATGGATTTTCCGATACGAAAGACAAATGGGAAAGTTATGGTTTCAAAATAGGTCAGGAAATAAACATAAATACAATGAGGAATTCCTGGACCGCAAAATTCAATGGTATTGCTAGTGATGGCGCTTTATTAATCGAAAATGATGATGGGCAGATTAAAAAAATGTACTCCGCCGAAATTGATTGGTTTGGGGAAGGAGAAACAAAATGTTAACGAGAATTGATTTTCAACAGATGAAAGAAAAGAAGAAAAAAATTACCATGTTGACCTCATATGACTATCCTTCAGCGAAGCTTGCTGAAGAGGCTGGTATAGATATGCTTCTTGTTGGCGATTCACTGGGAATGGTCGTCCTGGGTTATGATTCAACCGTGAAGGTAACGGTTGATGACATGATTCATCATGCAAAAGCAGTTAAACGGGGAGCAGAAAACACGTTTATGGTTGTCGATATGCCTTTTATGTCCTATCACATCTCTTTAGAAGAGTCATTAACACATGCACGGAACATTTTTCAGAGTACGGATGCCCAAGCATTAAAAATTGAGGGAGCAACAACAGAATTATTAAACCTAACCAGACGGCTAACAGATTCTGGAATTCCTGTAGTAGCCCATCTGGGTTTAACTCCGCAATCAGTGAATGTTTTGGGTGGATTTAAAGTGCAAGCTAGGGAAAAACAAACCGCTGATAAGCTTATTGAGGATGCCAAACAATTAGAAGTAAACGGAGCGATAGCAGTTGTATTAGAATGCGTACCACTTGATTTGGCCAAAACCGTCACGGAGGAACTAACGATCCCAACAATCGGTATTGGTGCGGGCGTACATTGTGATGGACAAGTATTAGTTTATCATGATATTTTAAAATATGGTGTCGATAGACTGCCAAAATTCGTTAAACCATACACAGATTTAAATGACACGATAAAAGGTGCGATTGAATCTTATTGCTCAGATGTTGTTGACCAGCTATTTCCAACTGAAAAGCAAAGTTTTAAAAATTGAGACAAAGATAAAAAGAAGGTAAATGATATGCAGATTATTCGCTCGGTTAATGAAATGCAGGAAATGGTACTTTCATTGCGAAAAGAAAATAAAACAATTGGTTTTGTTCCAACAATGGGTTTCTTTCACGAAGGACATCTATCCTTAATGGAGCAGGCAAATAAAGACAATGACATAGTAATTACTAGTATTTTTGTTAATCCTTTACAGTTTGGACCTAGTGAGGATTATGAACAATATCCACGGGATGAGGAAAGTGACATTAAGCAAGCAGAAAAAACGGGTGTTGACATCGTATTTATTCCGGATACACGGCAAATGTACCCTAAAAAGATGACAATAGCGTTAGATGTGACGGACCGTGTTCATGTTTTATGTGGCAGATCGAGACCTGGACATTTTCAAGGAGTTGTTACAGTTTTAGCGAAACTGTTTAACATCGTTCAGCCGAATAAAGTCTATTTTGGGAGGAAAGATGCTCAACAAGCGGCAGTAGTTGACGCCTTAATCAATGATCTGAATTTCCCAATAGAATTAGTTGCATTACCAACTGTCCGCGAAAAAGACGGACTGGCAAAAAGTAGTCGAAATGTAAACCTCCGCAATGCAGAACGCGAGGAAGCCCCATGGATTTACAAAGCATTAGAGCAGGGTAGACAACTAGTGGTTGACGGTGAAAAAAATCCTGATATAGTAGTAAAAGAGGTTTTGGATACGATTGATAATCATACAAATGGAAAAATTGATTATGTAGAATTATTAAGTTATCCAGAATTACAGACTGTATCTGCTATCGATCAACAGGTAATTTTGGCTTCTGCTGTTTACTTTAATGAGGCACGATTAATCGATAACTTGTTGTTTGATCAAAATGGAAAAATAGTCAAACGCATAGAAAAATAGGGGGAAAATGGTATGTTTCGCACTATGATGAAAGCCAAAATTCATCGTGCAAAGGTAACAGAGGCAAATTTAAACTATGTTGGCAGTGTGACAATTGATCAGGATATAATTGATAAAGTTGGAATCTTGCCGCACGAAAAAGTACAAATTGTAAATAATAATAATGGGGCGCGTCTGGAAACATATGTGATTTCCGGTGAACGCGGATCAGGTGTTGTGTGCTTGAATGGTGCGGCAGCAAGATTGGTGCAACCAGGGGATACAGTAATCATTGTTACTTATGCATTGCTTTCTGATAACGAGCTGACAACATTTAAACCAAAAGTAGCATTAATGAATGAAAATAATGAAGTAGAACAAGTAATTGAACAGGAACCACCGCTTACGGAAATGTAAAGATTTTATAGAAGGTTAAACTTCATTCACAGGGGTTTTTCTTGTCCCGCTGAATGTTAATGGAGATAAACTCTTATCATATTCGAATGATAAGAGTTTTCATATATTGGGCATTATGACTGAGGTGGAGTTATGAACAGGTATGTGGTTATTGACCTTGAAACAACAGGTCATTCACCGTCAACTAGCGATAAAATAATAGAAGCAGGAATTGTGGTTATTGAAGATGATCAAATCATTGAGGAATTTGCAACCTTCCTTAATCCTAATAAACCTATTCCATCATTCATTTCAAATTTGACCGGGATTACTGACGATGATGTCAAGGACGCCCCGGATTTTTCGGAAAAGGCCGATGAGATTATTGCATTATTTAAGGACAGCTATTTAATTGCACACAATGTTCCTTTTGATCTGGGTTTTTTAAATGCTGAACTTATTAATCACAACCGAAAACCATTAAAAAATCCAGTAATTGACACTGTTGAACTGTCACGAATTTTATTTCCAAAAGCACACAGCTATAAACTGGGCCAACTTGCTGAATATATGGAGATACAACATGTTGATCCTCATCGTGCCCTTTCGGATGCATATGTAACAGCCCTATTATTTATTAGTTTAAAACAAAAGCTTCAATCGTTGCCAATAGAGACAATCGATCATTTGCTGCGATTGGAAAAGAATTTAAAATCAGACATTCATGAACTTTTATTCGCCAGAAGTGAAGCATTGGCTTTTTCGACAGAAGAACGTCAGGATATAACTTCTTATAATGGTTTAGCCTTTAAAAAAATCCATGTGGAACAAATAGAGAAACCAATCAGTAAACCATCATTTGGGGATTTTTTAGATTCCATCTATGAATTGGATGGATCGATGGACAATTTGATGGACCATTATGAAAAACGCACTGGTCAACGCTCCATGTCCGAAGAAATTTATGATGCATTTCAGGGGAAAAAGCATGCATTGATTGAGGCAGAAACAGGAACGGGAAAATCACTGGCATACTTAATACCAGCGGCCTATGAAGCAGTAATTAAGAAAAAAAGGATTGTGGTCAGTACATATACAACACAACTGCAGTCACAGCTCCTTGACAGTGAAATACCACTTGTTAAACGATTAATTCCTTTTAACTTTAAAACGGCGTTGTTAAAGGGACGACAGCATTATATTAGCCTTGAAAAATTTGAAAAAGAATTAATGGACGACACAAATGACAATTATGATATTGCGTTAACAAAGGCAATGATTCTCGTTTGGCTGACGGAAACAGACCATGGTGATTTTGAAGAAATACAACTACCTACTAAAGGGTACTTGTTTAATAAACGTATCTCAGCAGAAACAGAGGGTGTTTATGATCAAACATCATTGTGGTCAACAAAATCCTTTTACCAGAAAGCACGCAAAAATGCTCAACAAGCAGATATAATTATTACAAACCATGCATTACTATGTACAGATATGTCGAATGATTATCAATTTATTCCATCCTACCAGAAGGCGATTATTGATGAGGCTCATCATATTGAAGAAACAGTATCTAAGCATTATGGACTGAAATTGGATTATACCAACTTTCAGTACACCCTGAACAACATCGGAGCTACTAATGATGGAAATTGGCTGGCGCGGACTATCGGAAATCATTCTATACATATTCCTGAATGGGATGAAACTTTTTCGTTGACCAAGTATGAGATAGATGATTTATTCCGAATGCTATTTCAGTTCGTTACAGAACAAAACCGTCATCAAAAAGCGGTAAGCGATGTTGGTCGCATCCAATACCGTTTTGACTCCGGCAAGGAAGAATTAAAGGATTGGCAGACGATTAAAGAAATGGCAACGAGACTAACTTTTTATCTTCGTGATTTGATTCATTTGCTTACCTATACTGAACAACAATTAGTACAATCAGAAGCCCTCGATAAATCCCAACAGGATGAGTTTGTGCTCACCATACAGTCGCTGCAATCATTTATTGACCGGATTGAACATCTATTTTTGGTTGACGATCTGTCTCAGCATGTGAAGTGGATTGAGATTGAGGCAAATGGAGCAAAAAATGCCGCGTATTTGTATAGTGAACCAATTGAAGTTTCTTCATTATTATCGAATGATTTGTTTAAGGAAAAGGATAGCATTGTGTTAACAAGCGCTACTTTAACAATGAAACAATCCTTTTCATTTATCAAAAAAAGACTTGGAATACCAGAGGACCGTTTACTTACGAATAAAATTGAATCTCCTTTTTCCTATCAGAATCAGGTACAGTTTCTAGTGCCAAATGATTTTCCTGATGTAAAAGGGAAAAACGTCGATGATTTCATCTATTCCACTTGTGAAGCAATTCTTTCTTTGGCTGAGATTACAAAAGGGCGCATGTTGGTACTATTTACTTCTTACGACATGCTAAAACGCTCCTATTACTTACTGAAGGAAACACTAGATACGCAATATATGTTAATTGCTCAAGGTATTTCCAGTGGCAGCAGGTCAAGACTGAAAAAAAACTTTATTAACTTTGATAAGGCAATTCTCCTTGGTACAAGTTCTTTTTGGGAGGGTGTGGATATTCCGGGAGAAGATCTTTCGTGTTTAATAATTGTCAGACTTCCTTTTCAGCCGCCAAATCACCCAGTTTATGAAGCCAAGGCAAGTGCTTTAAAAGAGCAGGGGAAAAATGCTTTCTTTGAATTATCGTTGCCAAATGCCGTCATTCGTTTTAAACAGGGGTTTGGACGGCTTATTCGATCATCCAACGATAGGGGAATTGTGTTTGTCTGTGATGCACGTATAATGAAAGCACGCTACAGTAATTATTTTACAGAATCAATACCGAACGTGCCAATTAGTTTTTCATCTACACCCGAATTAATGGATAAAGCTAAGAATTGGTTTTAGAACTTTTTGCTAAGGACTTGCTGACAAAAACCCCAGACTTTATTACAGATATAAAAAAAACTGATGTACACAGTGTACATCAGTGAAAAAGATTGGGTTAGGAAAATTATTTTGTTAAAAATACAACAAACGATACAAAATGCTTGTTATAATAAATGGTGAATTGTTTTTTCAAGCGATACTAATAGTATGTACTCAGGCATGATGAACAATGTGTAGAAAAAATTGATAAAACAAGAAGGTTTTATAATCGGAGGGAAAATGATGGATAAAAAATATGAAACACTTTCTACTGTCAAAGTAGCCTATTCATCAGATTTATACAAAATTGTCGATACCTTAAATCGAACACTAAAGGAAGAAAATCTAATGTTTGGATTAGCATTGGATGAAAAGAATAATGCGCAGGCAAAATTTACGATATACCGCACCTAATTGGCTAAGATGGGGAATGGTAGGACTAATTCTCGTGCTTATTTCTTGTTTTATTTATCTTTTTTTCTTATATAATGACATTCAGCAGAGCAGAACTACCCATTACCAGGACGCGAAAGATAAAGTTCTTAAAATGACAGAGGTGACGCAAATCGACAACGTCACGGTCTACAATGGCAGGCAGCAATTTCATGTGATATTTGGAGCAACTAAAAATGGGGAAAATAAAATCGTGTATGTTCCATCGGACAAAAAGGATAAAGACTTAACCGTGGTTGACATGTCAAAAATTATTAAAAAACAACAAATTAAGAATCAATGGAAAGAACAATGTCAAAACTGTGAATTAATCAATATAACTCCGGCAATGGAAGATGGCAAACCATTATGGGAAGTTACCTATGTCGATGCAGCAGACCGTTATATTTTTGATTATTTATCCATTTATGATGGAACACGTTCCCAGCAGCTTCGGCTTAAATCAATTTTTCATTAGAAAGGTGATATTATGCAATTAGCAAACAGAGTAAAAACGCTGACACCATCATCAACCCTGGCTATAACAGCGAAGGCAAAAAAACTGAAAGAAGAGGGCCACGATGTAATAGCACTCGGTGCAGGCGAACCAGATTTTAATACGCCAAGATACATAATAGAAGCAGCCAAGAAAGCAATGGAAAATGGAATGACAAAATACACTCCATCTGGAGGGATAGTAAAATTACGAGAGGCGATTTGTGCCAAGCTCGCAAATGACAATGATCTGCACTATACTCCAGATGAAATCATTGTAACTACTGGTGCAAAGCATGCGCTCTACACCTTGTTTCAGGTTCTGCTAAACCCGGGTGATGAAGTTATTGTTCCGGCGCCATACTGGGTCAGCTATCCTGAACAAGTTAAATTAGCTGGCGGCCATCCTGTTATCGTGAAAGCAGATGAAAAAAATAGTTTTAAATTAACGCCAGATGAATTGGAAGCCGCTATAACGGATAAAACAAAGGCAATTATTATTAATTCTCCAAGTAACCCAACCGGTATGGTTTATGATAAAGAAGAATTAAAAGCATTAGCAGAAGTTTGTCTAAAACACAATATTTTAATTGTTTCCGACGAAATATATGAAAAACTGATTTATACAAATGATAAGCACACCTCGGTAGCTCAATTATCAAATCAGTTAAAAAAACAAACAATTGTAATTAACGGTGTATCCAAATCACATGCTATGACGGGATGGCGTATTGGATATGCTGCTGGTGATAAAGAGATAATTAAGGCAATGACCAACATGGCTTCCCATTCAACGTCAAATCCTACCTCTATTGCCCAATTTGCTGCACTAGCTGCATATGATTCACCGGAGGATCCAATTACTGAAATGAAGAAAGCCTTTAAAGAGCGGTTAGATACACTATATGATTTAATCGTGGATATTCCAGGAGTTACCTGTGAAAAGCCGAAAGGGGCATTTTATCTTTTTCCAAATGTGGAACAAGCTGTTAAAAATAATGGTTTTGAACATGTTGATGAATGGGTTACAGCATTATTGGAGGAAGAAAAAGTAGCTCTAGTACCAGGATCAGGATTTGGCTCAAATGGGAATGTACGTTTATCTTATGCAAATTCAATTGACCTACTAACAGAAGCAGCAAAACGGATAAACCGTTTTGTAATCAATCATCAATAATAGCAATACGGAGGGAAACAACTTGAAAACAACAATTTCAAAATCAGCAAAAAATGTAGAACAAACTGTCACCATTGGCGCTTGGTTAGCAAATAAACGATCAAGCGGCAAAATAGCTTTTTTACAGCTTCGTGATGGAACAGGATTTATGCAGGCTGTTGTGGCAAAAAGCGATGTATCGGAAGAAACATTTCAATTAGCAAAAAATATGACGCAGGAAACTTCAATGTACATAACCGGTAAGATTGTGGAGGATACTAGGTCACCATTTGGTTATGAAATGCAGGTAAGTGAGATTAAATTGATTCATGAAGCAACTGATTATCCGATTACTCCAAAAGAACATGGTACGGAATTTTTAATGGATCACCGCCATTTATGGCTGCGCTCGAAACGCCAACATGCAGTAATGAAGATTCGTAATGAAATAATCCGTGCAACATATGAATTTTTCAATAAAAATGACTATGTAAAAATTGATCCGCCAATTCTTACCGGATCTTCAGCAGAAGGTACTACGGAATTGTTCCATACAAAATATTTCGATGAAGAAGCATATTTATCACAAAGTGGCCAGCTGTATTTGGAAGCTGCCGCAATGGCATTCGGCAAGGTATTCTCATTTGGTCCGACTTTCCGAGCTGAAAAATCAAAAACAAGAAGGCATTTGATTGAATTCTGGATGATCGAACCAGAAATGGCTTTTGTGGACCACGATGAAAGCTTAAACATACAGGAAGAATATGTAAGTTTCATTGCCCAATCGGTATTAACTAATTGTAAATTAGAACTTGCCGTGTTGGAGCGGGACACATCAAAACTTGAAATGATTAAAGCACCATTCCCGCGTATAACCTATGATGATGCGATCACATTATTAAAAGATAAGGGGTTTGATGACATTGAATGGGGTGAAGATTTTGGTTCGCCACATGAAACTGCAATAGCGGAACATTTTGATAAACCGGTATTTATCACCAATTACCCAACTGAAATAAAAGCATTTTATATGAAACCTGATCCCGATCGATCCGATGTCGTATTATGTGCGGATTTAATTGCACCTGAGGGGTATGGAGAAATTATCGGCGGATCTCAACGCATCGATGATTTACAATTAATGGAAGCGCGCTATAAAGAGCATGGATTAACAAGCGATGCATACAAATGGTACTTAGAGTTACGTAAATACGGAAGTGTGCCCCATTCAGGATTTGGATTAGGTTTGGAGCGTACAGTAGCATGGTTATCTGGTGTAGAACATGTTAGGGAGACAATCCCATTCCCACGTTTATTAAATCGCTTATATCCTTAAGAACAGGTCGTTAAAGCTATACAGTTAATGTTAAAAAGAGGCTGAGACAAAAGTGGTGATTCAGTCATAAGAAATCCGAACTATGATTCCAAATTCTTTAATTAGAATTTGGATTAGTTCGGATATTTTTCTTGGCTGTTTTTGTAAACCTTACTGCGAATTGTCCATAAACTGCAGCGTAACTAAAAATTATCACCCCGGCGGTCGCTGCGGAAAAACACTACGCTTTCCGTGGGCAGCTAATGAGCCTCCTCGAGCTTACGCTCTCCGGGGTCTCATCGAGGCTTCTGCTCCCACAGGAGTCTCCGTGTTTTTCCTTCGCTAATGGTACTTAGCAACAGTATTATCTGGTCCATCCACTATTACGATGGTGTCTTACGCTCCGGACCGTTGACTCCTGCGGGAACAGCACGAGTCTTAAGACCCCGCAGAGTGGAAATGATGAGGGCCGACTAAAACCGCCCTTTGCGGGCAACGTCGGCATACCCCTTGCCGGGGCAAGGAGGCTTAGCCGTGCCCGCGGAAAGCAACGGTCCGAAGCGGAAAACAACCCAGCGCATCTGTCGCTATTTATATCAACTGCGAATTAGATCCGACTATT
Organism: Virgibacillus phasianinus; assembly: GCF_002216775.1. Classification (GTDB taxonomy): domain Bacteria; phylum Bacillota; class Bacilli; order Bacillales; family Amphibacillaceae; genus Virgibacillus_F; species Virgibacillus_F phasianinus. Next base: position 3,097,338 of record NZ_CP022315.1, read on the forward strand.
TAAAAATTAACGTTTTAAACTGGCTACCCTGTGATTGTTCGTTTTTGACTCAAATATTTTAGTTATGTCCCAGCCTCTTTTTATACTTTTTCTTAAAATGATAAAGTATCGCTTTCTCTCAGGATAATGTATTTTCGTGCTATACTAGCAATGAGGTGTTATAAATAATGACTAGATCGATTCACTATCAAAATTTATTAATTGAACAATTGCCAATACCAACAAAGTTGCTTACTTCGTATAAATCGCTGGGGCTGAATGAAACGGAAACGATGCTTGTTTTGCAATTGCATCGGTTCCTTTCCGAGAAAAATGAATTCCCGACTCCCGGAGAATTGGCCCAGACTTCAACGTTGAATGAGCAAGAATGCGCAAAGACCCTGCGGAAGCTTATTCAAAAGAATTATTTATCCATTCAGCAAAAACAAAACAAAGAAAACCGTGTATCAGAGGTTTATTCATTAGATCCACTTTGGAATATCCTTTTTACCGAAAGTAAGCCAAAAACTGAAACAGAATACGAGGATGGTACTCTATTTATTTTATTTGAGCAAGAATTCGGACGTCCAATATCTCCGTTTGAAATTGAAACAATAAATGTGTGGTTAGATGAGGATGATTTAGAGCCATCATTAATAAAAGCAGCATTACGCGAGTCTGTTTTAATGGGGAAATTAAATTTTAAATATATAGACAGAATTTTACGGGAGTGGAAAAAGAAAGGTATTTTAACTGTTGAACAGGCCAGGGAATCAAGTAAAAACTTTCATAAGAAACAAACAACACCAAGTAATAAGGATACCGAAAAGCGCGATACGTCATTTTATTATAACTGGCTTGAGGGGGAGGACTAACACTTGTTAACAAAAGCACAAGTAAGGCATTGCTTAGATGAAATTACTAAGATGTTTCCGGATGCTCAATGTGAATTGACACATCGAAATCCCTTTGAATTAGTTATTGCAGTATTATTATCGGCTCAATGTACAGATGTTCTTGTAAATAAAGTTACCAAAAATTTATTTAAAAAATATAAAAAGCCTGAGGATTATTTAGCTGTTTCCTTAGAAGAATTGCAGGAAGACATTCGATCAATTGGCCTGTACCGAAACAAAGCAAAAAACATTCAAAAGCTTTGCCAATCATTAATTGATGAATATGGTGGCGAGGTGCCAAACACTAAATCCGAAATGGTGAAGCTGGCCGGGGTCGGGCAAAAGACTGCAAACGTTGTTGCTTCCGTCGCATTTGGAGAACCAGCTATTGCTGTTGATACACATGTAGAACGGGTCTCCAAGCGATTAGGAATCTGCCGCTGGAAGGATTCAGTGACACAAGTAGAAGAAACGTTAATGAAAAAGGTCCCAAGAGAAGAATGGACAGCAACACATCACCGCTTGATTTTCTTTGGAAGGTATCACTGCAGGGCTAGAAATCCTAATTGTCCGGATTGCCCATTATTAGATATATGCAGAGAGGGACAGAAGCGAATGCGGAAAAGGCTATAATAATACAGAAAAGACCACTCACCTGAGTGGTCTTTTCTGTATTATTCCTGTGGATTTTCTTTATTATTCTCATTTCCGTTACCCTCTGTAGGCTGATCCGATTTTTCGGTATCTGTCTTGGCTCCGCTGGAACCATCATCCTCACTGCCAGTATCTCCTTCATCTGTCTGTCCAGGTTCATCAGGCGGCCCTGGTTCATCTGGTGGACCAGGCGGCGCTTCCTCACTTGCTGGAATTTGGGATTGGATGGTTACTGGGTCACTTTTCGAACCATCTTCACCCATCGCAGTAACCGTAATGGTATACGTTTTTCCTTCCTGTACATTACTGATTTCAATTCCTTGTGATTGAACATTTTGATTGCCGCCACCAGGTGTCACTTTAACATTAAAGCTAGCTGCAGGACCATCATACTGCCAGGATACGTCTAAGAATTTCTCTTCCTGATTATAGGTTGCACTCAAGCCACTTACTGGTCCAACTGATTCTTTGTCATCTTTTTTATCCTCTTTATCATCCTCGTCTTCCTCATCCCCAGGGACTTTAACACTTGTTGTTTTAGCCTCACTGGTATCAGAAGAATCGTCTTTGCTTACAGCAACAACCTGAATTTCATAGTCGGAACCAGGTTCAACATTTGAGATTTCAAGTGATTTCTCATCAGTTGAGGACAACTTCTGCATTGAACCGCCATCAATACTCGCACTTACCTGGAATTCCACATCGTTCGAGTCGTGGTCCCATTCAACCTGAATACTTGAACTATCTTTATCGTATTCTGCCTTTAAACCACTGACCGGATCTAGTACATCATATCTTTCCGATGTTTTGCTTGGTGTGTTGCCTTTGACGAAAAGCTCCGTGACTATTTGAGAATCAGGCGTATAGTCACTTGGTAATTTAGCCGGTCTGGATCCTTCTTCTACAGCAGTTTCGACTACAGAGTCAGGCTTTTCAAAGTCCGCTGTTTCCTTGCCTTCGGATAATTTCATCATCGTGTATTTAAACAATGCATGTGGTATTTGCGTATTTTCCAGAGCCCTTGTTTTATCATAACCAGTCCAAACGGAAATGGTGTAATTTGTTGTATATCCGGTAAACCAGGAGTCATTTGCACCATCCAGACCTTCACGGTTCGTTGTACCAGTTTTCCCTGCGACAGGCAGTCCAGGAATGTTTGCATTTGTTCCTGTTCCCTCTGTTATAGCGGTTTTTAACATATCTGATATCATGTATGCTGTATAATCCGACATTACTGCCTCTGGTTCTGGTTTCGTGTCAACTTCTTTACCACCAGGGAAGACCACTTTTGTTACAGCATATGGCTCGTTATAAATTCCCTCATTAGCAAATGCCCGGTAGGCACCAGCCATTTCTAGCGGATTCGTAACTGTTTGGGTACCACCAATTGCGTCACGAATATTCATGTTGTCATTGGCAAATTCATAACCTATGCTCTCAGCAAATGGTTTCGCTTTGTCAATACCTACTTCTTTTAACGTTTTTACTGCTGGAACATTTAATGAATCAGCAAGTGCTGTTCTTATGGAAACCCAGCCAGGATACGTTCTTAAGTAGTCACGTATCGGTGAGGAACCTTCAATTTCGTATGGTTTATCATCATTTATCTGATGATAAGTTGACCATTTCAAATACTCGATTGCTGGACCATATACCGTAATCGGTTTTACATTGGAACCAGGTTGACGTTTGATGTCCAGGGCATAGTTATAATCACCTTTTTCCCGATTCCGGCCGCCGCCGATTGCTCGGATCGCACCATTTTGGGTATCGAGAACCACCATGCCGGCCTGCATTTCGTCATCATAATAGGGAATAGGATTATCTTCAGCATCGGACATTAGATATTCTACATACTCCTGTGCTTTGGTATCTAGTGTTGTATAAATCTTCAGGCCGTCGGTATAGATGTCCGCACCGTCAACTTTTTCTGCAACCTCTTTTCTAACTTTTTCAAGGAAAGCATCATAAGAAGATTCATTTGGTTCTGATTCTTCTAATAAAGAAGGTATATCAACTTCTCGTGCCTTGTCCGCTTCTTCTTTGCTAATCTTGTCATGCATCACCATAAGGTTCAATACGGTGTTCATTCTGTGTTTGGTTAATTCTGGGTTTTTAAACGGATTATATGCTGATGGACGCTGTGGCAACCCAGCCAGAATTGCTGCTTGGGGCAGGGTAAGCTCGCTTAGATCCGTCACGCCAAAATAGACCTCCGCCGCTTTTGCGACACCGTAAGCGCCATTTCCATAATATATTTTATTCAGGTAAAATTCTAAGATTTCTTTCTTAGAATACTTTTGTTCCAATTTCAATGCTAACCATTGTTCTTGTACCTTAAGGCTGAGCTTCTTCTCAGGTGACAGGAAGGCTTTTTCCACTACCTGCTGCGTTATGGTACTTGCGCCTTCAGAACCAAACCCATTCGTAAGGTTTGCGACAATTGCACCGCCAATCCGCCAAATATCGATTCCGGGATGTTCAAAGAACCGAGAATCTTCTGTTGCAATTACCGCGTCTTTTAACACAGGCGGTAGATCACTATAGCTTATTTTCGTTCGTTGCGTTGAGCCTAAGTCCGCAAATAATTCCCCGTTTTTATCATAAATTTTTGATGAGAAGGGGGCAGAAAGTTTCTCTGCATCAATTTCAGGTGCAGTGGCAATATAATAAGTAAATAGTGCACCGACACCGATTATCATTGCTAGAATTAGTATACTCGCTATTAATACAATACGTTTCCATATTGGCTTTTTTTGACCCTTTTTTTGTTTGCGTCTTGCTGTTCGAGATTGGCTATCCTGTGCCATTCACATCTGCCTCCGTTCTAAAAATAAAGCTTATCAATTACTGCCAAATAGTCAATCCTTTTTTGAAATTGAAATGGGATTAAATAACCACTGTTTTTAATAACCTGATAGGGCAACGATTTTCTTTCGCCTTTTAATTTATCATCCCAATACTGGAAGAGATTCTCCGCTGGGAAGAAATAGGTTTCATCCAATTGGGCGAAACGAATAAGTAAAAATGAAATTCCGCCATGTTTCTGCACAGCCCGCATATGATTGAGCTGGTGTTCATGTATATTTGCTAATGGAAAGCGTGTTTTATTTTTTGTTTCCTTCGCCTCAAAATCGATATGCTTACCACGGTAAATTCCATTATAATCGGTTGTGGATGCCTGTTTAAAATATCCTTCCGTTATTACTGCAGCACTTCTCTTAGGATAATTCACTTTTACAATTTGTACTGGTGTCGGCTTTTTATGAATTACAGCAATTTCTGAGTCTAAATAAAAGGAGTTTGTTGCATTTATATCTTCCTCCAAAGTCATCCCTCGATTACCGTAAGCCTTTCCTGTATTTGACCATGCATTTGTCTGTGAATTTGCTTGCTTTTTCCCATTGGGGTAATTCATTGCTTTCCCCCCCTAACATATTTAAATAGCATAACAGAAAAATGATTATGAGAGTAGGTGTATATATGAATATTACATATGAAGACCAAGACTATCTACATTATATAATAAAGCAGACAAAAACACATAATATCGATAATATTACCCGTACACATGCCTATCAAAACTTTTACTTTTGCTTTCCGGAAATCAAATGGACACTTGTTGCAAGCCTAGTATCGAGGAATGCTGGATGGAACATGACAGACCTTACCTTTCCACAATTTAAAAAACTGCTTGGGAAAAAAGAGCGCAATCGATTATTCATGACATATGAACGCGCAAACTGGCTCATTTTTTCCGATGCGTATCCTCAATTATTAACGTATAAACTGTCATGTAAACTAAACAAACCGATGTTTCATTTATTGTCAGATTTACAGGTTTCTGCTTATATGGAAAAAGAATGGAAACATTTCTGGAAATATCGTGATAGAGATCGTTTAATGACTGCTTTAATCATTAATGAACAAAATAATATTCATGAGCCAGTCTTAAAACAACCTTTTTTCCGGGTTCATGTATTTCATGCATTACCATTTCGCATGCAAAACCTGTTATATATAAATGCGGTTATATTACCGTCAACAACATTTCCTTTGGCAGGTGCTTTTGTCCATGATTTTACAAAGCTTTCTAATCGGATTGCATTGGGAAAACATTTAGCATCCGTTATATTTAGTCCAAATCATTATTCTAAGTTAATTGACTTTACTATAAATGAAAGGCATACAGGGTCTAGATGGGACTATGAAAAATATTTGAATCTGCCCTTTCCAAAAAGCCCTTCAATACATAAAGCCTATCCACCTATCACACATCAAGATAATATTCGAAATGACTGGTATAAATGGAGGGGTGTTAATAAAAATTGGCTTCATCGGCCAAATTCCAGCTTAAAAACTAATATCGGAGAGTCGTTCTACCGAAAAAGAACGCTTCTGTTTGTTTATGCATCGTTGGCTTGAAAAGATTGTCTAATTACTTGTTTAAACAATTGTTTCACACTAGTTTTGTCGAACGTAAAGGTGATTCTTATTTAATGGCGAATACTAATTAAAAACGGAGCGGAAAAGGGAGGGTAACGCTAATTGAGTATAGCACGTAAGGAAATAGACTTTGATGGTGCAGGGCTTGAACGTAATGGGGCAGTTGATTCACTTCAGCATGTTTATGACCAAATACAGATGATCGATCATGTACTTGATTTACAGGTTGATCATGCTATCCTTGATGCTTTTCATCACCATAATCAGCAAGTAAACCTTGTAATGAAGGATAAAAGCCGATTACTTGGGACATACATGCGCTAATCGGATTGTTTTGTAGAAAACCTGTTAGAGAAGTGGTAAAGTGGGAGGTGATAGATGCAGAAAGGTGCGTTTACAAGAATGGATATCAAGGAACAAACAATCGAATTAAAAAAACAGCTGCAGGTACTAAAGGAAAATTATGAAAAGAATAATCCACCAGAAAATAAAAAAGATAAACAGTTTTTTATGGACGTAAAAAGAAAGACAGAACCTGTATATGCCATGCTCGAGACGTGGGAATCAGATGTGCTTGCCATTGTAAAACAGAGAAAGGTGAATGTTCATCCGCATCAGGTCACTTCTACAAGAGAAAATATGGAATTACTGTTAATGCATAGTTACTATATTGACGTGAAACGGAAACGTTATATGGAACTAAACCATTCTGTCCTCTATATTTTTGATCAGTTGCTAAGTGATTTATGAGAAGGATAGAACTTTCTTTACAATTAATGGCTAATCTTTTATACTATTTTTCCACATTGTATGAGGGGGAGAACACGGATGAATAAAGAACAATTATTAGAGAAAGCCGTCGAAATGAGAGATAATGCCTATGTTCCATACTCTAAATTCCCAGTTGGTGCTGCATTACTCACGAAATCCGGTAACGTATACACTGGTTGCAATATAGAGAATGCCGCATTTCCTGTGAGTTTATGTGCGGAACGGGTTGCTATTTTTAAAGCGGTAGCAGAAGGGGAAACTGACTTTGTCGAGCTTGCTGTTGCAGCAGATACGGGACGTCCGGTACCACCATGTGGTTCATGCAGACAGGTTATGAGTGAATTCTTTAAGCCGGAAACAACCATTCATTTAACAAATTTACATAACCAGGTCAAAACTGTGACAATGGAAGAACTACTGCCATTTTCATTTCAACCGCATGACTTGCCCAAGACATAAAGAAGCCGATTAATCAGCTTCTTTTTTAAAAAATCTAAGGCTTGTCGCCAGTAGTTCTTGGTGACAAGCCAAGAACTACTATTAATGGTATACTATTTATATCATAATTCACGAATAGAATCATATAGTTTAAATTGACATTTCGCTAATTGTTTGAAAAAATGAAAAAGACTTTGTAGGAGATATGAGGTGAAGTAAAAATGAGCTTAAAAAGTATTAAACTGACTGGAAAAGACATACTTGAAAAAGATTTTAAAACAGGAATGCGCGGATATAATCAGGAAGAAGTAGATGAATTTTTAGATACCGTTATACAAGATTACGATACTTTTCAACAGGAAATCGATCGATTAAAACAGGAAAATGAAAGACTGAAGACACAATCGGATCAAACAAGAACACGCTCCACAACACCTAACCACCAGGTGAATTATGATGTATTGAAACGTTTATCAAACCTGGAAAAGGCTGTCTTCGGCAAAAAGTTTGCCGAAACAGAATAAAGTCCGGGTATTACGAATTATGTTTAATTATGTTATAATTAATTTTGCTTAATAGTTAAATACTCATGTAATCGCTGCATATCTTTAGAATATGCAGAGGAAAGTCCATGCTCGCACAAACTGTGACGTTTGTAGTGTTCGTGCTTGACGAAATCATAAGTCAAGGTAACCTTTGGTTAACGGCAGGGGAAGTCTCTAAGTCATTTTAGATATGGGATGCGAACCTTGAAAGTGCCACAGTGACGGAGTTAGATTGGAAACAATCTAAGTGGAACGAGGTAAACCCCACGAGTGAGCAACCCAAATAATGGTAGGGGCATCTTTGATTAGGTAAACGAACTGAAAAAAGGACAAGTCAATCACTTGTAGATAGATGATTACAACCCGAGTACAAGGCTGACCACCACTTGGAGTACAACGGTACAGAACATGGCTTATCGAGTATTTGCTGGTCTACATAATCCCCCTTTTAAAAGTTTCTAGAGCTTTTAAAAGGGGGTTTTTATAAGGTAACAGCTTTCTGTTTCAAATAGGTACACCTTATATGGTAGACTATACCTAATTTAAGGATAGTAGAAAGGAACGAAGAAATGGCGCAAAATGTAACACTTATTGCAACAGCGGCTATGGGTTTAGAGTCCGTTGTAGCGAATGAAGTCAAAGAACTTGGTTATGAGGTAAAGGTTGAGAATGGAAAGGTAATCTTTGACGCACCAATCTCAGCAATACCTAGATGCAACCTTTGGATTAGAACAGGTGACCGAATTAAATTACTTGTTGGTGAGTTTGAAGCGACATCATTTGATGAACTTTTTGAAGGAGCTAAGGCATTGCCGTGGGAGTCATTTATTACGGAAGATGGGCAATTTCCGGTTATTGGTAAATCGGTTAAATCGAAATTGTTCAGTGTTCCGGATTGTCAGGCGATTGTTAAGAAAGCGGTTGCAGAGCGCCTTAAATTGAAATATGGTTTAGCAACGAAAATGCCAGAAAACGGGGCTTTTTATCGTATTGAAGTAGCAATTCTTAAGGACAAGGTTTCCTTGACCTTGGATACCTCAGGAAGCGGACTACATAAACGCGGCTATCGTGTTGGGCAAGGAGAAGCACCTTTAAAGGAAACGATGGCAGCAGCCTTACTGAAATTAACTAACTGGAAACCGGATTTTCCTTTGATTGACCCATTTTGCGGATCCGGTACGATTGCTATAGAAGCTGCTTTAATTGGCCAGAATATAGCACCTGGATTTAACCGGGAATTCGCATCACAGGACTGGGAATTAGTGAGAGCTAAGTTTTGGGATGACGCATTTGTAGAAGTTGAGGACAAAGCAAATTACGATCAAAAGCTGCAAATTACCGGGTCTGATATCGACCATAACATGATCAAAGTCTCAAAAGAAAACGCTCGAGAAGCAGGTTTAGGTGATTTAATTGATTGGAAACAGATGCAAGTGAGAGATTTGTTTCTAAGAAAAGAGAATGGGTATATCATCAGTAATCCCCCATATGGTGAACGTATTGGCGATCAAAAGGAAATTGCAAAAATGCATAAGGATCTGGGTTCCATTATGAAAAATCATCCGAGCTGGAGCGTCTATATAATCACAGCCTACAAGGAATTTGAGAAACAGTATGGGCAAAAAGCAACCAAAAAAAGAAAACTATTTAATGGGTTCATAAGAACGGACTATTACCAGTACTTTGGGAAGAAAACCGGGGGGAAATAATATTGAATAGTATTGTTGAAGCGGAGAAGAACTTTCGCGACCTTTTAAAAGAGCAAAATGCGTATAAAGAATCAATTATGCTGACGGCGTGGGATATGCGAACAAAAATCCCTAGAAAATCTGTCGAGCAAAGATCTGAGGTTGTTGGATTTCTGTCGGAAAAATTGCATCAGCTGGAAACTTCCGAGAAAATGAGGTATTTTATTGACGTATTAAAAGAACATTCAACAGATGAAACTATTAGAAAAACAGTTGAGGAATGCAAGGAAAAATATGAGCGAAACCGTAAAATACCGGCAGATGAATACAAGGAATATGTCATGCTCCAATCAAAATCGGAATCAATCTGGCAAGAGGCAAGAGAAAAAAATGATTTTTCCATGTTTCAGCCATATTTAGAAAAACTTGTTGACTTTAATCAAAAGTTTGCAAATTACTGGGGATACGATGATCATATTTATGATGCATTACTTGATAATTTTGAACCTGGGATTACTGTTAATAAACTTGATCAAGTTTTTCCCGATCTTAGAAAATCCCTAACAGAATTGTTAGACAGAATATCGTTAAGCGCTGTTAAACCGGATCCCTCCGTTTTAGAAGGGCATTTTCCAAAACAGGATCAGGAAGCTTTCAGTCTGGCCATACTGAAAAAAATGGGATACGACTTTGCTTCAGGACGCCTGGATGAAACCGTGCATCCATTTGCTATCGCTCTAAATCAAAACGATGTACGTGTTACAACACGTTATGATGAAAGTGATTTTCGTTCAGCGGTATTTGGCACCATTCATGAAGGCGGTCATGCATTATATGAACAAAATATTAGTGAAAAATTAGCTAATACACCACTCTCAGATGGTACGTCGATGGGTATACATGAGTCACAATCATTATTCTGGGAAAATTTTGTCGGGCGAACAGAATCATTCTGGAACTCCCATTATGACTTATTCAAGTCATATGCGCCAAAAGGCTTTGCAAAGGTACCACTGGAAAGGTTTTATCGGGCCGTGAATGAAGTAAAACCATCATTTATCCGAATTGAGGCAGATGAATTGACCTATCCGCTTCACATCATGATTCGTTATGAGTTAGAAAAAGGGTTGATTAGTGGAGACATTAAGGTCGGTGATCTACCTGGGCTTTGGAACGAAAAAATGCAGGAATATCTGGGGATTACACCACCAACAAACTCTGAAGGTGTTCTTCAGGATATTCATTGGGCGGGTGGCGATTTTGGCTATTTTCCGTCCTATGCATTAGGTTATATGTATGCTGCCCAATTTAATCATACGCTTAAAAAAGAAATAAATGTTGATCAACAAATCGCTTCAGGTGATTTTGCGCCAATCAGAGAATGGCTCAGTAAAAATATTCATCAGTACGGTAAAATGAAAAAGCCGCTGGAGATAGTAAAGGATGTAACTAATGAAGATCTAAACCCTCAATATTTGGTGAACTATTTAACTGAAAAATATACGCGTATATATGAACTATAAATCGTACGGGATCCTTGATGGATCCTGTTTTTTTAATCATATTTTTCAATAATATGTGCATCCTATGTAATAGATAATGAGGTGATAGAATGGCTTTTGTTGGTTCTGTTGGACTTGGAATTCCAAAACATGAGTTATATCAAGACGAAGTAAAACAATTGATTACAAATATATTTCCCTATAATGAAAAACAGCTAGCGCGTTTAATGCCCGTTTATGACAATGCGTTGATTGAAAAACGCCAGTTGGTAGTGGAAGCAAGTTGGTTCAAGGAGTCACATACGTTTAAGGAGAAAAATGATTTATATCAAAAGTATGCAATTGATTATTCGCTTGAGGCAATGGATCGCTGTTTGTCTAATCAAACAAACCTATCTGATTCTATCCCGTATGAAGCGATTGATACGATCGCCTTTGTATCCAGCACAGGTATTGCCACTCCTTCACTTGATGCACACCTTATTAATGAGCGTCCTTTTCGTAATGATGTTTCCCGCATGCCATTATGGGGCTTAGGCTGTGCGGGTGGTGCCAGTGGATTATCCCGTGTTTTTGACTGGATTACTGCCCATCCAACCAAAACAGCGCTTTTAGTATGTTGTGAACTATGCAGCTTAACGTTTCAGCGAGAAGATTCTTCTAAAAGTAATATTGTTGGTACGGCATTATTTGGGGATGGCGCCAGTGCTGCATTAATTATTGGTGAGGATTCACCGTACCGACGTTATCAAAAGAAAACGATGCCTAAAATAGTGAAAACCAGTTCGCATATTGAAAAAGATACGTTATCGGTCATGGGATGGGATGTGACTAACGATGGACTCGGGGTCATATTTTCCAAAAGTATACCAAGTCTGGTAAATACGCTATGGAAGGATCACCTTACGCAATTTTTATCCGATAATCAGATTGTCAAAGATTCCATCCATTCATATATCGCTCATCCCGGTGGAAAGAAGGTGCTGGAGGCAATGGAAAATGTTTTGCAATTAACTGATGATAAATTCCGCTACTCCTACCAGGTATTAAAAGACCATGGAAATGTGTCTTCTGCCACAGTTCTATATGTTCTCCATGAATGGATGAAAGAAACCGTTCCAGTTCAGGAATTAAGTATATTATCAGCACTGGGTCCTGGATTCAGTTCGGAACTATTATTATTGGAGTGGGGAAAATGACAACATGGATATGGGTTTTCATCGGGGCTGTAATCTGCCAACGCTTAATTGAATTGATTATTGCACGAAGGAATGAATCATGGATGCTCCGCCATGGGGCGGAAGAAAGAGGTGCTGAACACCATAAATGGTTTGTGTTGGTTCATGCCTCTTTTTTTATAAGTATGATTGCAGAGTGCCTTGTTAGAAATAACCCGGTTGAATCAATCAACTATTTTTTGTTTGCTATTTTTATTCTTACCCAGCTAGCAAGAATTTGGTGTATTACAAGCCTGGGGCGATTTTGGAATACAAAGGTAATCATTTTGCCAGGTGCAAAACTACGAACTTCTGGTCCGTATAATTATGTTAAACATCCGAATTATATTATTGTTGGAATTGAATTGTTTGTGATTCCCTTACTTGTTGGCGCGCCATTAACAGCAGTAATTTTCCCATTTTTGCACATCTTTTTATTGATTCACTGGCGGCTTCCTATTGAAGATAAAGCACTGGCAACCATAGGTTCAATGAAAAAAGGGTAGCAATCAGCTACCCTTTTGGTCATTCTTATGCATGAATTTTGCAATGTACATAAATGGTGTATCTATTATTGCTACAACAAATTTTATTACATACGTAGTAAAGAAGATCTCAAACCAAATATTAATTGGATATTGACCATAAAAAGCTATGCTGCAAAATACGGTGGTATCAAGCAGTTGGCTTAGCATGGTACCCGCATTGTTGCGAAGCCATAAATACTTTGTCGATGGAAAAAGCTTGCGGATTTTGTCATAAATCCAAACATCAAAATATTGACTGACAAGATAGGCAGCCATACTGCCAAGAGCTATTTGCGGAATTAATCCGAATAAGGTTTCCAGTGACCCTTGAGCAAAATCACTTTGCCCCGGCTGAAACTGTAACGCAATCTGCATCATGATCGTCATTGTTATTAAGGTGGAAAATCCTAACCAGACGGCTTTCTTAGCATCCTTTTTGCTGTACTTTTCATTTAAGATGTCTGTTGCAAGATATGCTGATCCATAAATAATATTGCCGAGTGTAGCAGTTAAACCAAATAATTCCACCGTTTTAAGTACTTGAATATTGGCAATTACAGTAGCCATTCCAATCCAAACAAATAGACCCATTTTGCCAAATATACGATAAAAAATAAGTAGTAATGAAAAATTTATCAGAGCAAACAGAATCCAGATTAGTTCATTGGACATTATATATTATCCTCCTTAGTTTTGTTAACGCGGGAGTTTGCGAACCGCGGCAAAAATTTATTATACGATTTTCTACTTGAAAATGCAAGAAAAACCGGTAATCTTATAAGATTACCGGTTTCATATATTCATGCCTTATTTTTTAACAACATTAGCGGCTTGTGGTCCGCGTTCTCCTTCAATAATCTCGAAGGAAACTGCTTGACCCTCCTCTAAAGACTTAAATCCTTCTTCCTGGATCGCAGAATAGTGAACAAATACATCATCTGCATCCTCAACCTGAATAAAGCCATAGCCTTTTTCCGCGTTAAACCATTTTACTGTACCGTTCTCCATGTAATTAATCCTCCTAAAAACTTTCACGTCAAACGTGGTAATACAAAGCAGACAAACATCATTACGTATTATGATCCCTATATCTTCTTTGCTTACAATCAAATATAGCTTATTTAGATAATTCAGTCAAGTAAAAAACCCATATTCTACTTGGATTTTTGCCCACTTTATCATAGATTGAAATAAGATTGAATTAAAATTTATAATTTTCCATACAAGTGTCCAACGATTTAAGGTACACTGGTTATATTAATAAATGGAAGGGGATATAGTAATGAAAACTGATATTGAGATTGCGCAGGAAGCAACATTGAAACCAATAAATCAAATTGCGAACAACCTTCATTTAAACGAAGATGAGTGGGAACCTTATGGTCATACAAAAGCGAAACTATCAGATAAGTTATTAAAAAAATTGCATGATAAACCGAATGGTAAGGTGATTTTGGTAACTTCAATTAACCCTACACCAGCCGGGGAGGGAAAATCTACTGTAACAGTAGGTCTTGGACAAGCATTGAACAGATTGAATAAAAAGGCGATTATTGCGCTGCGTGAACCTTCACTGGGACCAGTAATGGGGATGAAAGGGGGGGCAGCTGGCGGTGGCTACTCACAGGTTTTGCCAATGGAGGATATAAATTTGCATTTTACTGGAGACCTCCATGCGATCACAAGTGCTAATAACGCATTGTCTGCGATTATCGACAATCATATTCATCGTGGTAATGAATTAAATATTGATCCGCGGCGCATCGAATGGAAACGTGTCATGGATATGAATGACCGTGTTTTAAGGCAAATTGTAGTTGGACTGGGAGGGCCGTTGCGGGGGGTGCCTCGTGAGGATGGATTCACCATTACCGTAGCATCTGAGATTATGGCTATCCTTTGTCTGTCCACTAGTTTAGAAGACCTAAAAGAGCGGATTTCAAAAATTGTCATCGGCTACACCTATGATGAGGAGCCAGTTACAGTAAAGGATTTAAGAATCGAAGGCGCATTAACTTTACTATTAAAGGACGCTATTAAACCAAATTTAGTGCAAACTACTGAGAATACGCCCGCTATTATTCATGGGGGACCATTTGCGAATATAGCACATGGATGCAATAGCATAATGGCAACCAAAACAGCGGCAAAACTTGGTGATTATGTAGTAACAGAGGCCGGATTTGGCGCTGATCTTGGAGCGGAGAAGTTTTTGAATATTAAGTCAAGATCCGGGGAAATTGACACGGATGCTGTAGTTATCGTTGCGACAGTGCGTGCCTTAAAAATGCATGGAGGTGTGGAGAAGGATAAGTTAACGTTTGAGAACGTCGATGCATTGAAAAATGGCATGGCGAATCTAAAAAAACATATGGAAACAATAGAACAGTTCGGTCTTCCTTTTATTATTGCAATAAATAAATTTCCAACAGACAGTGAAGCGGAAACAAACTTTATTCAAGCATGGTGCGAGTCACATGGTGCAGAAGTTGCATTAACAGATGTTTTTGCAAAAGGCGGTGAAGGAGGAATGGAGCTTGCCGAAAAAGTAATTGCTGTTGCTGATTCTAATGAACGCAATTTCCAGTACACGTATGATGTAAATGAAACATTGGAATCCAAGATTAGAATGATTACCCAAAAGATTTATGGTGCAGATGATATTGAACTGTCACAGAAAGCTAAAAAACAACTTGCATTTTATGAAAAACAGGGATGGGGTAAGCTGCCGGTTTGTATGGCAAAAACACAATATTCCTTAAGCGATAATCCAGCATTGCTTGGCCGTCCTGAGGGGTTTACAGTGTCGATAAGAGAATTGCATGCATCCATTGGTGCTGGGTTTATCGTTGTATTAACCGGTGAGATGATGACGATGCCAGGTTTGCCAAAAAGACCCGCCGCTTATAACATGGATGTAACTGACGACGGGAAAATAGTAGGGCTATTTTAATGAGCGATGTAAGAAATCAATTAGATGCTATTCGTACATATGTTCACGATCTATTTCAAAATGATGCCACTGGTCACGATTTTTATCATATGGAACGAGTTGCTCAATTAGCGAAAACGATTTCTATGGAAGAAAAAGCTGATACATTTATTTGTGAGGCAGCTGCTTGGCTGCATGATGTTGGGGATAAGAAACTATTTACAAATCCAGGACAAGCTATGGATCATCTGGATGAATTCTTGATCAAGATTAATATCGAAAGGCCGACGATTGAACAAATATATGACACGACAAAGGATGTATCCTTCAGTAAAGGCAGCATACCAACCACTATCGAAGGACAAATTGTTCAGGACGCTGATAGACTAGATGCAATAGGTGCTATTGGAATAGCCCGCACGTTTGCATATGGCGGTGCAACCAACCAGCTCATTTATCAAAACGGGGAACCGGAAAATACTTCTGTGCAGCATTTTTATGATAAGTTACTTACTATTAAGGATTTGATGAACACAAATTATGCAAAAGGACTTGCGAAGCCTCGTCATGCATTTCTTGAAAGTTATTTAAAACAATTT
This sequence comes from Virgibacillus phasianinus, assembly GCF_002216775.1. GTDB lineage: Bacteria > Bacillota > Bacilli > Bacillales > Amphibacillaceae > Virgibacillus_F > Virgibacillus_F phasianinus. Next base: position 3,113,532 of record NZ_CP022315.1, read on the forward strand.
TTTCGTGAGTGGGAGTCTTAGGCAAGAAAAGGAATAAATTGATAACCGTATCCGGAAAATATATAATAAAGGGTATATAAAAATTAAATAATAAAAACACCTAAACGAAGGCTGTGGAAAAAAACAGTCTTCTTTTAATTGTTTATTGTAGGTAAAAGAAGGGTCTAATTAATATGTCTAACAATCAGGAAAATTTACAGCGTAAAAAAAGAGCAATTCCAGAAAGTCCCTCGAGATTTGGAATTAAACAAGTATTGCGAATGAATAATGTATCCATGCCATGGAAACGCGCCTTGGGATCAGCTTTAGCGACTAGTATCCCGGTTTTACTTGGTGTGCTTTTTGACCAATTAATTTATGGTGTGACAGCAAGTCTAGGCGCATTTACTTATCTTTATACAAGTAATGAATCATACAAGCAACGGGCAAAAAAAATAGCGGTTATTGCAATAGCCATCGCTTTATCTATGGTAATGGGAACCATCCTGGCACCCTATATTATTGCTTTATCGATTGTCATTGGATTAATAGGAATAACCGCTTTTTATGTGCTTCATGCACTTCGAATTGTCGGTCCTGGAGCAATATTTTTTGTATTGGTATTTGCTGTAGCAACGGGATTGCCAATTGACCCTTCCGCCGCATGGGAACGTGGTTTTTTTGTCCTGATGGGGGGATACTTGCATGGATTATTGCGATGGTCGGTTGGTTTTTCCATCCCCTTAAACCGGAGAAGAATGCAGTGGTAAAGGTTTATACACAAATGGAGGAATTTGTGAAAGCGATTGGAACGAGCCATTTCCACAATGCCCAACATTTAGTTGTAGTTGCCTTAAGTCAGGCTGACTCTATTTTAAACCGCCAAAGTAATTCCAGTGATTATAATAAATTATTGCTACTTCAGCAGCGGGCAAATAATCTTTTTTTAACATTAACAGCTTTATCTCACAATCAACATCAACGGGAGATGGAAACCTGCATTAAACAATTGGGAGAAATTAAACGTGCAATTCTTCGTAATACAAAAACAAATGTTGTGCTGAATCAAGAGAACAATAGGCAGCATATTTCACCTAATATTCACAAAGAACTTGTTGTGATGATAGATATTATAAATAATAAATCATTATCACTATCACTGTTAACACCCATGCAGGAACAGTCAGTTTGGCATACATTACTCAGTGGGTTTAATAGACATTCGCTTGTCTTACCTAATGCAATATTGTACGGTGTTACTGTTTGTATTGCTGCACTTATCTCCTATACGATTGGTATGGAACGACCATACTGGGTCCCCGTATCCTGCGCCGCGGTTATGCTCGGTGCAAATACAACCTTTACAATTCACCGTGCTATCCAGCGTTCTTTGGGAACTTTGGTCGGTACTATCATCGGTGGTATTATACTTACGTTTGCCCCATCTGGGATTGCATTATTTTTCTTAATAGGTATATTGCAATTCTTCGTGGAAAATGTAATTGTTCGTAACTATGTTTATGCCAACATGTTCATAGCACCACTCGTCTTAATTATAGTAGAGACACTGAATCCCGGGAATTCAATCAGTTATTTTGTTTCCGCCCGGGCGCTTGACACAGTTATTGGCAGTATTATTGGGGTTGTTGGAGTTCTAATATTATGGCGAGATCTTTCCCATAGGTATGTACCAAAATCATTGGGTAAAACATTATACAACATGAGTGAATTAATAAATGAAATGAATGGTAAAAATCGTAAAGTCGCTAAGGATGTCGAGCAAAAAGTAGTAACGAATTTAATTAATTTACGTACTGTTTATGATCGTACTTTGGGGGATTTTTACCGTAAACAAACAAATGCAGATTTCTATTGGCCAGCAATCATGCATACACAACACTTGGGCTATTTATTCATTACTTGCAGCAGAGGTAAACATTCCCTGGGGATTACGGATAAAGAATTCGAAAACCTAAGTGAATTATTACAGTTAATGGCAAGAAAAGTGACCGAAAATAATTCATCAGTCATAGTCCCGCCAACGGAACAAATAACATCAGAAGAAATAAACACAGATCTGAATGAGCTCCAAAGAGCCATAATGCTTCATAAATAAAGGATTATTCACTCTTTTTGTTGACGTTATCGGAGTAATAGTAAAAGATATGGTATGAATTTGCAAAAATATCAAATGGTTGATCTAGAATTAATAGAGAAAGAGGTTGATACAATGCATGCAGTACTAGTGGATGGTACAAAACAAAAGTACTGGAAAAATTGTACTTAAAGTTAAATAAGGAACCGAAAAAAGTTGACCAATTCGAGTTATTGAACTCAGGTTTGGTCAACTTTTTTAAGAAGGGGATACTCGTTTAGTTTAAAATTTGAACTTGCAAGTCCCGAACACCGAACTGTAATGCATCATCTAAATCCGACATATATACATCTAATCTGCCCTTTGTAATAGCACTTCCGCGATCCTGGCAAACAAAAGTTTCATTAAAATACGGGATTTGTACTTTTGTCCCAAAAGGAAGTGATTGTGGACAAGCTATTGTCTGACCTTCATCTACATGGTTACCAGAAGCGGTGATACCATAAGCAGGGTCGCCCGGTTCCTTACCAGTTGATTCATATCCGGCCGTATATGCGGTTACAGTATAAGTTTTTCCGTTTGCGTCAGGTATCGTTATAATCTGTCCGGGAAAGATGACATCCGGATTAGATATAGAAGAATTTGACGCTAGTAAAGATTCTAGATCAACATTATGTGATTGTGATATTTCTGATAACACATCTCCAGATTGAATCGTATATTTCCCACTTGCGTAAACTGAATTAGCAAAAAGGACTAGTCCAAGAGTGAATAGGGTTGTTAATGTAAGATATTTGATAAAAAGACCTCCTGATGTATTTTCTTTTGCAAGTCCAATCAAATAGACTCGCTTTTATAATAGATTCGACTAGAAATCCAGTTTAGTAGGGACTGTAATATAAATGTAAGTGCAGTGTAATAAATATGTACCTTTGAACATTTGTCACCGATTTGTCATTTAATTCTTAGTAATTTCTAATACTATTCCAATCCTTTTCTTACATTTTCACTCTATGTTAGAGTTAGTTACCGTAAAGAAGGAGAGGAAAAAAACATGAAAACACTGGTTTTAACGACGGCAGGAGTAATGTTGATAGCAGGAAGTGTATTCGGCACAAATGTAATACAAGAAGAAGGATCAAATCACGAATCATTGAAAACAGGTGTTTCCCAAATCTCACAAGGTCATAACAGTCCCTTCGAAATAGACACTTGGAATCAAAAAGCAGATTTTGTTGACGACAATACCCATGTTGAAGATAAAGAAGGTAATTCATACGCAGTCGAAAACGAGGTTGAATTTCCTGAATTTATTATTATAGATGAACTCATAAATGCTAATAGTTATCAAATACAAATTGTCGCAAACAATTCACATAAGCGGATTATAATTTTAAAAGATGAAGATGGCCAGCCGCAATATAAAAGTATTTACATTAAAGATATAAATCAACTTAAAATTATCGAGTTTGATCAAGGGATGGTTTTTAAGGGCGATATTGGAAAATATTCTGGATAAGTTTTTTTGGATAAGCATGTAGTATACTGGCATTATCATATTCAGCAAGGTATTCTATATATAAAGAAAAAACTTGTTTCATTACATATGAAAAGGGGATAATTTTATGGCTCTAGATTCACAAGTAAAAGTAATCCTAGACCAAATTAATGCAATACCTTCACCAGCCTGGGACCAAATAACCGCCCAGGCTTATAGAAAAATGGCGGCACAGAGTATGGATATGGACAGCGAAAAGGAGGAGGTCAAGGAAGTAAAGGATCAAACAATTCCGTTGGAGGGAAGATCTCTGCCTATCCGTGTATATACACCGGAAGGAGAGGCACCACAACCTGCTTTAATATTTTATCATGGCGGTGGCTGGGTAATTGGGGATCTTGATAGTCATGATTCTGTTTGCAGATTGCTGGCAAACAGAGCACAATGTGTTGTTATCTCGGTAGATTATCGTTTAGCTCCAGAACATAAATTCCCGGCAGCAGTAGAAGATGCATATGACTCATTACACTGGGTTGCGACACATGCCGCCGAGTTTAATATCGACAAGAATCGGATTGCGGTAGGCGGGGATAGTGCTGGGGGGAATTTAGCAGCTGTTGCGTGTATTATCGCCAAGGAAAGAAAGTTTCCAAACATTGCGTATCAAATGCTGATTTACCCATCCACAGGCTATGACAAGGCTCCTAATTCCATGCGTGAAAATGCGGAAGGTTATCTGTTAACCGTCAACCAGATGAATTGGTTTCGGGATCAGTATTTCAGTAGTGAGGAAGAATTACAGAACCCTTATGCATCACCGCTACTATACTCAAATCATGAGAATTTGCCGCCGACGTTGATTATGACAGCTCAGTATGATCCGCTTCGTGATGTTGGCAAAGCGTATGCAGAAAAGCTTGAGGAAAATGGCATTGACGTTTATTACAGGAACTATGAGGGATTGATTCATGGGTTTGCAAATTTTCATAAACTAGTTGATAAAGCAAATGAAGCTCTTTTGGAAGCTGCAGCACAGCTTCGTAAAGCATTCACTGGTTAAATTTGTTTTATTTTTTCCATATGTCTCAACGGCAAAAACTTATGAATATACTCTAAAACCGGGTTAGGGATATGTTACAATAGGTGCATGAATATAAAGGAAAAGGTGGAGGCAGTAAATAATGAATGGTGAGCAGGCATATTTAGACATGTGTAAGCATGTTCTTCATAATGGCAATAAAAAAGGGGACCGAACAAACACGGGCACTTATTCCGTATTTGGGTACCAACTTCGGTTCGATTTAAGTCAGGGCTTTCCGCTTTTAACCACAAAACGGGTACCATTTCGACTTGTGGCGAGTGAATTACTATGGTTTATAAAAGGGGATACAAATATTCGTTACCTCTTGGAAAATAATAATAATATTTGGAATGAGTGGGCATTTAAAAGCTGGGTTGAAAGTGAAGAATACACTGGTCCTAATATGACCGACTTTGGGAACCGTTGCCAGGTAGACAGCGCATTCAATAATCAATACCGGGAACAAATGACGCTTTTTAAAGATAAGGTCCTACAGGATGATGCATTTGCAGCTAAATTTGGAGATCTAGGTTCTGTGTACGGTAAACAGTGGCGCGATTGGAAAACATCACAGAATAAAACGATTGACCAATTAAAAGAAGTGGTGGATTCCATCCGTACTAACCCAGATTCCAGAAGACATATTGTCTCTGCTTGGAACCCGGAAGATGTACCATCTATGGCATTACCACCATGCCATACAATGTTCCAATTTTATGTTGCTAACGGCAAATTGTCTTGTCAGCTATACCAGCGCAGTGCGGATATCTTTTTAGGCGTACCATTTAATATTGCGAGTTATGCATTATTAACCCACTTGATTGCACATGAGTGTAATTTAGAAGTTGGGGATTTCATCCATACATTTGGTGATGCTCATATATATTCAAACCATATTGAACAGGTTAACGTTCAACTTGGGCGGGATGTCAGAGATTTTCCTGAACTTATTTTAGATAAAGACAAAACAAGTATATTTGATTTTGATGTGAACGATTTCGAATTGAAAAATTATCATCCGCATCCAACAATTAAAGCACCAATAGCTGTATAAACAGGAGGTTTCATAATGATATCATTTGTTGTGGCAATGGATCGTAATCGGGTAATAGGTTTAAACAATGATTTACCATGGCATTTACCGAAAGACTTTAAATTTTTTAAAGAGAAAACAACCGGGCATACGATGATTATGGGCCGAAAAACGTATGATTCACTGGGCGGACCATTACCAAACCGTAAAAATGTTGTTTTAACCGGCCAAGACCCGTCATATCCAGACGATGTTGACGTTATTCATGATATTGACACGATTAAAAAATGGAATGAACAATATGGTGACGATGAATTATTCGTAATTGGTGGGGCGAAGGTTTTTGAACAGGTTCTTCCATTTACTGATCGTATGTATATTACGTGGATTGATGAATCATTCGAAGGCGATACCAGGTTCCCCGAGTTTTCGGAGGATGATTGGAATTTAACCAACAGGGAAAAAGGCGAAAAGGACGAAAAAAATCCATATGATTACTATTTTCTCCAGTATGACCGAAAAAAGTGATATGAAAATATGCAGTGTTATTCTGGCGGGAGGACATTCGACCAGGATGGGAACAAACAAGGCACTCCTTCCCCTGGGAAATAAGAGCGTTATCGAATACATTGCAGATGAAATGGAAAGCATAAACTCTAAGGTTGTTATTAACTCGAATAACGCCGCTATATTTTCGCATCTTGGATTACCGATCATTAAGGATAACTATTTAGACCAGGGTCCGTTAGCTGGAATGGAAGCAGCACTATCCCAGGTAGATGTTGACATTTGTATTTTTAGTGCATGTGATACTCCTTTTGTTAATCGGCAAGTCTACTATCATCTTTTGGGACAGTTATCCGAATATGATGCAGTCGTTCCCGTATATGAAGATACAATGCACCCGCTGTCAGGAATTTATCGTAAACGGATTGCGCTCAGGGTTCGAAAACAATTAGCAGGCGGGGAGCGGAAGGTCAGAAAATTATTTGACCATATTAACATAAAGTTTGTTGATGAATTTGGTGATATTCCGCCATACGTTCTGGTAAGACACTTTTTTAATATGAACAATAGGGCACAATATGAAAAAGCCAAATGGTTATAGGTTGTTATCCCGTTTAAAATCGTGTTAAACTGATAGCGAATAATGGTAAATGCTAATGTGAACATTATGTGTATTTTAGTAAAATAATACCATGGGGCGTGGATAAGCAGTATAATGAAATTATCTTATAAAGAGGGTGTTATATATGTTATCAAGTATTGGGGTTCCGGGATTAATTTTAATTCTCGTAATTGCTTTAGTTGTGTTTGGCCCAAAGAAATTGCCGGAAATTGGAAAAGCTACTGGTCAAACGTTGCGTGAATTTAAAAATTCCGCTCGCGATTTAACAAGCGATGCTGCCGATGAAATAAAAGAGGCAAAGACAATTGTTAAGGGTAAAGATAACAAATAATATTTTGCGGAGTGATGTTACATGTTAAGCAATATAGGAGTACCGGGATTAATTATCATTCTCATAATCGCCTTGGTTGTATTTGGCCCATCTAAATTACCTGAAATAGGTAAATCCTTTGGCAGTTCCTTAAGGGAATTTAAGAATGCTACAAAAGACATTATGAGTGACGATGATTCGGAACATAAAGATAAACACGACAAAGCATCAACTAAAAACTAATTCATGTTGGAAGGTGTAGGGGAAATAGCCTTACATCTTCTTTTGCGCTTAGGCCCTAGGAGAGTGAAATAATGTCTGAAGAAGAGCAGAATCTACTTGAAAAAGAAATGAATGTCACCGGACATTTATCTGAGCTTAGAAATCGATTAATTGTTACAGCCATCTTTTTTGTGATATTTTTTATTGTGGGATTTATCTATGTGAAAGATATATATGGCTTTTTTGTTAACGACCTGGATTTTACGCTGAATGTTATTAGTCCTGGTGAAATTATATGGATTTACTTTTCAATGGCCGGACTTGTTGCATTAGTTGGGACAATCCCGATTTTATGTTTACAAATCTGGTTGTTTATAAAACCGGGATTGACCCCTAATGAACAAAAAGCATCTTTGGCATACATACCAGCAATTTTTATTCTATTTATAATTGGTTTGACGTTTGGCTACATTCTATTTATTAAACTTATATTGCCATTCCTTTTATCATTGAATGAAGGGATGTTTAATGAACTTTTCACCGTTGATAAATATTTCAAGTTTATGCTGCATGTAACAATACCGTTTGCAATCCTTTTTGAAATACCAATTATAGCCATGTTCCTGACAAGCCTTGGTATTATTACACCGGACTACATGAGAAAGGTTAGGAAATACGCATACTTCATTTTAGTAATTATTGGAACTATTGTGACACCGCCAGATTTCGTGCTGCAAACCATTGTTGCTGTTCCGTTGATTATTTTATATGAAATTAGTATTTATTGTTCTAGGGCTGTTTACAAGAAGAAGTTAAAGAAGCATCAGGAATTTATGAATGAAGAGTAAGTGAGGTGCACAGGGGATGCGTTCATTTTATCATTTTATTTTGACCTACCGGGGAAAAAAGAAGCCGACAGACCAAAGCCGTCTAGCGGAATTCGTTTTTTATGATGACGGTTTTCCCAAATACTCAACAGATTATAACGAGATTAGTAATTATTTGGAATGGAACAGTCCATTTACAAATGCCTTGCAAGTGTTCGATGAACTTTGGGATGTATATAGAATGAAAGAACAATAAAGCTTGCTCAGGATGAGCAAGCTTTATTGCATGGAAATGGATAGAATGAAGGAAAAAGACAGTTCAATCCGTGTTTGTTCTTCCGTTTCCAAACTGAATTTCCTTTTCTACAGTATAATCGAATGAACATTCTCTAATCCAGGATACTGATAAAGTTAAATAAAATCATGATAAAATGATAGTAGAAAAAGGAGGAGTAATAATGAAAATTTTACATACAGCCGATTGGCATTTGGGGAAAATAGTAAATAGTGTCCATATGACGGATGAACAGGATATTATTTTAAATCAACTATTGGAAATTATTGAGCTTGAACAGCCTGACGTAATTATTATTGCAGGTGATTTATATGATCGGGCGGTTCCGCCAAAAGAGGCTGTCGAATTACTTAACAGGGTATTAACAACATTGATCGTTGATTTAAAAATTCCCGTATTGGCGATTGCCGGAAATCATGATAGTCCTGATCGGTTAGATTTCGGAACACAATTGTTCCGGTCACAGCAATTGTATCTTCAATCAAAGCTTGATACAAATGCAGAGCCAATTATCATTCATGATGATGATGGACCTGTTTATTTTCACCTAGTTCCCTACACAGAGCCGGCAGAAGTGCGTGCATTATTAGATGATGAATCAATCCATTCACACCATAGTGCAATGGCAGCCATCCTCAATAAAATAAAAGGCGCATATGATATGAATGAACGGCACGTGTTCGTTGGTCATGCTTTTATAGCCGGTGGAATGGAATCAGAATCGGAAGAGCGTTTATCAATGGTTGGCGGAAGTCCGTATGTTGATGTTGGCCTTTTCAACGACTTTTCGTATGTTGCTTTAGGGCATTTGCATCAGGCACAACGAATAAAGAGTGATGTAATTCGCTATAGCGGATCTATTCTTAAATATTCTTTTTCAGAGGCAACACATAACAAGTCTGTGACAATAGTCAATATGGATCATGATGGAACGTGTGAACTGTCCTATATTCCATTAAAAGCGAGACATGATATGCAGGTGGTGGAGGGGTATTTTGAAGATTTACTTAATCAGCCCATTCTAAATAAAGAGGATTATCTGCACATCATTTTATTGGACAAGGGACAGATCATTGATCCTATGAATAAACTCCGAAAAATTTATCCAAATATATTGCGATTAGAACGTAAATCATTTTCATCATCCACCAGTTTAAATGAGCTGCAAAAAATAAGACAACAGCAAACAAAATCACACACGGAACTATTCGCTCAATTCTACGAGGAAATTAAAGGTGAACAGATACCCGAATCAAGCCTGCACCATATTGATAAAATCGTACAACAACTTGTAATCGATGAAAGGGGTGAATAGACATGCGCGCAATTTCATTAAGTGTTAGTGCGTTCGGTCCATATTGGGACCAACAAACTGTAGATTTTAATGAATTAGGTGATGAATCAATTTTTCTTATTACAGGCCCAACCGGTGCTGGTAAGACTACCATTTTTGATGCGATTTGTTATGCATTATATGGACGAGCAAGTGGCTCAGATCGTGATCAGGATTCCTTACGAAGCCATTTCGCAACCCTCGATGATCAAACAGAAGTACAATTTCATTTTGCATTGAATCGCAAGGAATATATCGTGTCACGCAGTCCGAAACAGTATAAGAAAAAGGAACGTGGCGAAGGGTATACAGATGATCCTCCCAAGGCTGTCCTATATGAAGTGAGGGATGGAGAAAAAGTCTTGCTTTATTCCCGGATAAAAGAAGTAAATGAAACTTTGGAAAATAAGCTAGGATTCGATTATGAGCAATTTCGAAAAATGATTCTTATACCACAGGGTGAGTTTCGCAAGTTAATTTCCGAGAATAGCAAGGAACGTGAGGCAGTCCTGCAAAATATTTTTCATACGTATTTCTACGAACGAATGACCGATCAGTTAAAATCCGAAGCAAGGAATTTAAAGGAAAAGATTACATTTATTGAGCAGTCCATCCAACAAGAGTTAACGAAGATTGACTGGACAAGCATCCACCCGGAACAAGCAGATACCATTACTGTGCTTTTACAAAAACTGGAGGATGAAATCGAAACAACAAAAAAGTTAAGTGGAGAGGAAGATTTAAGGAAAACAAAGCAGTCCGAAAAAGTTCAACACCTTCAAAAGATATTGCAAGACGGCAAAGCACTTGAAGATAAGTATGTGCAAAAGGAAAGAATAGAGAGGGAACAAAAGCAATTAAAGCAACAAGAAGGAAGAATTGAAAAAACAAAAGAAAGACTAAAAGCTGCGGAAAACGCTGCTAAAGTCTTTCCTTTTGAGGAACAAATGAAGGTACGCAAGACGGAATGGATGAATGAAAGGGACGGATTGAAAATACAGCGGGATTTACTGACAGAACTTCAACATAAGTTCGATACAATTGCTGGCTCCTATAATGAGCAGCTCGAACAAGAGGACGCACGCAATCAATACAAGGAAATGATCAGTAAAGAAAAGCAGCAGTTAGAATATGTAAAGATGTATGTAAAATTACACAAAGCAACAATGGAAATAACCAAAGAGCGAGATGAATTATCCAAACAGCTAGCCAATTTGCAGGATAAATTAGAAAGAATGGATCGGGATATCGATAAAAAGGACTCCACACTGCAAAATGAACAAAAAATAACGAAACAATACTATGATATGAAAGAACAATATGAGAAAGCAATTACGATCAGTAAGCAGCTTGAAAGGCTTAATTATGAGTTTGAAATGTTGCAGGGGCTGCGTAAAAGTTATAAACAGATAGAAAAAACCTTTCAGCAAAAACAACTGAAATTGCGAAAGCTTAAAGAGGATTATCGTAAGTTGCAAACAGCACAAAAAGAAGAGTATGCTGTTTTACTAGCCAGTACATTAGATTATCATACACCGTGTCCTGTATGCGGATCACTGGAGCACCCAGCCTTAGCTGCACCACATGATCATTTGGTAGATACAGCCTTACTAGAGAATACAGAGAAAAACCTCAAACAACAGGAACAAGATATAGAAGATTATCAACAAATATATGTAAACAGTAAATCAGAAGGGCAAAGCCAACGACTATTGGTCGATAAGTTAGAGGAGGAATTAAAGGAAAAAATAGATAACTATAATCAAGGGAACATCAGACAGCTGATAGCTATGTGGAATGAAAAAATTAGCGAGGTCAATAATAAGAGAGATATGTTATCCAAACAGCTCGAAGCATTACAACAGACAAAGACCGACAAAGAAGCACTTAAAGCGGAAAAAGAAAAAGTTAAACAAACGTTTGATCAATGTTCTAAAGACTACCAAACCGCGCATGAAAAGCTATTAAAATATGAAACAAAAGTAGATGAGTTGCGAAAAAATATTCCCGAAGATATTACAGATCCGGCACAATTCGAACAGGAAATTGTTAATAAAGAGCGAACATATGTAAAATGGGTTAACACTTGGGAACAACTAAAGAAAGATTATCAAGATACGCGTGAAGCTATGCAGAAAAAACAAACAATTATTGAAGAAAAGCAAAAAACTGTGAACAGGGCAGATGAAAATTATCTAAGGCAACATAAGCTATTTAAAGAGCATGTTGCATCATCCGGGTTTACATCAATTGAAAACTACCAACTTTCAACACTTTCAACAGATGAACAGCAGCAACTAACAGAAACAGTCAAGGAGTATGAAAAACGTTGTGATGAGCTGGTTTATTCGTTAAAAACACTTAATGGTGAAATAAAAGATCAAACCCGGCCGGATATCCAAAAATTGGATAATGAATTACAAACTGCGCAGACAGAATTGGAACAGATCTGTGAAAAACTGCAGCTTTTACAGATGAAAATAAAAAATGACGAGCAGACTTTCCAATCTATTACCAGGCAGCTATCAAATCAACAACAGCTGGAAAACGACTTTTACACAATTGGTGAACTTGCCGATCTGGCTCATGGAAATAATTCACTGAGGCTTTCGTTTGAACGCTATGTGCTGGCATCATTCCTGGATGAAATCATCTTACAGGCTAATTTACGATTAGACCGCATGAGCGACCACCGTTATCAATTAATTAGAAGTGGGCAGGTGGCGAAGAGGGGAGCGCAAAGCGGGTTAGATTTGGAGGTATTAGATCACCATACAGGTCAACAGCGATCTGTGAAAACGTTATCTGGTGGTGAAGGATTTAAAGCTTCTCTAAGTCTGGCATTAGGGCTTGCCGATGTTGTACAGACCCATGCCGGTGGTGTTCAGTTAGATACTCTGTTTATAGATGAGGGTTTCGGAACGTTGGATGAAGTTTCATTGCAGCAAGCAATTAATTGTTTGAAGGATTTACAGCAAAGCAACCGGCTGCTTGGAATTATTTCACATGTGCCGCACCTGAAAAACGAGATACATGCGAAGCTTCAGGTTACACCTTCACACAACGGATCAACATTTGGATTTCAATTTGGTCAAGTCTAATTAATAACAAGGGTATTAATTTTTCGATAAAACACGTCAATAAACGCAGGGATTATTAAAATAATTGTTGTAACCTGCGCTTTCCCGGGAAATACTAATGGAATATTTCTATATTTCCAGCAAATAGTATTTGTCCGATGGCTGGATAATTCATTCATATGAAAAGCCTACACCAATCCAGGTATTTTACGTAAACTATTTAAAGAAAACATATAGAAATGAGGGATGCAACATGTTTCCTATGAACAATCGTCCACCTGTTCAAGAACGGCAAATCTATGACCCGTTCAGCATACGACCGTATCATGCAAACAGGTATCCAGCTCCAAAACCAAGGACATCGATTCCTGCATCGATTGCATCATTTTTAAACCCAAGCTCAGGTGGACTAAATAAAACACTTGCCAATGTTCAAAAGGTAATGAATATGGCGGAGTCAGCAGCACCTATGATTAAAGAATATGGACCAATGGTTAAAAACCTGCCGGCGATGCTGAAAATGATGAAAGCATTAAATGCATCAGATACTGATGATTCAGAGACAGATGATTCAGAAGTTGAGTCATTTAATACCGCGGAAGAACACCCAATAGCAGCGAGTGAACCTGTTCATAAAACCAAAAGGACAAATGAACCAAAAACCAGACAATCAAAACCGAAATTATTTATTTAATAAGAAAATCTTGCAACTAAGCCGTACACTTGATTTTTTTCGTAAAAAAAGAAAAAATAGAGAGAGGTTATAATCAGATTGGAGGAAAGGTCATGACTTCAAATAGAGAACTAGCTACATTTGCAGGTGGATGCTTTTGGTGTATGGTTGAACCTTTTGATGAACGTCCAGGTATTAAAGAAGTTGTTTCTGGTTATACAGGTGGTAGGACAAAAAACCCAACCTATGAGGAAGTATGTTCTGATACTACAGGTCATGTTGAAGCTGTGCAAATCACATTTGATCCAAATGTGATGCCATACGCACGGATTGTGGAGACCTTCTGGCAGCAAATTGATCCTACAGATAGTGGGGGGCAATTTAATGACCGTGGTGAGTCCTACCAAACCGTTATTTTTTATCATAACGAACAACAACGAGAAATTGCCGAAGAATCAAAACGAGAGTTAGAGAAAAGCGGTCGGTTCCAGAAACCAATTGTTACACAGATACTGCCGGCCAAAACTTTCTACAGAGCTGAGGAAAATCATCAGGACTATTACAAAAAACATTCTTTTCATTACCGACTATATAAAAAAGGATCAGGGAGAGCTGATTTTATCAAAAAAAGCTGGGCACCAAAAATGGATAAAACTAAACTAAAAGAGGAATTGACACCAATACAATATCAGGTGACACAAGAAAACGGCACAGAGAAACCATTTCAAAATGAATACTGGGATAATAAAGCAGATGGTATATATGTTGATATAGTTTCAGGAGAGGTGTTATTTACATCAAAAGAGCAGTTTGATGCTGGCTGCGGTTGGCCAAGCTTTACCAAACCGGTTGATCCTTATCAGGTGGCCGAAAACACTGACAATTCGTTTGGTATGAGGCGTACAGAAGTGCGTAGTAAAACATCTGATTCCCATCTGGGACACGTATTTAATGATGGACCAAAAGATAAAGGCGGGTTGCGATATTGCATGAATTCAGCCGCGATGCGTTTTATTCCAAAGGATCAAATGAGCGAACAAGGTTACGAGGGTTATTTACATTTATTCAGCTAAATCTATAGTTATAAATAATAATATTATGTAAACTGAAAAAGGAAGGTATAGAATGATTCATAAAGAATGGGAAGAACGGGATACAATAAAACAAATTAAATGTGTTCATGCGGAGGCAAAGAAATTTATCGTTGATAATAAATTAACACCCGGAAAAATTTACGATGTAAAGAATGAGACCGATGAATTCTATTTTATAATTGATAATAGTAACCGGATAGGCGGCTTTTTAAAAAATTATTTTTCTGAAATAAAATAACAGGGTTATCCCTGTTATTTTTGTATGGCTCATAAACGTATGAGATTTATTTTTTAAAAAATATGTTATATTTTTACCATTAATGATATAATTTATTTACTATTTTCATTATTTCAATTATGCTTAATGAAAACTTTGAGAAGGGGCTGAATCGTATTGAAAAAAATATATCTAGTACGTCATTGCCTGGCTGAAGGACAACACAAAGATTCGCCATTAACCACTGTAGGTATGCGGCAGGCGATATTGTTATCGCAGTTTTTTGATAAGCAAAACCTTACGTTTGATGGCGTTATTTCCAGCCCCTATTTACGAGCAATTGAAAGTATAAAACCCTTTGCAAAATCAAACAACTTACATGTCGATGTAGATGAGCGATTACAGGAACGTATATTAAGCAACGAACCAGTTGATGATTGGATGGAAGTATTAGAACAATCGTTCAACGAACTCGATTTTAAACTTCCTGGCGGTGAATCTGCTAATGATGCAATTAATAGGGGTAATGCAGTTTATAAATCCGTTATGGAAAATAAAGACTTGAATAATATCATTCTTGTAAGTCATGGCAATCTTATATCATTGATCTTAAAAAGCTTTGATCCGACTATCGGGTTTGATGAATGGAAAAATTTAAACAATCCTGATGTATATTTACTAGAATCCAATGGTGTGCAGCATTCTATCACTCGGTTATGGGAAGGATACTATTAATTATAGGTATAGATTTGCCAGGAAGATTCCTAAACTTTTCTCATAGATTTTGTCAAACTGGCTAATAGGTAGTGGGGTTACGCCACTACCCAGTTCAATCGTGTAACCGGGCCGCTGATACTTTTGGATGAACCAATCCGTAAATCCTGTATAATTATCCATATCTTGAATTGACTCATACCCGCTTACACGTGCATATTCGTTTGCAATTTCCTGACCCTCCAATCCCCAATAGATTACTTGCCCTTGCGTGTGGAGTGCATGTACCCTTGAAAAATCGCGAACCTTCATTAATTCTGCAATGGCTTTCGATTCCGGTTCCGACCATGGGCATGGCCCTGGGTAGTCCCGAGGTGCGGGTTTTTCTAGGCTTCTAGCAGACTCTATTTCCCACAGTACCGGGAATTGTTTATTTAGATCGACGCCATTAATATTAGCTTTCCATTCTGAAAAGTCTTTGTCCTGACCAACAATCTCCAACACTTGTTCCGCAAATAATGAATCATCAGGTACGCCGTTTAAAACTAAATCGACTCCATCCGGATTTACCATTGGTACTATTGAGAGGAAAGTTTCCATAAATAATGGCAGCATGTTCATTCCATTTATTGCTGTGCCGTTTGTTAAAGCTAGCAGGTATTCATTTAAAAATTTCATGATAACTGAAGTAGTAATCCACTCATTTGCATGAAATGCCCCATTAACATGGACCCGTTTTGTACCAAATCCTATCCTCAATTCCGTTAAATTTTTCCCCATGACAGAGTTTCCAATCGTCTGCTTGGAAAAGAATGGGTAAATTTCCGAGAGTCTTGCAATATCTGCAATCATTTTTTCATACGTGTAATCAGCCACATCTTGTACTAAAAATTCACGCACTCGAATTGGTATTGAAATAGTCGATCCGTTCTCAAGATTTGATGAATCGATTGTTTGATTTGTTAATAGAAGAGTGTCCATAGGGACGTTATATTGTGACGATATTTGCCATAATGTATCGTTGGTTTCTATTGTATGTGGTTTTAAAATAAAGCCGGGAATCTTAATACTATTTCCTACAGATAAATTTTGTGGTTCTAGTCTAGGGTTTGATTGTTCTATTAAAACTAATGGAACATCAAATAATTGACTATAATACCATAAAGTATCACTTTGACGTATCTTGATCTCCATTCGATATTTTCTCCCTTCAATTACGAATATAGCTTGAAAGAATGCAAGTTGTTCGGTAAAATAATGAATATATGATTTAGATGAAAATAGTTATAGTTGGGTTTAGATTCTTAATCATACGTACATAATCATCACAACTATTGCATCTTTTTTAGTTGCATTGATATGTTTATTCCTATAAAAAAGAAATTATTACTATAGAGGAGGAATTCAGTTGGCTTTTGTAATTACATCACCTTGTAAAGATGAAAAATCTGGCGAATGTGTCGAAGTTTGTCCAGTCGATTGTATAGAAGAAGGAAAAGATATGTTCTTCATTGATCCTGATATTTGTATTGATTGTGGAGCATGCGAAGCTGTTTGCCCAGTTGAAGCGATATATATGGAAGATGAAACTCCTGAGGAAGAGAATGAATATATTGAGATGAATCGCAAGTTTTTTGAAGACCGTTAATATAAAAAATAGCCACTATGCAGCATAGTGGCTATTTTTTTTATACTATTTCAAAGTTTGAAGAAGCATTATTCTAGAACAAGAGAAATTTACTTTATTGTAAACTGATGAAACGTTTCAGTAGTTTCGATTTCTGTCACTTTGATATCGCTCACATGGGAAGAGCCTGTGGGATTGTTTTTAATTGCTTTAATAAACTTTTGAACTTTTTTCCCATCTCCATCTACCTGAATCTGCACTGTACCATCTGAATTATTTTTAACCCAGCCCTTAAGGTTAAACTCGCCAGCAAGCTGCTTGGTAGCATAGCGAAATCCTACACCTTGTACAACTCCACTTACCAAAATATCTGTTATCATTTGATCACACTCCGTGTCTTTATATAAATAATGTAGCCTAACACCTATCAATTGAAACATGAAAGGGATGATTCATGATGAAGGAAATACCTATTCAGAAACTTACTGGTTTTCGATTTGGCCACGCCCAAAATAGTGATGCGTTAACCGGCTGTAGCGTTATTATTTGCGAAGATGGTGCGGTAGGCGGTGTTGAGGTTCGCGGTGGAGCACCTGGCACACGGGAAACAGATGCCCTCAAACCGGAAAATCTGGTAGAAGAAGTGCATGGTGTATTCCTGTCTGGCGGAAGTGCATTTGGTCTTGATGTAGCAAATGGGGTAATGAAATTTTTAGAAGAGAAGAATGTGGGATTTGATGTACAGGTGACAAAAGTACCAATTGTTTCCGGGGCTATTTTATTTGATTTATATCCGGGAGATTCAAATGTGCGTCCCGATAGTCAAATGGGTTACAAAGCCTGTATCATGGCCTATTCTAATAACGTTTTTAAGCAGGGAAGTGCCGGTGCAGGTATGGGAGCAACTGTTGGAAAATGTCTTGGCAGCGATTATGTAATGCGAGGTGGAATAGGCAGCTATGCAA